>CABVRQ010000006.1:7433-92243 GCA_902500695.1 uncultured Nitrospira sp. | reverse complement strand
ACCAGTAGAAACCTTGTGACTCCAGAAATTTCCTTTGAAGATGTCGCCTATATCCGGAATCTGATTCAGGTGCGGTCAGCCATGGTTTTAGAGCCGCAGAAGATTTATTTATTGCAATCACGGCTTGAGCCCTTATCCAAACAGGAAGGCTTCGGAACAATAGCTGATTTGGTTTCTCAACTCCGCCAGACTTCCGATGGCCCGTTGCACAAGCGGGTTGTGGAAGCCATGACCATCAATGAAACGAGTTTTTTTCGCGATCCCGTTCCATTTCAAACCCTAAAAGACCGGCTTCTGCCGGAAGTGATTCAAGCGAATCGGGATATCAAACGTTTGCATATCTGGTGCGGGGCCAGTTCCAGCGGACAGGAACCCTATTCAATTCTCTTGACAATTCTGCACTATTTCCCAGAACTGACGTCCTGGAATATTCGTTTGATTGCCACCGATATTTCCCAGGAAATGGTTAAGCGTGGCCGGGAAGGCCGATATGGATCATTCGAGGTGAAACGAGGTCTTTCTTCCCATTTACTAAATACCTACTTTTCACGGCAAGGGATGGAATGGCGGATTCGTGATGATGTGCGGAATATGATCGAATTTTGGGAGATGAATCTGGCCGGTTCGTGGCCGGTTCTTCCGAGAATGGATCTGGTGTTCATGCGGAATGTCATGATGTATTTCGATATGGAGACCAGGAAAGACATTCTTTGCCGTATTCGAGGCATTCTCGCATCTCATGGGTATTTGATTCTCGGAGTCACTGAAACGACCTTGGCCATCGATGACCATTTTGAACGTGTGCCGGTGAACGGTACGTCAGTGTACCGAGTAAGGAAGGCTTAGTGGAGGTTTTGATTCATTGCATTGCCTGATCCATTCGAACGGCCTCAGTCGAAGAGCGTAATATTTTGCTAGATGGCATTCATGTCCTTTGGTGGACTGAGGAGAGCGCTCGACAGGTTCCCTCGAAAGGATTGCTTCCTGAATTACGACAAACTGCGTAATTTTCTCAGTTCGAATTTTCAGCAAGTCGAGGTACAGGAGACGTTATGGTGCCCACCCGCTCGCATCATCCACAGTCTCTTCGGTTGTTATAAGATTAAGCAATCTGAGGTTGAAGGGATAAACCAGGAATGTTTAATTCTTTGTGAATCCTTACCGATAAGAAGAGTTGGATGATCAAAGGATAGTCAGGAAGGTTTCCTGGCATATACCATGGAGGAGTTTATGAATGTCACGCAAGAAAAGAGTGAAAAAGCCGTGATCCTGCATCTGGCAGGACGGTTTGACTTTGGCGCAAGAAAAATTTTCAAAGACAGTTTGGATGGGGCAATGAAAGAGGAATTGCCGGTTGTCTTAGATTTTGGACAGGTATCGTTTGTGGACAGTTCCGCCTTGGGTATTTTGGTGATTGCTTATCAAACTCTCAAAAGTAAAAAAATTCCCTTCAACCTGGTGAATCCGCAGCCGTATGTTCGTCAGGTTTTGGATTTAGCCAATGTCGCTAAAATGATTCCCATTTATCAGACAATTGGTGAGGTTCCTCAAATGGCGGCTGTGTCATCAGGGGTGTAATCGTCATATCCATTTTCCCCAGGCCTAGGTTCTCTCCCTCCCCATTGAAAATTTGAGTGCATTGTGAAACGCAAGGGAAGAAGGGCAAGGGTAAGGCGTGATACGAATGAGAACCTTTTTCCAAAATTCCCGACGAAGTTTAGTGGGGATCAATTCGAAAAGGCGAAGATGGATACCCCATAAAAAATCTTGGAAATAGCAGTGGAAGGTGTAGTCGTGAGGCGGGCAGATCTGTTTCTGCTCCTGACTCTTCATGAATCAAGATTTCTATCAATAGCCGTTCTCTCGGAGCGCACTCATCAATGACGACTCGAAAGCGTCTTGCCTGTTCACAGATATGTGCAGGCATGTATTTGGTTCGAATCCTCGATTCCTGGTGGAAGTCTCCGTTTTTTCGTCACCGCCGGCTTCTTTCTTCCCACGATGTGCAGGAATTGCTCCAGTCTGGCATTCAAGAAGTCGAAATTGATACTGCCAAGGGGCTTGATGTGTCGCCTGATGCAGAACCCCTTCCCGTTGAGGCTACCCGGGAGTGTCATCTGGAGACAGAGATGCTTCCCGATCAGGATGATTCTTTCAGACAAGAGTTCACATCATCTTCCTCAGGGGGGAAAAATCGACTGGAAGATGAACCGCAAGAACAGATAATCCGTTTGCGTGGAGATACGATTGCGGCCTTAGAAGGCATGTTTGAAGGCGTCAAAACCGGCCTGGTGATTCCTCACGCCGACATGCAGGAGGCGGCCAAGGCTTTGGTTGAAAAGGCATTAGCTCATCCTACTGTGGTCGCCGAGATCATGCTCATTGGGCATCTTGAGCAGTTTGATCCCACACTCTACTCGCATGTTGTCGATACAGCTTTGTTGGCGATTCTAGTTGGCCTACAACTCAAGTGGGAGGTGAGGCAACTGGAAGAGATCGCGGTCGCCGCGTTGTTACATGATGTCGGCTATATGAGGCTGCCACTCAACCTCGTCCAGACACGATGGGGGGCCATGGGAGCTGATTATTCATTGTTGCAGCAACATGTGGATATAAGCGTGGCGTTGATTAATAAAAAATCGCAATTTTCCCAGGAAATCGCTCATATTGTGCATGAACATCATGCCTATCTCGATGGGTCAGGATATTCCACCGTTTTAGGGGCGAAGCCGGTCTCCGATTCTGGGACTCTATTGGGTCTCACCGATTATGTTGATGAGTTGCTTGCTGTGGGAAATTCCTCCGGAACCTTTCCTGTGTCCTTAGCGATTCGGCGAGTCTACCAAGAAGCACAAAAGGGAAAGTTTCCAACACGGTTTGTGGAAGCCATGATTCGTGTGTTGGGAGTATATCCTGTGGGCACGGTTGTTCAACTTTCCACTGGTGAGGATGCTGTCGTGGTGAAGCAGAATCCTGAGATGAGCGTGAGGCCCCAGGTGAAAATTATCAGAACATGCACTGGTGAGATTCTCAAGGAGCCCGAGGTGAGAAATTTAGCGACGCATTCAGCATTAAAGTATGAAGTGAGGATTACGAAAGTGCTTGATTCAGCAGATCCTTCAATAAATCTTCGGGAAATTTTCTCCTAGCTCATGTGGGACGATTCTCCTTTGTTTCAGACTCTATGGGATGGGTTGATGGTCGGGGTGTGTCTGGTTGATCGCAAGGGACAACTCACCCATATGAATTTGGCCGGCTCACGCCTGTTAGGGTGGGGAGCCGCTTGTCCCACGAATGTGTCCTGTCATGACCTCCTAGAATGTCTGGTCCCTTGTGAGGAAGACCGCACGGAAATCTGTCCTCTATCAGGATTACTCCTAGAGAAAACGATGCTATGGGTTCCACGGACTCGTCTGCGAAGTCGGCAGGGGACATGGTGTTGGGTGGAATTGAAAGGCCTTGTGGTGGATGACATGGAGGCTTCTGGATTCCTGTTGATGTTTCGAGATCTCAGTTCAGAAATGAAACTGACCAAAGAAACGCGCCGGTTAGCGTCCATTCCAAAGGAAAATCCGTTTCCCGTGATTGAAGTGGATGCGGCAGGACAACTTTTGTATGCTAATCCCGCTATGGTTCGCCTGATGGAGGAAGCCCATATCGGTCAGGACGGGTTTACCACGGCTTTGCCTGAACGGTTTTTGGAGTTGGCTAGGCGGTGTTTGTCACAGAGACATCTAGAGATGCATTACGAGGTGAGTGTTGGAGAGAGGCAATATTCCTGGACATTTGCCCCCCATGCAGATTTGGGATTGCTTCGTGGCTATGGCATGGATATTACGGAACCCAAGCGAGCCGCAGAAGAATTGTCGGCTTTTGCGGATACCTTGGAGGCAAAAAATCATGAACTGGATCATGCGTTAATAAAGGCCGAATCTGCGACTCGAGCCAAGGCAGCGTTCCTAGCTGTGATGAGTCATGAAATTCGCACTCCCTTAAACGGAGTGATCGGGATGGCGGAGGTTTTGCTTGACTCATCTCTCGATCATGAGCAACAGGAATGTGTCAATATTATTCGTATGTCCGGTGAGGGATTGCTTACCATCATCAATGATATTTTGGACTTTTCAAAGCTTGAGTCTGGTCAATTGGCATTGGAAAGCATTGGGTTTAATTTAATGTCTTTGTTTGAAGAGGTCATTGATCTGTTTTCAGAGCGGGCGCATCGAAAGGGGCTGGATTTGGCAGCCTATGTTGACCCGGAGGTGCCCTCCGAGCTGCTTGGCGACCCGCATCGTTTGCGACAAATTCTTTGTAATTATCTTTCAAATGCGCTGAAATTTACGATGGAGGGATCGGTTTTGCTGCGCGGGTCGCTCATTCATCCAAGGAATCCTGAGGGCGGTGGGCATCGGGATGGCCGTAATGACCTTTCCGGTGATCCGGACGGGGAGTCTCCGCTGTGGATTCGATTGTCGGCTCAAGACACTGGCCTTGGCATGTCAGAGGAGGTTCAGCAAAAAATTTTCCAGGTATTTACTCAAGCGGATAGTTCCATGAGCCGGAAATTTGGAGGGTCCGGTTTGGGATTAGCGATATGCAAACAATTAGCGGAGCTGATGCAGGGAACCGTCGGTGTGAGGAGTCAGCCAAATGTGGGATCGACCTTTTGGTGTGATATTCCCTGTCGAGCCTCACGGACTATTCATTCGCCATCCACAGATGCCATATCAGTTGCAGGCAAAGAGGTTTGGGTGATCGGTTCCCAGCAATCGTCGGGTTGGGTGATGGGGCAATTTCTTCAAGAAGTGCATGCCAAAGTTCTGAAGATTGACAGCATTCATCTGGCGAACATTATGTTTGAAGGTATCCCTGAATCGGAATGTCATGTCGCGGGAATAATTCTGAGTGATCGTCTGGAGAAATCGGCTGTTCGGGAATGGGTTGAACGAATTCGCTCCTCTTCGCGGTTTCACGACGTTAAAGTTTTTGGTTTGAAGCCATTTTGGTATCGCAAGGATGATGAAGCAAAAAGTTTGAGGTTTGATGGGATGATCACGCTTCCCTTACACCGAAAGCAATTTTTTCAATGCATATTAGGCGAAATGGATCATCCGGGACTGTCAGATTTACCAAGAACATCTGAGCGGCATCCCGTGGAGTTAGGGCAGAGAACTATTAAGGTTCCTGTGCCACCCCTCGTCAATGAACAAGCAGGACCTTCGGTGCTGGTTGTGGAGGATAATCCCGTGAATCAACGGGTCGCAGCGGGGATGTTAGGAAAGTTCGGATGTCAAGTGACGATCGTGGACACGGGAACTCAAGCTTTGACATTGTTGAAAGATACAGAGGTGGATTGCATTGTCATGGACTGGGAACTTCCAGATATGGATGGGTTGGCCACCACTCAGCGTATTCGGGATTTGGAACATTCTGGAGCATTTGTCCATACATCTGCTTATTGGCATCGCCATCATGGGTTGGCCTCTCCTCCGGTTCCCCATATTCCAATTGTCGGGATGACCGCCCATGTGCTTCCTGAGCATGGGCAAAAATGCCTGGAGAACGGCATGGATGATTGTCTGTATAAGCCGGTTCATTTACGGGACTTTGAACGAATACTCCAACAATGGGTAGGTTTGGTTCCCGGAGGTGTCATCCGCTCGTCTTCATTGAAGGCAGGTGACAAGGCTGATCGGACGGGAACTAATTCGGTTGCTACTAGAGACTCCAAACCCGAGCACCATGAGGGAAGTCCATCAAAGTCCCCAGCGGAGAGAAAGCTCTATGAGGTCTCTATCGCGTTGCACGCCTTGGAGGGAGATGAGAGTTTGCTGTATTCCTTGTTTCACATATTTAAGGCCACAACCCCGGATTTGATCAAAGGGATGCATCAAGCTATTCACATGCAGAATCGTCCAGAGCTCCAAAGACTGGCTCATCAGATGAAGGGTGCGCTAAGTGCCGTGCATGCCATGCATGAAGGGAGGGAAGCTGAACAACTTGAATGCAGGGCTGCCTCGGCAACCTTTTCGCATCTTCATTCAGCGGTGTGCGAATTAGAGGAGAGGGTCGAACAGTTGACTTGTGTATTTGAAGGCCTGATTTTTTTGCGAGGAGAAAAGGAGGGGCAGTCATCTCAACCCATCTCTTACGCTGAGGGCGGTACATGGAGTGACCATCCTTCGTAAGCCGGGATCAGTTGGTGAGGAGAGCACAATTTTCTATTATCTAAGAAGAAGTCTTAAGTTTTCACATGATTAGTCCGATACCACAAACATTACTGACCAAACTCTAATGAGGGTGCCACAATGAAAGATTTGCTGACCTTAAGTGAAGTATCGACGTTTTTGAAAGTCCCAAAATCGACAATCTACAAGCTTGCAAGAGAACGTCGACTCCCAGGGCATAAAGTTGGGAAACACTGGCGTTTTGTTCGGGAAGAAATTGAAGCCTGGGTGCAGAATGCTGGAGGAGAATCCGTGATGGTTGGAGCTGGGCCCCCACAGGCGGCTCGGGACAGGTTCAGTTTAAATTAACTTCCCCTGGTGGCCATTGACTTTCTTCCTGGAGGATAGGCCGAGAGCCACATGAATGACCTGCTCATATTCTGAGGGCAAGAGGCCCCGGAATGAGCATGGAAGCGTATCCAGAATTTTTGAACGTGGTCAGAGGCATTAACGTTCAGGGCTTTCCCACCGCTCGAGATAGAATTTCCCATTCCTTCCTAACCTTGTTTGTCCAAACCAATTCATTCCCGAGTCCTCGGAAATTATTTCTTGTCTTAAGATACGGGGGAATTGCCTTCAATCAAGGTTCAGGTCGTGAACACCTGAGAAAGTCATTATCCTTGTGAACGGCACGGGCCGGCTACCAATATTGTCCTATGAAATAACGAAAGCCGAAATGTAAAAAATTTTAAGGACGGCTAAAGAAACAAGAGAAGGAAACCGAATTTCCAATATGCCAGGTAGGTCCACGATAATAAGAATGTCAATGAATCTGCAATGATTATTTAATGGGAATACCCACATTGCCTGGGATTTCATGCCCCAAGGCGTAAGGAGCACATCATGATTAATACCGGGATGAAAGTGCTGGTGGTGGACGATATGTCTACCATGCGACGTATAGTCAAAAACGTCTTACGGCAAATCGGCTTTTCGGACATCATGGAAGCCGAAAACGGGCAGGACGCTTTGACAAAATTGAAGGCTGGTGGCTTTGGGTTGGTGGTGTCGGATTGGAATATGCCTGTGATGCAAGGGATTGAGCTTTTACGGGCTGTTCGAGCCGATGCGGAATTAAAAACGCTCCCGTTTCTAATGGTGACTGCTGAAGCGCAAAAGGAAAATTTAATCGAAGCAGTCCAAGCCGGGGTCAGCAACTATGTCGTTAAGCCATTTACCGCGGAAGTCCTGCAAGGAAAATTAGAAAAAATATTTGCAAATGTTCAGCCGGCGAAAACGTGATAACGGGGCAGAACATCCTCCGAATTTTACGATAAAAAGGAGATTCTTATGCTCGTTGATCGGATGATTGAGACCGAGGTGCCAGGCGATGAAGAGATCTCCGAGGAGGTCTTGAATGAGAAACGTTCCATTAATGCTGAAATGGAGGAATTGGCCAAATATGTGGAAGTGATTACCAAAACCATTCGGGAAATGGAATCCCCGGTGACCTCCACCTCAGATCAACTGCCTCAAGCCACCTCACATTTACATGATCTCGCCAAAATGACGGAAGACGGAACGCATAAGGTTCTCAGCCTGACAGAAGAATTGGAACGGAATCGAGAGGGGGTTCAACATCATTTGGAACAATTACGGGCAAATGTGGCCGGGAGAGCGGTTAAGGATCTTGATGCAATTTTGGTCATGGTGAAGGCTGATGAAGGACGCCTGTTAAATATTCATGTGGCGTTGTCTTTTCAGGATCTCGTAGCCCAACGCGTAGCAAAACTGGTGACGATTCTGAATGAAATTCAACACAAATTGTTAAAGCTGGTGGTCATCTTTGGAATTCAGCAACAAAAGGGTGGGGCGGGATCATCCGGTGACGAACGGGGGTATGAAATGCTGCGTCAGTTGGAATCTTCAAAAACTACGGCTCTTCAACAAGATCTGGTCGATAGCATCATGTCTGAATACGGAATGTCCTAATTGCCTATACACGAACCTTCGGGCCCGATGTCTTGGGGTGTGCGGTGGGCTGAAAGAAAAAAGTCCAGGAGCTGAGAACAGGTGATCGATGAATGACGAAATGAAAGAAATACTCAACGACTTTCTGGCGGAAAGCTCGGAAATGCTGGAAGCCCTTGACCAACATTTCGTGAAATTGGAAACGGAGCCTTCCAACACCGAACTGCTAAACGAAATTTTTCGGTGTATGCACAGTATGAAAGGATCGGCAGGTTTTTTGGGGTTTACGCACTTGGTGGAAGTGGCGCATCAAGCTGAGAGTTTGTTGAACAAATTGAGACAGGGGGAAATGTCGGTTTCCCCGTTCATTATTGATATCATTTTGGAAGCTGTAGACGCGGTAAAAATGCTCCAGTCCGATATTCGGGAGACCGGAGCCGATTCTCATGTTGAGACCTTTGGCATTGTAAATAAAATGGCGTTAACGATGGATAGCGCCGACGATCTGATGCTGTCAGTCTCCCCTCCTCAAAAGGCCTTGATGGACACAGCCCATTCCGCTCCTTCCCGACCTCCGGCAGAGATGACGCTTTCTTCGGTGTCAGTGCCTCCTGATACCTCTTCCTTGTCTTCTCCGCATGAATCCCCGCAGCATGAAGTACCGGGAGGGAATGATGGGGTGGCGGAACCAGGCGCCGTTTCTGAGTGCCCCGTTGGATTATCCGATGTATTAAATAAAATAAAAGAAGCCACGACCCGGACAGTTCAAGCCGCTAGTGCTCCGGCTGGCAAGGCCTCAGGTGGGAAGGAGGAAGATCAGACCGTTCGAGTTGAAACCAAACGTTTAGATCATGTCATGAATCTGGTGGGTGAACTGGTTTTGAATCGCAATCGTCTTATTAAGCTGGGGAATGGGCTGGGGGAAAAAGATGAGATAAGCCCCGCTCTCCGGGAATTAAACGTGACGTTGGCGCAACTCAATCTGGTGACCTCCGATTTGCAATTGGCAGTTATGAAAACACGGATGGTTCCTATTCGCAAAGTGTTTTCCCGATTCCCAAGATTGGTCCGTGATTTGGCCGGTAAGTTAGGAAAGCAAGTGCGTTTGGAATTAGTTGGGGAGGATACCGAAGTCGACAAGTCCGTGGCCGACGAATTAAGTGATCCGTTGGTCCATCTGGTGAGGAATTCGATGGACCATGGCTTGGAAACCGCCGCCGACCGGAAACAACATGGGAAAGGTTTGGAAGGGTATGTGCGATTGTCAGCCCAGCAGGAAGGTAACAGTATTGTGATTCGGGTGGAAGATAATGGTCGCGGGTTACAAGTTGAGAAAATTGCTGAAAAAGCCCTCGAGAAAGGGCTGGTGGCTCAAGTCGATTTAGAAGCCATGAGTCCCCGGGAAATCATGAATTTAATTTTTCTTCCAGGGTTTAGCACCGCGGACCAAGTGAGTGATGTGTCGGGTCGTGGGGTGGGCATGGATGTGGTTCGTACCAATATTAGTCGCATGAATGGGAGTTTGGAGTTGGATTCCGACCCGGGTCAAGGGAGTCGTGTGACGATCAAGCTTCCCTTAACCGTGGCCATTATTCAAGCGCTCATGGTGGAAGTGGAATGTGCCACATTTGCCATCCCGCTGGCTTCCGTGGTTGAGGCCGTTAAAGTCACCAAGGAAGAAATTAAAAGTATAAATGGGCAGGGGGTGTTGAACCTCCGTGAACGCATTCTTCCGCTCCTGGATCTTGCTGATACCTTTCATATTCCCAGGGACCGGACCGGTGTTGAATGCTATGTCGTAGTCGTGAAGATCGGTGAGCAACAATTTGGAGTTGTGGTAAATCGATTGCGGGCACAAGAGGAAGTCGTGATTAAGTCTTTGGGGGAATTTTTGGCCAACGTTAAGTGCGTGGCGGGAGCGACCATTACCGGAGATGGCAAAGTAGTCTTGATTTTGGATATGGCTGATTTAGTCCGGGAAGTACAGACTTCAACGTATAACGGTATGCGTTAATCCGTCGATCCTATGTTGGATCTGAGTGCCAGGAAATTTCGGTGGATAGATTGACAGCGATACAAAAGAGATAGTCGGACGAATGATGCATTCTGGGCCGAGTGAAAGAGTGAGGAGCGCGTAATGGCAAAGTGGATGGCAGAAATTGATCAACGGACCGGGCTGGCCGGGGCCAATAAGATGGAACTATTAATGTTTCATTTTGGGACTGATGAGACCTACGGAATTAATGTTTTTAAGATTCGGGAAGTCATGAAGCTCCCACCCGTGGTGAAAATTCCGGACTCCGATCCTCGAATCCTGGGTTTAGTGAATCTCCGTGGAGAAAATATCGCTTTAGTCGATTTGAAGCAGGCGATTGGACTCGGACCGTTGGATCCGGTTGGCGCGAAGTTGATCATTGCGGAATATAACGATAACAAACAGGGCTTTTTGGTAGGCGGCGTTGATCGGATCATACGTATGTCGTGGGAACGCATTCAAATTCCTCCACCGATGGTCCAGTCCAGCCGGCAAGGGGCGGTCACGGCTATTACGAAATTGGAAGATGGCCGAATGGTGTTGATATTGGATGTAGAAAAGGTATTGGCCGAACTGCACCCGCGAAGTGAAGAGGAAGTCCTCGTTGGGATTGAACTGAACGATGAATTAGCCGGAAAACGTGTCTTGGTTGCCGATGATTCGCTTGTGGCCAGAAAACAAATTACCAAAACATTGGAACGGTTGGGCATGAAATATGAAGAAACACAGACGGGAAAAGAGGCGCTCACCCGGCTACGACAGTATGCGGAGTTGGGTGACAAAACGGATCGAACCATTTTCGACTTTGTCGCGGGGGTCATTACCGACATTGAAATGCCGGAAATGGACGGATTTTCCCTGACAAAGGCTATTCGTGAAGATCTCCGATTGCAGGCCCTTCCCATCTTGATGCATTCCTCCTTGTCCGGTCAGTGCAATGTGGATAAAGGAAAGGCTTTGGGTGTGACAGATTATGTGACCAAATTTCATCCAACCGACCTTCGTGACAAATTAGTTCAACATCTCGGAAAGTCTTCGGGAGTCGTGGTGCCGTCGTAAAGGGAAGACCTATTACTGTTGGTGCTGAGAAAAATGTACTGCCCCATTTCGAGAACTACAAAAAGATTAACAAGAGGATACCAATGAGGAAGTCGACGTGGAATGTAGGCATTACGACAAAATTAGTCTGGATTCTTGTATTTTTTTCGCTGATTCCTCTGAGTGTTCAAGTCTATTCGTTGTTTCAAACTGCAGAGGTTTTGAAAAAGGAGGTTGGCGTTCAATACCAAGACGTGGCAGAAGTGATTGTTGAAAAAATTTCCCTCTTTCTCGCTGAGCGTTCGGCGGATGCTCAGATCTTGAGTCGGAGTCCGATTCTTGGTGGTGCGGAGCTATGGGGACAAGCTATTCGTCCCTCACACGAATTCGTCCAGGTATTGAATGCGTATGTTCAGGCAACCGGGATGTATTCGTTGGTTCAAGTGGTGGATCTGGATGGAAATCTGATCGCCGTGAATGATCTTGATGTAGAAGGCCTGCCTCTTCGGACGGAGGGATTATATGGAAAAAACTATGGATTGACTCCGTGGTTTCGGGCCCTCCAACAGGGGGGAGAGAGGGGGCACTCGACAGAGTCTTCTTTAACAAGAAATGTGACCCAAGAGGTCTTTGTGGAAAGCGTCATGGTGGATCCCGATGTACAGGCACTCTTTCCCCAAGAGAGCAGCTTGACAATCGGGCTCTCGGTTCCTCTCTATGCTCACGGACGAGTAGTTGGATATGGGAGCCATCGCATAAAGTTTTCAAAGGTTGAAGCCTTTTTTCAAGAGGCATACCAGGATTTAAAAAAAGCCGGGTTTCCGCATGCGGAACTTATCCTGCAGGATGGCCTAGGTTTGACGCTGATGGAATATGCTCCGGCTGTCCATGGAACCGAGGAAGTGACTCACGATTTAGAGAATGTGGTGTTTAAGGCCAACCTGGCTCAGTTGGGACTTGATGCCGCACAATTCGCCGTTCAGGGCCAATCCGGAAACGCCAGGAATTTTCATCCAGGGAAAAATGCGAATCAAGTGATTGGATATAGCCCGATGTCAGGGGCGGGGGGATCGTTGGGGATGCACTGGTCTGTGTTGGTGCAAGTTCCGGAGGATGAAGCATTCAGTCATGTCAGGAGCCTGACGAATAAAACCTTGCTGGAGATGCTAGTGGGTCTTCTTGTGGTGGTCCCCATTGGGATCTTTATGGGAAGAAAAGTCGTGAGCCGATTAAAACCCGTGTGGGAAGTGGCGGCGAAAGCCTCGAAGGGGGACTTAACTCACCGGGTTCCTGTGAAGACTCAGGACGAACTCGGGCAAATGGGTTTAGCCCTGAATAACTTGTTGGATGAATTATGTCGGATGCTTTTGCAAACCCGGAACGTCGCTCACTCCCTCTCTCAAGCATCGGTCCAATTGTCGTCGGTTGGTCATCAGGTCGTTCAGGCCAGCCAATCACAAGTTCACCAAGCCACTCAGGTAGCTGGGGCGGTTGAAGAAATGTCCGCCACCGCAGATGATATGGCTCGTCACACGCAGGCCCTGGCCTCGACGGCCTCAGGGGTCAACGATTCAGCCGTCCGGGGTGGGGATATTGTGGTCTCTTCTATTCATGGGATGGAGTCGGTTTCCAGCCGGATACAGGAATCCGCCAGCCGTATTCAGAAATTAGGACAACGTTCCAAGGATATAGGGGACATTATTGGAGTAATCGAAGATATTGCGGAACAGACGAATCTTTTGGCGCTCAATGCGGCCATTGAAGCCGCCAGGGCAGGAGAGCAGGGACGAGGGTTTGCTGTGGTCGCAGATGAGGTGCGGAAACTGGCCGAGCGAACGGGGAAGGCGACAAAAGAAATTGCGACGGTGATCGAATCGGTACAGGCTGGCACTCACGAAGCGGTTCTTTCGATGGAGGCGGGAACTGAGGAAGCGCATACCGGCATGGTGCTGGCCAGAGAAGCCGGGAGTCGATTGACGGAGATCGTCCAGGGGGTTCAACGGGTAGTGGATATGATTCAACATTTTGCCGAATCCACGAAACAACAGTCTGCAGTCTCCGGGCAAATCTCTTCGAGTATTCAACAGGTCGCGCAACTCAGTCAGGATAATGAAAGCCACATCCAGGGGGTTGCGACGGCAACGAAGCAATTTGCGGCATTGGCAGAGGATCTCCAAGCATCGCTCAGTCGCTTTACGCTAAAAAAATAATAGAATCCTTTGTTCAATGTGTCCCTGGTGGGAAGTGTATGCAGGGCTTAAGAATCGGTCATAAACTCATTCTAATTCTGGGAACCCTAGCCGTGGGAATGTTTGTCTGCGGCCTAGCCGTGATTTACCAACAAGAGTTTGGCCGGTTGCAGATGCAGTTGGAGGAAGAAGGAAGGATTATTCAGGCGCAAATTAATGTCACGAGAGCCTATATTGCCAAAAATTATGTGGGGAAAATTAAACAATCGTCCATGGGGCCTTACCTTCATGTGACCCGTGACCATGAACAAGATCCCGATGCCGTTCCTTTTCCCGCCACTGCCATACAGGAAATCGGGGAGGAATTGGGGTTGCTGGGAGGGTATCAAGCCCGGTTTGTGAGCGATCAACCGATGAATCCGGCCAATGCCCCGAAAGATACGTTTGAACAAAAGGCTCTTGAGCTAATGAAGAATGGGGCGAAGAGTATTAGCGAAATTGAGACGATCAACGGGGTTCCCACCTTTCGAAGGGCGAGTGCAGATGTGGCTACGGTGGAGGCATGCGGAAGTTGTCATGGTGGGAAAAATTTGGGGGATGTGCTTGGCGTGTTGTCTCTTTCAATTCCGATACCGCAGGCTAGAGAGGGGATGGTCAGTTCTGTGCTCCATTCAGGAATGTGGATGATCGGACTCATCATCATTTTTTTGAGTGCCGTATATTGGTCTGTTCATCGATTTGTGCTCCAACCTCTACATGTTCTAATGGTTATCTGGCGTGACATTGCACAGGGAGAAGGTGATCTGACGAAACGAGTCTCAGTTGGAAATGGCTCTGATGAAATTGTGGAACTCAGTCACGACCTCAATTCGTTTATTGAAAAGATGCAGTTAGCTTTGTCATTGGTCAGTCATGCAACAAGCCGTTTGATGTTGTCCACTGTTCAGCTTTCCACGACCGTGGATGGGGTGGTTCAGGTCGCTGAAGGGCAGGATGCCCGTGTGATTCAGTCAGCTTCCGCTGTGGAGGAAATGACCAGGACGGCGGGGGAAGTGGAGCGGAGTTCTGCCGAGGCTGCACGGATTGCTCAGGAAACGGCCCAAACAGCACGAGGCGGACAGAATGAGATGAACCAATCCGTGAGGGGCATGCAACAGGTTTCTCATGCGGTGGTGCAGGCCGCCAACATCATTACCACGCTCGGGCGGTCTTCGGACCAAATTGGTGAAATCGTTCGCGTGATTGAAGATATTGCGGATCAGACAAATTTATTGGCACTCAATGCGGCGATTGAGGCTGCTCGGGCCGGTGAACAAGGACGAGGGTTCGCTGTGGTGGCCGATGAAGTGCGGAAGTTAGCAGAACGGACAACCAAGGCGACTAAAGAAATTGGGGATATGATCCGGCAAATTCAAAAGGATACACGAAGCGCTGTTTCGTCGATGGAGGAAGGGACAAATCAGGTCGGCCAGGGGGTGGCGTTAGCCAATAAAACAGGAGAGGCTTTGGCAAACATTCATTCTATGATCAATGCAACGGCGGGGATGATTCAACAAATTGCCAATGCTACGGATGAGCAATCCACGGCAACGCGACAAATTGCCAGCGATTTAGAATCCATGACCCAGGCAACCCGTCGGACAACCAGAGGAGTCTTCCAATCGGCAAAAGCCTGTCATGATTTACGCATGTTGGCTGGGGATCTTCAGAAGTTGGTTGGATCATTTAAGGTGTAACTCAAAGGTTTCCATGCCCATTGGCATCTCAAACAGCCCTATGGGGCGGAAGGGGGATTCTGGTTGATGGAATCATTGAATCCTGTTGATTGGTCGGTCGAGAGAGGAAAGCTTTTCTTGGAGACAACCTCTTCCAGCATGGTGACTGAGTCTTTGAGTAAATCCGCTGCGCAGGCCAAGGTGACATGCAATTGTTTCCAGGCATCATCCCAACGGCCTTCGATTTGAAGATCCTGGAAACGTCGATGTTGTTCTTGCAGAATGGCTTTTTTCGCATCAAGGAGTAATCGATCGGCTTGTGAGCTGGCTGGTCTGTCCATGGAGTGAATCCTTTATTTCGATGCATGATTATGAAGTAATTATGGTGTTCACCCTATCAGAGCGATTGTTGAAGCCTCAAGGCACCGATGATGGGCGTTGGTGGGGAATGGGGAGTTTTCGTTGAGATTGTGGCAAATTGTCACCTTCCTTCGAGGGAACCTCATGCCTGTTGCTGATGATCAATGAGACGCAGTGGCTCTCAAGTTGCAAAATTGTTGGTGGAGGGCTGGAGATTGCTGATTTTACCGAAGATTATAGGAGCTGTCCGGATGGAGGGAAAGGATGGCACGGGTGGTGGGATCGGCCATGCTGCAGATTTAGTGTAGGAGCTACGTTATTGGGGTGATTGGAGAAACAGAATGTCTTGGCGATATTCGTTAACCATCGATTCTCACAAGGTCGGAACGGGACGGGAAAGAGACTGTTGACGCGTCTGGAGGGACACAGGTCATGCAGAATACTTTGATGAAGGTATTACCTCATAACGATTTTGAGGAGGACAGTGGAGTAGTCCTCCAAATGGTGAGTTTTCAGTTGGGCGACGAAGTGTTTGCCATTGATATATTGGGGGTTCAAGAAATTATTCGTATGCTGGACATCACCCAGGTTCCGAATGCCCCTCATTATGTGGACGGGGTGGTGAATTTGCGTGGAAAAGTCATCCCCATTATTAACCTTCGTGCTCGTTTTGGTCTGACTGGGACGGAACCCACCAAGGATACTCGAATTGTGGTCGTGGAAGTCGCTCATATGATTTTAGGATTTATCGTGGATTCTGTTGAAGAAGTCTTACGCCTGTCTGAAGAATGTATTGAAACCCCACCCCCCACGGGTCGAGGAGGAGCCGAAGAATGTCATAAAGGGGTAGGACGGGTGAATGGGTCCCTGGTCCTGTTGCTGGATCTTGAACGTTTGTTTAGTAATCGGACTTTTTAATAAGGAAGAGTCGTCCATCATGGATATTTTATCGGTATTGGGCATCCTTGTTTCCCTTGGCGCCATTGTTGGGGGGCAACATCTGGAGGGCGGGCATTTAAGCTCCATTCTCCAAGGGACGGCATTTTTGATTGTAATGGGAGGCACCTTAGGCGCGGTAATGCTGCAATTCCCTCTTCCAATTTTCCTGAAAGCTCTTTCCAGTGCGGGCATGGTATTTGGAAATGTGAATGTAGATATGAAGGGCATTATTGCCAAGATCGTGGAGTTATCAAATATCAGTCGGAAACAGGGGCTCTTGGCCCTGGAGGGGCAAATAAAGTCGTTGACCGATCCGTTGATGGCCAAAGGGGTGCAGTTGGTTGTCGATGGGACGGAGCCTCACAAAATTAAAGAAATCCTGGAAGTGGAAGTCGAAATGTTCGAAGAAGAATTTGGCACCACGAGCAAGGTCTATGAAGCGTTTGGGGGATATGCGCCGTGTGTAGGGATCATTGGTGCCGTATTAGGCCTGATTCATGTGATGGAAAACTTGGCCGATCCTTCAGCATTGGGTGGTGGGATCGCGGTGGCATTTGTGGCCACGGTCTATGGGGTGGGCGCTGCCAACCTCTTGTTTCTTCCTATGGGCAGTAAAATCAAGTTGAAAGCCAAGACCTTGATCATCGGGAAAATTATGGTGATAGAAGGCCTTGTGGCCGTGGCTCAAGGTGAGAATCCCAGAATGATTGAGGAGAAGTTGAGTGGATTTCTGCCCTCGTCGGAGAAAAAGAAATCCTAAATTGGGGACGACCGGATTGTTGGTGCGAGGGAACGTGTGAAAAAAAAACATGAGGAACATGAGAATCACGAACGATGGCTGGTCTCATATGCGGATTTTATTACCTTGCTATTTGCCTTTTTTGTGGTGATGTACTCAGTCTCTTCCGTTAATGAAGGGAAGTTTAAGGTACTCAGTGAATCCCTGGTGAGCTCCTTTAACAACAAGAAGACCGTGGGGGAACTTTCAATCGTGAGTCTTCCCATTAACAAAAATACCCCGATTCAGATGAAAGTAAAGCCTTCTTCAGGGGAGAATGCTCGAGCCTTCTTAAGTGTGGCCAATGCAATTACCGCAGCGAATGTTCCGCAAGGGGTGCAGATCACCACCACGGAACGTGGTTTGAATATTCGGATCAAAGACGATGCGTTGTTTCAAAGTGGAAGTGCCAGGCTGAATCCACAAATCAAAGAATTTATCGACCTCATTGCCAGCCTCGTCAAAGAGTTGCCCAATCTTATTGCCGTTGAAGGGCATACGGACAATCAGCCGATTCAATCGTCTCAATATCCCTCCAATTGGGATCTTTCTACGGCCAGGGCCACGACCTTAGTCCGATATTTGATCGACCAGCATCATCTCGCTGATTATCGATTGTCCTCAACAGGCTATGCAGGGACCCGTCCTGTCGAGTTAAATGATACACCACAGGGACAAGCCTCTAACCGTCGAGTAGAACTCATTGTGCTGAAGGACACCCATTCCGACACGGATCCCTCGCATCCCTATCTTCCCTAGAATCTATTTCACGATCCGACAATAATTCAGGAGCATCGCCCGTCTCGAATTCTGCCTTTCGGTAGGCAGGATATGGCCTATGAGGTAAGTAATGCCGGTATGGGCTAGTGTGCTTCCCGGGATTACCACGGCTCCCGGTTTTAGGCAAGAAGGGTTTAATAGGCAACAATTGCCAATACGGCCACACGGGTGGCAGGTTTGTGGAGTGAAAGCTCGCCTTCCCTAGAAAATCTTTCCTTCCGGCTCTCTGCTCCGTTCAAAATCCCTGTTCGTACCTTATTGGCACATGCGTTGCAGAATTCTTCAGGTATTCACCTCAAGGAGGAAGCAATGAACCGAGGCATCTATCCGCCCTTAGCCGGGGCGATTACACTTGAACACCGCATGGAAGTCCTCTCTCATAATATTGGGAATGTGCATACGACCGGGTTTAAAAAGGACAAGCCTGTCTTCGCCACAATCCTGGGGCAAACCTCAGGGCCTTCGGTGGCGGGAATAGATTTGTTTCCCTTGATGGATGCGCTTCGGCCTGATCGATCACAAGGCACCTTATATCAGACAGGGGAACCGTTAAATGTAGGGTTGGAAGGCGATGGGTTTTTGGTTGCCCAAACGCCAGATGGGTTGCGTTATTACCGTGGCGGGAAATTGTATCGGAATGCGAACGGGAACTTAGTGACCCATACCGGTGACCCACTCCTAGGAAAAAAAGGGCCTATTACTCTTCCGCCTGGTGAAGTGGTGATTGGCGCTGATGGGACTCTTTCGGTCAATAATCAGGTCGTGGACAAGTTACGATTGGATAAGATGGCCGATGGACAAGAAACGGCCAAGGTGGGAAATTTGTTCTGGACCGTTCCGCCTAAGGTTGTCGCCGATAAGCAGACAACCGTGCATCAAGGCATGTTGGAGCAATCCAACGTCAATCCATCCCTGGATATGGTGGAGTTGATCAAAGTGACCAGAGAATACGAACAAATGCAAAAAGCGATTAAAGCGATGGATGAACTGGCGGCCCAGTCCATTCAAGCCGGTCGGGTTCAAGGATAGAACACACATGACGACTACCATAAAAGTATAGCGTTCTAGGACCAGGTTCTGGTCGCAAGTACGTAAGGGAAAGAAGGGAGAGCGACTACAATGATTCGAGCGATGCATACCGCTTCAACGGGCATGTTTGCCCAACAACTCAATATCGATACGATTGCGAATAATCTCGCCAACGTGAATACGACGGGGTTTAAACGAAGCCGAGCGGAATTTGCGGACCTCCTATATCAAATCACCCGTCTGCCTGGAGCCAGTGCCTCGAATGTTGGAGTGTTCCCCGTCGGAATTCAGGTTGGGTTAGGTGTCAGGCCGGTGACCGTGGCCAAGGAATATGTCCAAGGCAGTCTCAAGCAAACCACGAATCCGTTGGATTTGGCCATTGAAGGGGTTGGATTTTTCCAAGTCACACGTCCTGATGGGACCACGATGTATACGCGGGCGGGATCATTTAAGCAGGATAGTACCGGCAATGTGGTCTCGGGAGATGGTGATCAGCTCATCCCGAGCATTACGATTCCGTCCGGAGCACTCCAAGTCGATATTGGCCAGGATGGAACCGTATCGGCGTTATTACCAGGGGTCTCTCAAGCCACGCAGGTCGGGCAAATTCAATTGGTGCGATTTGATAATCCGTCAGGCCTGATTGCGCAAGGCAATAATTTATTTTCAGAAAGTTCGTCTTCAGGTCCTGCTCAGCAGGGGACGCCGGGATTTTCCACTGGATTTGGAAATATCCAGCAAGGATTTCTTGAAATATCCAATGTGAATATTGCGGATGAAATGGTCAATATGATCATTGCCCAACGGGCTTATGAACTCAATGCGAAAGCCATTCAGGCATCCGACGATATGATGCAGGTGGTCAACGGACTCAGGCGTTAAAGGATAAGATTTAAATGACAAGCATTCTAATACTGATATTGCTTCTGTGCGGGCATGGATGGGAGACAGTCGAAGGAATAGCCTGGGCGAAAGGGCCGGTCTCATTGACTCCTGTCCGTCCGGATAAGCAATCGGTAGGGGTAAAAGAATTCGAGCAGGTAATCGTGGCTGAACTGATGCGTCGATACGGACGTCCGCATCATCAGGTGTCATTTCGGGTGTTGTTTCCCAGTCAAATGATGGAGGTTCCCAGAGGGGACCTTCATCTTGAGATTGGAGAATGGTCAGGGGGAGGAAGAACGGGCCGTAGAGCCTTTCGAGTCGGTGTCTTTGTCAATCAGCAATTTCTGAAAACAGTGAATGTTGTAGGAGAGGTGAAGGCGCAAGTCGAAGTGGCGACCCCAATCCGCTGGTTGAAACCGAAGGAGGTCGTGACTGTCGAGGACCTGTCTTCGATGATGGTGGATGCCCCTTCACTGACGCATGATTTTATTCTTAATCTGGACGAAGTCATAGGGAAGCAGGTCTTACGTCCATTGCCTCCAAGACAACCGATTCGGAAAATTATGTTGGACGACCCACCGATGATTCATAAGGGTGATCGGGTGATGATTGAGGCCAGAGGTGAAGGTCTGCTGGTTCAGACCGTAGGAGTAGCCAAAGCGGGTGGTAAAAGGGGGGAAACAATTCCCGTTAAAAATCAGACGTCGGGTCGGGAGGTGTTAGGCACGGTCATGGCATCAGGGCTAGTAGAGGTCGGATTTTGAGAGTTACACGGTTGAGGCCCAGGCTCGGAGTGGGGGGAGTCGCCCTGCTGGTGATCGTGAGTAGCTGGATGGGCTGTGCTATGCCGAAAACGATGCCACAGATCGAAGCCGACCCGATTACCTTTAAAAAGGATTCACCATCTTCCCCGGGTTCATTGTGGGATCCGGAGAACGGGCGGGCATTCATGTTTGAGGATCGACGAGCCGGTCGAATCGGAGACATCGTCGTTGTGCAAATTGTGGAACAACACAGGGGTTCCAAGAAGGCTAATACCAAGGCGGACCGAGAAGCCAATCTTTCGGCTGCAGTGAGTGGAGGACTCTTCGGGCTTGGCAGCCTTGCAGAGAGTTTTGCTGAATATTTTAATATTAAGGCCGGTACTTCAAATGACTTTGAGGGAGAAGGGTCGACCAGCCGCGAAGATACCTTAACCGGCACCATTGCCGCCAATGTGATTGAAGTGTTTCCCAATGGCGACCTCCGGATTCAGGGGAAACGTGAGGTGACTGTGAATAGTGAAAAGCAAACGATGACCATTAAAGGCATTGTCCGCCGGATCGATCTGGATACGGAGAACATGGTCTTGTCATCCAAAGTCGCCGATGCACAAATTTCTTATACCGGGTTAGGAGTGGTGGACGATGTTCAGAGACCGGGGTGGGCCACCAGAATTTTCAACTGGTTGACGCCATTTTAGGTTTTTGGGGTTGAGTTCATTTTTTATCTTTGACCTGACAGGAGAATATCGTGATTCGCTCATCTTCCTTTAGTAATAGCAGAAACGCTTCAAGGAAATCCGGGCGAGCATGGTTTTCCAGATGGGGTATGGGCTTGGTTTTGATCAGCGGATGGCTCATGGTCAGTGCCGGGTCTTTAACGATACCGGAGGAAATTCAGGCGGCCCGTATCAAAGATATCGCCTCCATCGAAGGCGTGCGTGAAAACCAGTTAGTTGGGTACGGCTTGATCGTTGGATTGGACCGGACTGGTGATTCCGTCGTCGGTGGTCAATTTACCGCGCAAGCCATTATTTCCATGTTGAATACCATGGGGCTCAAACTCAATATTGATCCCATTCAATTGCTAACTAAAAATACCGCGTCGGTGATGGTGACGGCCAAACTGCCGCCGTTCGCGAGGCCGGGCATGAAGTTGGATGTCCAGGTCTCTTCCATGGCCAATGCCAAAAGTTTGCGAGGGGGAACCTTGTTGCTGACCCCGCTCAAAGCGGCCAATCAACAGGTGTACGCCGTCGCGCAAGGGCCCCTCTCCACATCGGGGTTTGAAGCCGGGGCTGGGGGAACCACAGTGAAGAAAAATCAACAATCCGGTGGAATTATTCCTGGTGGAGGGATTGTCGAACGAGCGGTAGATATGGACATGCAGGCGTGGGAGAAATTTTCTTTGACCATGCATCAGGCTGATTTCGTAACGGCATTGCGAGTGTCTGAAGCCATTAATGCGCATCTTGGCGATGGGGTCGCCTCCGCGCTCAATTCCGGACAGATTCAAGTGGGGATTCCAGAACGATTTCAGGGTAAAATTGTCCAAATGATTGCAGCGGTTGAGGGGCTGGATGTGAATGTGGATGTCCTGGCCAAGGTTGTGGTGAACGAACGAACAGGAACGATTGTCATGGGTGAACATGTTCGGTTGGCAAGTATGGCCATCTCCCATGGCGATCTGACCATCAAGGTGGGAACCCAGTTTAATGTCTCTCAACCTGAGCCTGGCTTCATTGGTCGGGGAGCGAGTGGTGGCGGGAGAACCGTGGTGACCCCTGATGTACAAACTGATGTGCAGGAAGAGGAGGGTCGAGTGATTCAAGTCGATAGTTCCGTGACGCTTGGAGATTTAGTGAAGGCATTGAATTCATTGGGTGTGACTCCTCTGGATTTGGTTGCCGTGCTAACGGCGGCCAAGGCGGCAGGAGCACTACAAGCAGACTTGGAATTGATCTAGTTTCGGATCAGAAGACAGCAGGTGTCTGATGGAAAGGATATAGTCCATGATTGCTGATATGGTTTCTTTGGATTTGACGGGTCTCTCCCATTCTGTATCGAACGGCAAAATTGATCGCGTGGAAGAATCGGCTCGTCGAGGAGAATTATTACGCGCCAGTCAGGAATTCGAATCGTATTTCCTGTCGTATTTGATGAAGGTCATGCGAGAAACGGTCCCCAAAGGCGAGTTAACAGCTAACCCCATGGGGGATATGTATTATTCCTTTTATGACGAAGAAATCGGCAAGCGTGCCGCTCAAGCGGGTGGGATTGGCCTTTCTGCCTATGTATTGGACTCGGTGGCCAGAAATGAAGATCTCACGCGGTCTCCCACATCAGGTCCCCCTTTTTTGAAATCATAAGAGGTTCTGTAAAGTTTAATGGTGTTGCTTCCGATACATATAGAGAAGGAGGCAAGATGCCATGACCATACGGGGCCTTGATCCCAGTGGAGAGCTGGGGAAACTACTTTTTCACGTTCAAGCTAAAAATCTTCAGACCCAGGAGGCTAGCCCGCCACGGGCCACCCATCACCCCTCGTCTGCTGACCCTGTTGATCTTTCCGTCTTGGCACAGGAAATTCGCGACTATTCGATTCGAGTGGCGAAGTTTCCTGAGGTGAGGGAAGATAAAATCAAGCGGATTCAGCAGGCCTTGGAGACGGGGGCCCAATTAGGAACCTCAAATCAGGTAGCTGATGCCTTGACCCGAGAGACGATACTGAACGAGTTGGGATCGAAATAATCATCCGAAGTCCATGAGGGGAATGGCAAATTGATGAAACACCCTCAATCGGAGACCTGGGAACGACTACTGAAGGCATTGGCCGAGGCGCAGGCGGCCTTTCAACAGTATGGTGTGCTGCTTTTTCAAGAAGCGCATAGCCTACGCATCATGGATCAGCCAAAGTTGTTCGAAGTGAACAGCCATAAAGAACAAGTTTTGGATATGATGCGCCGATTAGAAAAGCAGGTGGAGGGTGAGCTGCATCAGTTGGCCGGGGCTGGCGCTCAAGAGACAATTTGGACCTGGTTGAAGGCCGTTTCGGACCCACGCGCAAAATCGGCACAAAGCATGTTGATGGATCTTCTTCGTCTGGCGCGGCTTATTCAGGAGCAAGGCAAAAAAAATGAAGCCGCAATTCGCCCAATCTATCATAGGGTCCGTGAGGCAATTCAACTCATGTATACCGGGTTAGGGACAGGTCCGGTATATCAGGGGTCTGGAACATTACATTTTCCTTCGGTTCCAAGCTCGGTCCATCTCCAGGGATAGGAGTCTTATGGCGGGCATCAATGACATCTTTAATATCGCGCGTTCCGGAATTCGTGCCAACCAACAGGGGCTCGCGACCACATCCCATAACATCGCCAATATTAATACCAAAGGCTATTCCCGACAGGAAGTCGTCCTTGAGTCAGCGCGGCCTGCTGAAGGGACTATTGGGAGCGGGGTCCGGGTTGGTGCTATTCGTCAGACCGTCGATACCTTCCTGGAAAACCAATTGACCTCCCTTAATGAGGATCTGGGATCTATTACCGCCAGAAACAATTACCTGGTTCAAGCCGATGGGATTTTCACCGAAACGGAAAATTCCGGACTCTCATTTAGTCTGACAGATTTTTTTAATGCGGTTCGGGATGTGGCGACCAATCCAGAGAGTGCCATTCAGCGGACGGTCCTATTGGCCAAGGGGCAATACCTCACGGACCAGTTTGTGACCGTAGCTCAAGGGTTAAATCAAATCCGTTTGGATGCCAATGGAGAAATTTCCAGGCATGTCGACACCATAAATGGGCTGGCAACCAAAATCGCCTCGCTGAATGATGCCATTTTTAAAGCAGAATCCAGTGGACCTGAGGCCCTGGATTTACGGGATCAACGAAGGGTCCTCATCAATGATTTGGCGGGGCTAGTGGATATTGAGCAGGTGACCCTGAAAGATGGCATCGGAATCAATGTTGGTGGACAATTGTTGGTAAGCGGAAATCATGCAAATGAGCTGTCGACGAAATCTGACCCCGACAACCCTCCGTTGCATGATGTGATGTTCGTGCGCAGTGACGGGAGTGAGTTTTCAGTCTCCGATAAGATGCATGGAGGAGAAATCGGCGGATTACTGGCTCTGCGTGATGGGGATATTGTGAAGTTTCAGGACCAAGTCGATCGATTGGCAGCCGTGTTGACTACTGAATTTAATCAACAGCATCAGGCTGGGTATGGGTTGGATGGCACCACGAATAACAATTTTTTTTCCACGTTAACTCCCCAGGCTCCTCTGGCCAATGACCGGAATGCGGGAAGTGCCACCGGTAGTTCTGTAACGATTGCAGATCCTATTCTTGCAACGTTTCAGGGGTATGAGGTGCAGTTTTCCGGAGCCTCCTCCTATTCTGTGGTCAATACGGCGACCGGAGCGAGCGTGACATCCGGTGCGTATACCTCCGGAACGCCCATGAGTTTTGATGGGTTAGATGTCGTGATCAATGGAACGCCGGCTGCGGGGGATGTGTTTTATGTGAATGCTCAAAAAGGCGCGGCCCAGCAATTTGGTGTGGCCCTGTTGGATACCGACAAGATTGCGGCTGCTTCTACGGCTTTAGGAATTCCAGGAAACAACACCAATGCATTAGATCTGGTGGCTGTTCATACGAACCGGCACGTGGATCTTGGGAATGTGACACTTAATGATTATCACACCATTACGATTGGAGATGTCGGGAGTGCCACGAAGGAATCGACACAGGCGCTACAGAGTAAACAGCTCGAAGTTGATCAAGTGACGGCCTTGCGAGAAAGTGTCTCTGGTGTTTCATTGGATGAGGAATTAACCAATCTGCTCAGTTTCCAACGATCATTCGAAGCCTCGGCCCGGATGATTACGGTGGCGGACGAATTGATGCAGACAATGCTGGCCATGGGTGGCTAACCTTCTTGATGAGGACATCAGCTGGGATAGGACTCACTGATGACGGATCGAGATCTGTCGGATAAGGAGGAATAATCGAATGCGGGTGACTGATCGTCAACAGGTTGATGCTCTGCTAAGGGCGATTCAAAGAACTCAGGGAAATATCGGGGATCGCAATGAACAAGTTTCTTCAGGGAAGCGGGTCAATCGCCCCTCGGATGATCCTGCCGCATCCCAACGGATCAATCAGTTTCGAAATGTCCTGCGGACCACTGAACAACGTTTGGCCACCGTGAATGAAGGGGTGGGAAGGCTCAATTTATCCGATAGCGTCCTGGGGACGGCTGTAAATTCGGTGGGGCGGGCACAAGAATTGGCCTTGAATATGTCGAGCGATACCAATACGTCGGTGGAGCGACGGAATGCCGCTCTGGAAGTTCACCAACTCATCTTAGGGTTGGCCGGTATTGCCAACACTCAACTCAACGGACGATTTGTGTTTGCGGGGAGTCAAACGCAAACCGAACCGTTTGTGCCGGGATCAGCAACGGGATCAGCCAGCACCACCAATGGAGGAAGCGCGAATATTGCTGTTTCTGTGGGCACGGCGTCGGCATTACAACCGGATGCGTATCAAATTCAATTTACCTCTTCAACGCAATTTGATGTCCTGAATTTGACCACGAATCAGACCATCTCCTCGGGCAATACCTATTCATCCGGCGTGGCCTTCTCGTTTGATGGATTGGATGCCACCATTACTGACGGAGGCGGGTCGCCTGCTACTGGCGATCAATTTTTTGTACGGGTCGGCTATACCTATCAAGGGGATGGAGCGGGGATCGAGGTTGAAATTGGTGACGGCCGGACCGTGGAAACCAATATCCCGGGGAACCAGGTCTTTTCGGGGCCTACGGTAGATCTGTTTCAAGATCTTCAGGACTTTCATCAGGCTCTGGTGACGAATGATTCCGAGGGTATTCGAGCCGCCATCGGACAATTGGATCAGTCCCGCTCCCAATTAACCGATGCCTGGGCTACGATCGGTGCCAGGGTTAATCGTCTGGATTCGATCAAGGAAGGTTTAGACCTGTTGAGCGTGAATACGCAAACGCTCCGGTCCAATTTTGAGGATGCTGATATTGCTCAAGTGGCTTCGGATTTGGCTACACTACAATACACGCTTGAAGCTTCGATGAGCACCCTGGCGCGTCAATTTCAGACCAGCTTGCTGAATTTTATTAAATAGGCATGAGCTCAGCCTTTTTTTTAATTGAACTGAATACTATATCCGTTTTAATTAAATAGGTACAAAAACTCTATGCGAATCCTTGTTGTTGATGATGAACCCGTCACACTCCATATGGTCGTCTATCGATTGCGCCAATGGGGACATGATGTCATATCCTGTACTGATGGGGATTCCGCCTGGAAAGTGTTGGAACGAGGAAGCGTGCCCAATGTGGCTATTGTGGATTGGATGATGCCGGGGATCAACGGTCCTGAACTGTGTCAAAAAATCCGTGGGAGAACCGATTGCCCTTATGTCTATATTGTCATGGTGACGGGTCGGAAAAACCCTGAGGATCTTATTGCCGGGTTGGACGCCGGAGCTGATGATTATCTGACCAAGCCATTCCTTTTAGAAGAATTGGATGCACGATTACGAGCAGGGAAGCGAATTGTCGATTTGCAAAATGAATTAATTTCGGCTCGAGAAACACTTCGGATTCAGGCGATGCAAGATCCCTTGACGCAAATCCTGAATCACGGCGCCATCGTCGATACCTTATTACGGGAAATTGATCGGGCCCATCGGGAAGAACAACCCCTGAGTCTCATTCTGGCCGATTTGGATGGGTTTAAAAATGTGAATGATTCCTATGGGCATGTTGCTGGCGATCACGTGCTGGTTGAGGTTGCTAGACGGATGCGGTTTTGCTTGCGTTCATATGATGCCATTGGCCGATATGGGGGAGAGGAATTTCTCATGGTGTTGCCCAATAGTGATGCCGCCCAGGCCGTGCGGCTCGCTGAACGCATTCGAGTAGCGGTTTCCCAGAAACCCTTTCGGATTCACAATGCTGATTTAACGGTGACGGTCAGTCAGGGGGTCACGACGTGGACCGAACCCTGTCCCATTCCCATTGAACAATTGATCCAATCTGCAGACGGTCTCCTCTATTTAGTCAAAAATAGCGGTCGAAATGGCGTGGAATTTGCGCAATTTCAAAGGTATGCGGACCATACCTTTTCACGTTTCACGATTTCGCCAACCTCATTGAAACAATAAATATGGCCTCCATTCTTGTGATTAATGATGATCCGGTCCAACTTCATCTCCTGGCGAGTTGGCTTGAGAAGGATTATTTTGCGGTCAATCGCTTCGTCTGTTCTGAGGATGCCTGGCGGTGGCTCCAAGAGGGAAATGTGCCGGATGCCATTGTCCTTGATCTTCATATGCCGGGAATTAGTGGATGGCGATTTTGCGAATTATTGCATTCTTTCTTTGGGTCCACGCAGTCGGTGCCCCCTGTTCTTGCGGTTTCCGCCACGTATACCGGAATTGATGCGCAAGATATATTGAAAGATTTAGGGGCTTCGGCATTTCTTGCCCTCCCGACGGATACTCAACGTTTTCGTCAGCAGGTTCGTCAGTTGGTGGAAAGTCCTCCTAGTCCCCAGCGTCCACATGTCTGGATGGTTTCGACCCACAAGTCGGAAATTCAACGGATTCATGACATATTTGTTGAACGGGGATGGCAGGTGGTGGAATGGCAAGCGGGAAAGCAGGTTCAGGTGGCGGTGAATCTTGTGCACCCGGATATTGTCCTCATTGACGATCCTCTGTCGGACATGACAAGCGAAGAGTTCGGGATTTGGTGCAAAGGCCAATATCCTCACGCCATGTGCATTGTCCTTGGGCAGGAATCTACGGCTCAAGGATACCCTCCTCATGCGATTCATGCTGATGCCTATCTACCAAAATCGTGCGATCCATTGCATATCATTTCATTATGTGAAAAAGGTCGCTGGGAACGCGCACTCTCACGAGTGGAACATTTACTGGATATCCGTACTGATGATTTACGCGAATCTGAAGCCCAATTTAAGGAGTTGTTCGAAACGCTTCCTGATGTCCTGGTGATTTATGATCAACAGGGGATAATCACCCACGTCAATTCGCTTGGAGCCCAGCAATTGGGGTATCTCCCGCCTGTCTTGAAGGGGAAAGCGTTTTCTCTCATCCAACCTGAGCCATCAGATGCGGAATCCAGTCTCACGTGGCCGAGCCCGGCCCGTGGGGGGGCGAGATGGGAGGAAACGTTCCTTCGTCAAAAGAACGGCAGCAATCTTCCCGTAGAGAGGATGGAGCGAGTGGTTCAGTTTCTGGGCCAACGTCAAACTCTTTTTATCGCACGCGATTTGACGGCAAGAAAGCGGATGGAGGAAGAGAATATTGCCCTTGAACATCAGTTGCGGCAGGTTCAAAAAATGGAAGCCATTGGGCGACTGGCTTCAGGGGTTGCCCACGATATGAATAATACGTTAACGGCAATCATGGCCCATGCAAGTTTGTTCAAGATACAGGAGAAGACTGACACGCCCTTATGGGCAGCGGGCGATATCATCGAGAAAGCCGTTCGTCGTGGAAAGGAATTGACTTCCCAGCTCTTGGGATATGCCAGGCAGGGCAAGCATCATGATGTGACGGTCGATACCCATGAGGTGATTCAGGAAGTGATAAAACTGCTCGGAAGGACGATCCATAAAATGATCACATTTCGAGCGGATCTCTCCGCAACGAGGCCTCATGTGGTGGGGGACCCTAATCAGCTCTATCAGATTCTCATGAATTTAGGTGTCAATGCTTGTGATGCAATGGGTGAGCGTGGGGAATTGCTTGTGCAAACTTCGAATGAAACGGTCACCCAGGAATACGCCTCACGGGTCCCGGGACTGAGCGCAGGGGATTATGTGTTGATTCGGGTGACCGATACCGGTATGGGGATGTCATCAGAGACTCAACGACACATTTTTGAACCATTTTTTACGACGAAAGAGCAAGGGCAGGGAACAGGAATGGGATTGGCCATGGTGTATGGTATCGTCAAAAACCATCACGGGTATATCGGGGTGACGAGTTCTCTTGGATGTGGGACGACCATGCGTGTCTATCTTCCGGATGCCCCGTGTGTGATTCCCAAGACCAGATCAGTCCAGACGACGGAGCCTTCCCACGGGACCGGACATATTTTAGTAGTCGATGATGAGAAGGATGTGGCAGAAGCCGCTCAGGCCATACTGGAGTTTCTCGGCTATCAGGTGACAGTTGTGTTGAACGGGAAGGAGGCCGTGAAAAATTTTCAGAACTTGGCGGTTCCTGTGGACCTTGTGCTGTTGGATATGGTGATGCCTGAAATGTCGGGGTCGACATGTTTTGAAGAATTGCGAGCGATTCGACCAGATCTCAAGGTTATTCTATGTACCGGGTATGACCGGAACCATGCTGTTCAAGATTTATTCAATCAAGGTGTCGTAGGGTTTATTCAAAAACCGTATGATGTCGACGAATTGGCTCATGCCTGTCAGATTGTCTTGAAAAATGACAAGCCGGTCGAAATCTGTGGTACGGAGAGAGTGTCCTAAGCACGGAAAAATTTGAGATAGAGCTCGAAGGCTGGCTCGCCTCGGCATGAAGATGAAACTATTAAACTATTTGGAGAACATACCATCATGAAAATTCAGACTAGTCGGTTCGGTATGTTAGATGTGTCGGATGACACGCTTTTAACCTTCCCATCCGGCCTCGTAGGTTTTCCAGCTTTCCGACGGTATGTGGTGCTCGATCCGCCAGAGGATGCCGACTATCAGTGGTTTCAGTCCGTGGATGAACCGAGCTTAGCTTTTGTGATTATGGACGTGGATTCGTTGCAACCCGATTTCCGAACAAACCTATCCGGCGAAGGACTGGTGGAATTGGATATGACACCTACCGACTCAATTTCAATCATGGCCGTCATCACGATTCCCTCAGATCATCCAGATCAGGCGACAGCAAATCTTCGTGCACCTCTGGTCGTAAATGGACGAACCAGAAGTGGAAAACAATTGATTCTCCATGAATCAATCCCCTTGCGGTATCCCTTATTCCATCAGCCTGCGGGTCAACCCCACCCTGAAGGGGTGACAGAGGCGGCATCGGTGTAAACAATGCAGCCACACCTCCGAAGAAGCAAGGCGGGCCAGGTGTAATTCGTTTTTGATGTCATTACAATTGTTCCACATGCGAACTTTACCTCAAAGCCAAGGAAGGCACCATGCTCATACTCACTAGAAAAATTGATGAAGCCATTCGATTGGGAGATGATATTCGCATTGTCCTTGTCCAAATTAAAGGAGGACAGGTTCGCCTCGGGATTGAATGCCCTCCGCATGTCCGTGTTCTTCGTGAAGAATTATATGAGGCCGTCCGGCAGGAAAATCTAAATGCCGTATCCTCAGATCCGAAGTATCTGGCCAGCCTTCCCAGACAGAAAAGTTCTCAATCTAAACCCACCGAACAAACCTAACGCGAAGACACTCCTGTTCAGGGTCATTCCTGGTAAGCCATCACATGGTCCCTTCAGGGCCTTGTGCGCCTTGACTGAAATTGCAAACTTGTATGGGCGAGGGAATAAAATCCATAGCCTGGGTCAAGAGGGCTGTTTCCCTCTGGCCAAAAGGTAGGGTTGAGGTTCTAACCATTGGGAGCCCCGCTGGGAAGTTGTACCAAAAGCGGAGGATCAATAAGCTTTCATTGCCTTCTCAGGTCTTGCCTTCAACCATCCTGTCCCTTTCCAGGCAGAAATTTCCTGGTTTATCAGCAAGGAATTCCTAGTCGGTAATTTTTTTTCGAGTGATGGGGAAATCGGCTTCATTGTGGCCTGAAACCTTGCCGTTTGGTCTTGAACTGCATGGCATAAAACTTGAACTTCTTCACAGTGTTAAAAAGAACGTAAAGATTTTCACAGTCTGTGGTGCACGTTCTGAAACCGTTGATCGAGGCAGAGGGATAATCGCTATAAATATGGAATATTCTCAAGAATTTTGTGAACTGTTCTTTCAGGCGCTTCGAATTCGCCTGGTGGAAGAACGGATCATAGAACTCTATCCTAGCGACGGTATTCAAAGTCCGGTTCATTTATCGATTGGACAGGAGGCTGTCGCCGTAGGGGCATGTCGGGATCTGAGAAAAACAGATCTGGTCTTTTGTACTTACCGTAGCCATGCCTTTTATCTGGCTAAAGGGGGAAATTTGGCGGAAATGTTTGCCGAGCTGTATGGCAAAGTTACCGGGTGTGCTCGAGGAAAAGCTGGTTCCATGCATTTGGCGGCTCCCCATGTAGGGTTGATGGGTGCCTCGGCTGTGGTGGCCAGTACGATACCTCATGCTGTGGGAGCGGCTTTGGCGGCAAAACGTCTGGGTCACGATCAAGTAGTGGTTGGGGTGTTTGGAGACGGAGCCACGGAAGAAGGCGTTTATCACGAATCGTTGAATTTTGCAGTTCTTCATCGCTTGCCGGTGGTGTTTCTGTGTGAGAACAACGGATTAGCGGTGCATTCCTCACAAAAAGCCAGACAGGGGTATGACCTTCTTGATCATGCACGATCATACGGCCTTCCGGTGCATCATTTGGCCGAGGGATATGATTTGGTGAAAGTGGCGAACACGATGTCAGATATCGTTCGACAGGTTCGTTCCACACGAGAACCGGTATTTGTGGAGATTCGGACCTATCGGTACAAAGAGCATGTCGGGCCAGGCGAGGACTTCATGTGTGGCTACCGCCAATCTGAGGAGTGGTTGGCTTGGAAACGACAGGATCCTCTCGAACAGTATGGTGACCTAGCGGAAACGATGCGACCCGCCATTATGAAAGAAATTGACGAAGCAGTACATTTTGCCATGAGCAGTCCATTTCCCGCAGAGGAGGAATTACTCCGTGATGTCGTGTAATACGGCCCTCGCCCCTCTTGGGAATAATGCGGCGTCGTCGGGTCTTTGCGTCGAGGCAGGCACGGAGGTCATGAGTTACCGGGATGCCCTGCATTGGACCATGCGTGACGCCCTAGAACGTCATGATTCGGTTGTCATCATGGGACAGGGCGTGGATGATCATAAAGGGATCTTTGGGTCCACCACAGGATTGGCTCAAGCGTTCGGGACGGATCGGGTGATGGATACGCCTCTTGCAGAAGAAGGTATGACCGGGATAGCCATTGGAGCCGCGTTAAATGGGTTGTATCCGATTCAGACTCATATTCGTGCGGACTTTTCCTTGCTAGCTATGAATCAGATTATTAATTTAGCCGCCAAATACAAATATATGTTCGGTGGCCGGTTTGACGTGCCTATGTTGATTCGCATGATCGTGGGGCGAAGTTGGGGGCAAGGCGCGCAACATTCACAAAGCCTCCAATCTCTTTTCGCGCATATCCCTGGGTTGCGGGTTGTGATGCCCTCGAGTTCGCAATCGATTCTCGACACCTATCCGGCGGTGATTGATCGCTACCGGGGCCCCGTCATCTCATTCGAGCACCGGTTGATGTACGACCTGCAATTTTATGTGGCTCCTCTATCTACCGGGCAGGAGACCGATCCCTTTGGGTCCCGCTTAGTGCGGCCAGGTGAGGAGGTCACCATTGTGGCCACCTCCATCATGGTGTTGGAAGCCATGAGAGCAGCCGAACACTTGGCCCGGGTGGCGGATATTCAATGCGAAGTGATTGATTTGCATTGTGTGTCCAGTCCGGACTGGGATTTGGTCATGCAGAGTATTGAAAAAACGGGACGGTTGGTCGTGGCGGATACGAGTTGGCGGGAATACGGTGTATGCGCGGAGGTGTGCCGTGTAGTCGCTGAACGAAATCCCGGATGTTTGAAGGCACCGGTGGTGACGTTGGGAATGCAGCCGGCGCCCTGTCCTACCGCCAAGTGTTTAGAGGACCTCTTTTATCCTGATTTGCGACAGCTTGTCGATGTGTTGGCCACTTCCGTGACCGGGAGGAAGGGACATGGGGTGCCCTTGCCCGATACGCAATCGATGCCTGATGTGTATAAACGGTTCAAAGGCCCTTTTTAATAGAGATGATCGGACCACCTCATCAAAGGAATGCGACATGAAAGTGTTGATTACCGGAATTTCAGGAATGGTGGGCAGTCACTTAGCAGAGTATATCCTTGCGGATCATCCGGACGTGGACCTACACGGGTTAATTCGATGGCGAACCCCTCTAGATCATCTTGTCGCCATCAAGGATCGCATGACCTTGCATTATGGCGACCTTCGAGACCTGAATTCACTCATTGTCGTGATCAAAAAAGTCCAACCGGACTGGATCTTTCATTTGGCTGCACAATCATTTGTTACGACAAGTTTTGATGCGCCGATTGACACGCTGTCCACCAATGTGATCGGGACAACCAATTTGCTCGATGCGCTCCGCATTACTGGAGTTGATGCCAAGGTGCATGTCTGCAGTTCTTCAGAAGTGTACGGACAGGTATTGGCAGATGAAGTTCCCATCACAGAGGCAAATCCCTTTCGTCCGGCCAGCCCGTATGCGGTGTCCAAAGTCGGGGAAGACATGATTGCCTTTCAATACTTTTTGTCTTACGGCATTCGAACCGTGCGTACCAGGATGTTTACCCATACCGGTCCTCGGCGGGGCGATGTCTTTGCGGAAAGCGCCTATGCCAAGCAAATCGTCGAGGTGGAGTATGGGCTTCGGAAAAATCCGATCCGGGTCGGAAATTTGGACAGTATTCGGACATTCGCCGATGTTCGCGATGCCGTGCGCGCGTACTGGGTGCTGATGGAAAAGTGCCCGGCAGGGGAAGTCTACAATATCGGAGGTAACCGTACGATGACACTGCGGGACATGCTCGAAATCCTCAAAGGCATGGCCGCCTGTCGCATCGAGCATGTGGTGGATCCCGCTCTGTTGCGGCCTTCGGATGTCACGTTGCAGATTCCGGATACGTCAAAATTCAAAGCCGCCACCGGTTGGGAGCCACGCATTCCCTTTGAAGAAACGTTAAAAGGCATTCTGGATTTTTATCGAAGGCGTTACCACAAGAGGAGCAAAGCTGCGTGATTATCTCTCGAACCCCCTATCGGTTGTCGTTTTTCGGAGGAGGCACGGACTATCCGCAATGGTATCTTCGGGAAGAGGGTGCGGTTCTTTCCACCACCATTGATAAGTATTGCTACGTGAGTTGTCGATATCTTCCTCCATTTTTCAATATTAAACACCGGATTGTATGGTCTCATATTGAAACGGTATCGACAATTGGAGAAATTCTGCATCCTGCGGTTCGAGAAGGTCTCCGGTTTTTAGGTTTTGATGATTCTCAGGGAGTGGAAATTCAGCACCAGGGGGATCTGCCAGCTCGATCGGGCATTGGATCCAGCTCTTCCTTTTCGGTCGGCCTGGTGAAAGCGCTCACCGGGTTGAAGGGGGAGATGTTGGGAAAAATGGATCTGGCCCGCCAGGCATTCACGCTGGAGCGAGATATCTTAAAGGAAACAGTTGGTTCCCAGGATCAAGTGGCCGCCGCGTTTGGGGGATTTAATGTTATTCGTTTTCTACGAGACGGACAGATTCAAGTCGAGCCTCTTACTTTGTCATTGGGGCGTTTGGCCGAACTTGAACAAAATTTGGTCCTGCTCTATACCGGCACGAGTCGATTAGGTTCTGACATTGCTAAAAATGTCGCCAATAATATTTCTCTCCGTTCTGCGGAACTGAAAGACATGCATGCGATGGTGGACAAAGGTCTTGATATTTTGAGTGGCACCAGTTCCCTGGAGGAGTTCGGGAAGTTGCTCCATAAAAGCTGGATGCTGAAACGCTCCCTTTCTGAGGGTATCTCCAATTCCACGATTGATGAAATTTACAAAAAAGCACTGGACAATGGGGCTATTGGTGGGAAGCTTTCTGGGGCTGGAGGCAGCGGGTTTATGTTGTTTTATGTTCCGATTTCCAGACAGGCACATTTTCTTTCAGCGATGAATCCCTATGTTTGCGTGCCGTTTTCTTTCTCACAATCAGGAAGCAGCATTATTTATTATGACGGTGCTGATAGACGGGTATCCGGTGGATGTCCATCCGAGGTGGAAAGGACGGATAAGGACGAAGATGTGGCCCATAAGGGATTGGAACGAAGACGGCTACCCTCCCTTAAGACTCCTAAAAAGGTCAAGGAGAAAGTTCTTGTTGGACATCGATCCTGAGAGGGTGACGACATGTCATTTCTGACATCCGGTTATCCCCGAATGGGGAGGACCAAGGAGACCTTCGAGTGTCCGTGGTTTCGTGTACATGAAGAAACCTGGAATGAGCTTTCTGACTTGGACCGACAACCCTTTTACCGCATTGAGAGCTCAGACGGCGTTTTAGTGCTAGCCATCACAAGAAACGAAGAAATTATTCTCATTCGTCAATTTCGACCTGCCTTACGAAGGAGCACCCTTGAATTTCCTGCCGGGAGTATTGAGGAGGGTGAAACTCCAGAAGAGGCCGCAGTTCGGGAATTACATGAAGAAACGGGGTATCGGGCCGGAACTCTTCGGTTGTTAGGGAGCGGACATATCATGATGAATCGGTACAGTGCCAGAGATTATTTATTTATGGCTCAAGATTGCCAGGTGCCTCCCCATACTCCCAACGTTCCGGACCAAGACGTCCTTCTGTTGTCACCACCGGAATTTAAAGCCCTCGTGACCTCGGGAGGTTTTGAGCATATTCCAGCATTATCCCTTTTCAGTCTTGCTGAATGGCAACTTGGTTCGCGGTTGGTGGTGTGACATGAATGTTCAGGCTCTACAAGACAAAGCCGCAGAACTGAGACTCCATATTCTCAGGACCGCGTTGAAAGCCGGGAAAGGCCATGTTCCTCCAGCATTTTCCTGGGTGGAAATTGGGGTGGCATTGTTTTATGGAGGGCATCTCAACGTTCGGCCTCATAATCCAACATGGGAAGACCGGGATCGATTCATTCTGAGTAAGGGACATGGATGTTTGACCTTGTACGCGATGTTAGCGGATTTGGGGTTTTTACCCAAAACAGAGTTAGACAATTTTTGCGGCCCAGGGAGTCTCTTAGCTGGTCACCCCGATACGAATATTCCAGGTGTGGAGGCGATTTCGGGATCACTTGGCCATGGGTTAGGCCTGAGTGCTGGATTGGCCTTGGGAGCCAAGCTTCAGTCAGGCCCATGGAAAGTTGTGACGGTCATGGGGGATGGGGAATGTCAGGAGGGATCGGTATGGGAAGCGGCAATGTTTGCGAGCCATCACCAACTTCACAACCTGGTCGCGATCATTGATCGGAATGGTTTAGGTGCGACCAACTATACCGAAAACAATATGGCCCTGGAGCCCTTTGCCAGCAAATGGGAGGCTTTTGGATGGGAGGTCGTGTCCATCAATGGGCATTCATTTGAGGAATTAGACATGGTATTTCGAAATTTTCGTCAAAGAACTTCCCTGAAACCTCTGATGGTTGTGGCTCAAACGATGAAGGGAAAGGGAGTCTCATTTATGGAGGCCTCAGTCGATTGGCATCACCGGATTCCAAAGGGTGCAGAAGTGGAAGAGGCCATTCGGCAGCTGATGGATGCAAGGTCCTCCTCAGGTTCTGCGGTCACGATGGAGATGGCTCATGGCTCATGATTTTCGTGATGCGGTCTTTGACAGTGTGTTTCAGATTGTGGCCAACAATCCCCGGACGATTGTCCTAACCAATGATATGGGAGCCATGGGATTAAGTCAGATTCAAGAATCGTATCCTCGGCAAGTTCTCAATGTGGGCATTAGTGAGCAAAATATGATGAGCGTGGCGGCCGGATTGGCACTTTCCGGTCATGTGGTCTTTGTTTATGGGATAGCCTCACATATCACCACGCGGTGTTATGAACAGTTGAAATTAGACGTGTGTGCATTAAAGGCCCCGGTCATCCTTCTCGGAATGGGGCCCGGCTTGTCGTATGGGGTAGATGGACCCACTCATCATGCGACACATGATTGTGCTCTCCTCCAAACCCTATCAGGGATGACGATTTATCTGCCTGCAGATGGTGTCGCCATCAAGGCTATGGTGGAGCGGGCATATCAGAGTGGCGCCCCTGCCTATATCCGGATCGATAAGGACCCATATGAGCCGATATACGCTCCCGATGAACATGATTTCAGTTTAGGGCTCGAGACGATTCAACAGGGTGAATCCCTCTGTGTGGTGACCAACGGGATCATGCTTGCCAGGGTACGAGAAGCGGCGAATCAATTGCTGGAGGAAGGGATCGAAGTTGCCATTGTGGATTTATATCGAATGAATCCGTGCAACGAGTCCAGACTTTGGGAAGCGTGTCGAAACGCCCATGCCATTGTGACGGTGGAAGAACATGGTCGGACCGGGGGAATTGGAAGCTTGGTCGGGCGACTGTTGAGTGAGCGGGGACATGTTATTCCTTTCCGCGGCCTTTCATTGGGTGATGAAATGCTGTTTGGCTCGGCGAGTCGGACCTGGGCGTATGGGCAGTACGGTCTTGAAAAGGAAAGCTTGAAGAACACGTTTAGGCAGATGGCTCTGTTCCCCGCGACCGTCTGATTTTTCTTCTCTCAATTTAAGTAAGGGTGTTTATGACGAAGACGAATTCCTCCATCTATTTTGGAAAACGGATTCTGGTCTCCGGTGGAACGGGGATGATTGGTATTCCCCTTGTTCGAGCCTTGTTGGCATTGGGGGCGCAGGTGACCGTGGTTTCTTTGGAACAGGAAAGTTATGCGAGAGCATTGTTGGGTTCTTCAATTGCGTTTTTTAGAGGCGATCTGACTTGCAATAATACATGTAAAAAAGCTGTTGAAGGGCAAGAGTATGTTTTTAATTTGGTCGGAATTAAAGGATCGGTCGGTATCGGGGTGAAAAGAGCAGCCAGTTATTTTGTGCCGATGCTTCGATACCAATCCAATTTGTTAGAAGCAGCCTATCGAGAAGGAGTGTCCCGATACCTTTTTGTGAGTAGTATTTGTGCGTATCCTCCGGCGGCTCTTCATTTGGAGGACAATGTCTGGAATGGTCTTCCGAAGCAAAATGACCGGTACGCCGGGATTGCGAAAAGGATCGGAGAGCTTGAAGCCGAAACGTACCTGCACGAATACAATTGGGATGCCGTGCGGGTGGTCAGACCTTCCAATGTGTACGGTCCCTTTGATGATTTTAACCCGGCTACTGGACAGGTGATCCCGGCCCTCATTCGAAGGGTGTTGGATGGGGAATGCCCAGTTCGTATTTGGGGAGATGGATCGGTCATTCGCGATTTTATTTTTGTTCAGGATGTTGTTGACGGGTTGTTGCTGGCCATGGAACAGGCTCCGCCCTGTTTTCCCATTAATTTGGGAAGTGGCGTTCCGACGACGATCAGACAGTTAGCTGAAATCATTGTGACTGAATGCGGGGCTTCCAGCGCCATTGAGTGGGATCCTTCAAAGCCAGCCGGTGATCCTGTCCGGTTGCTGTCGATGGAACGGGCAGAAGCCACGATTGGATTTTTTCCAAAAACCCCTCTCCAAGAGGGGATTCGCCAAACTATTCACTGGTATATCCAGAATCGGGAACTCGCTCATGAGCGGAAAAACCTCCTTAGCGCCTAAAAACCGGAAGCGGAAAACTGATGGACTTTCAAATCCACGATTTGTGCCAGGGTTGGGAGATCTGGTCGATCGATTGACCGTTGATCAACTAAAGGAGGCGTTCCATGAATCAATCCGGACATCTGTCAGAACCGAAATCGCTGATCTGGAAGATGATATTGATGGATGGGCTGATCGATATCAGATCAAATTGTCAGGGCGGAACGTCCGGTTAATTATTGTGCTTGCGCAAATCAATTACGAAATCTGGATGTGTAAAGAGGGTATGAAGGCCGAACCCAAGCGATACGATCAATGGTTGAAAAGGGCTCATCAGTTAAATGGCATCAGAAATCAGATGAAAAATTTACTGTTGGCTGAAGTTAAAACGGGAACCCGGGTGTGCCGGGCAAGTAATGTCTCGGTGGATGATTTGCAAGACTGGAAAATACAGCTGTAATCATGGGCTAGCGCTATGCTCCTTAAAAAATTAGGCCAATCTGACATAGAAATATCAGCCATCGGTCAAGGGACCGGGATTCATCATTCCCTGGCAAACCGGGAGGTACATCGGGAGCTAGAATCCACGATTCGGGCCGGAATTGATATGGGCATGAACTTTATTGATACGGCACCTGTGTATGGTGCTGGAGAGTCTGAAGTGGTCATTGGTAAGGCCGTGAAGGGGATTCGCCATCGTGTGGTGTTGGCGACCAAGGTTTCTCCTGAGAACTTATCTATAAAAGGAATAAAAGGTTCGGTTGAGAGAAGTCTCAGGCGTCTGCAAACAGATCGGATTGATCTTCTCCAAATCCACTGGCCTAATCCCAAAATCCCCATCTCGGACACCCTGGTGGGTCTAGAGGAAATGGTACAGGAGGGTTTGGTCCGATATGTGGGAATTTGCAATTTTTCATTCAAAGATACTCAACAAATACATCAACAGTTAACCCCAAAGCTTTTGGCCTCTGTGCAAATGGAATATAACTTGTTCGATCGAAGTATCGAGCGGGAATTCCTCCAATATGGGGAAGAAGAGGGAATCAGCATTATCGCCTATAGTCCTCTTCATTGTGGACGTTTTGTCGCGAATCGAAAGCAGTATGCTGTTCTTCAGGAAATAGCGAATAAATATTATAAAACTCCAGCTCAAATTGTTTTGCGGTGGTTGACTGGCCATCTGCCCGTGGTGGTGATTCCGAATACGACGAATTGTCAAAGAATGAAGGAAAACGCGGAAAGTATAGATTTTGATCTAATAAACGAGGACGTCCGGTATCTTGAAGCGCAATGTACCGGACATTTTCTGGAGATTTCTCCTAGGTCTATACACGTTGCTGATGACTCTGGACGTTCGGTCTACCGAACCCTTGAGGACGCTCTCAAAAATGCCATGAATTTCGTTCCTAGCCCGCAGGAATTAGCACAACAAATTACCACAGGGGATTTTTTGAAACCGGTACGTCTTCGCCCAGCTACATCTTCTCATGACCGCTTTGAGCTTCTGGAAGGCCGAATCCGGTATTGGGCATGGGTCATTGCACACGGGTTCGAAAAGCCCCTACCAGCGTTGATTGAAGATTTCTCCTGACAGATTTTAAGGGAATTATGATTGCCACTTTTCCACTCCAGCCGATTCACGCGCATCAGGAGAAACTTCGGCAAGAAGATTTTGAGACGATATTTGGGGAAGCGCCTGGAACGCTCTTCCCCGAATGTCGCGAATTGTTAGGACGATATGATTTGCGTTACGACATCCTACAGGGAGCTTCTCGTGACCAAGTCTTGCTTCGAGTGTTGAAAACTCTTGACCAGGATCTGGAAGTTGCAGGGACACATCGAAAGCAGCGTTGGGAAGATGGATGGGCAGAAAATTTAAGTGACTTTCAGCGCACAGGATATAATTTGGGCGCGTTGGTCCCCAAATTTGTTCGACCTCAGGAAGTCATCAGATTAAAAGGAGAGTACGTCAGACCTGTTTCCTGTCAATTTGAAACCAGCATTGTCGAAATTCTGCGTCACTGGATGTTCAAAAGATGGTTCCATGCCGTTGACCACATTTACGAGTTTGGTTGTGGGACCGGACATAATTTAGTGGATGCGGCTCGCTTGTTTCCGGGCCGTCCCTTGTATGGGTTGGATTGGTCACAATCCTCTCAGGCGATTCTTCGCCTGTTGAGAGAAGCGCATGGATTTAATGTCGTTGGTCGTGAATTTAACATGTTGGAGCCTGATGAAACGTTTAGCTTGTACCCACAGAGCGGGGTGTTTACCGTTGGCGCCATGGAGCAACTGGGCTGTCAATACCATGCGTTTGTGAATTATCTCCTCAGTCAACCCCTTTCTATTTGCATACACGTGGAAACCCTCTACGAGCTTTACGATCAGAGCGTCTTGTTTGATTACGTCGCGGCAAAGTATCTGGAGAAAAGAAAATATTTGCAAGGATTGCTTGGAACCTTGAAGGCATTTGAACAGGAAGGCCGGCTGGAAATTCTTGGAACGATCAGAACTTTTGGCTCTCTATATCATGATGGGTATTCTATGGTGATCTGGAAGCCAGTAGAGGAGCAGATGTGATGGTGAACGCAGAACAATTACAGATTAAATCGTATGCGAATGCGAATGAGCAGGCGGCTCGGCAACAGATGGGTGACTTGCTATTCCAAAATTCTCTTCCGTCTGACCAATTGTTATCCAATCTTGGACTATTTCTTGAATCAAAGCATTTAGCTCGTCTCTTATTCATGGACTTCTTGTATCGTCAGATCATCGCTGTCCAGGGCGTCGTCATGGAATTTGGAGTACGGTGGGGTCAAAATCTTGCCTTGTTTTCCGCATTGCGAGGGATCTATGAACCATTTAACCGGCATCGAAAAATTGTGGGATTCGATACGTTTTCCGGTTTTCCTTCGATCCATGAAAAAGATGGCCAATCCAATATGATGGTGAACGGACAATTAGCCGTCTCGCCTCACTACGAAGAAACCCTTCGAAAGTTACTCAGTTTACATGAAACACTCAATCCATTAAACCACATTAAAAAACATGAATTGTGCGTAGGAGATGTGGTGGAGGAGTTGCCTCAATATCTGGCTAGATGCCCGGAAACCATCGTGGCTATGGCGTATTTTGATTTGGATTTGTACGAACCAACGGTCAAATGTCTCGAGCTTCTTCGTCCTCGAATGACCAAAGGTACCATTCTGGGGTTTGATGAATTGAATGATCCGGATTCTCCAGGGGAAACCCTTGCTCTTATGGAAGTTTTTGGATTGAATCATTTGAAAATTCAACGATTTCCTTTTGCCTCACGGGTTTCATATGTGGTGTTCGAATAAGGGGCCAGTACCCTCTAAGGAGTGTGCTCGTGACTCAAACAATAACTGAACAAATACGTAGAGACATGATTGCCGCTTCCATTATGCAGTTCTTTACGGGAAAAAATATTGTGGTGACTGGAGGAAGCGGGTTGATCGGACGGAAAATTGTGAGCCGGCTGGTAGAGGCTGGGGCCGCCGTTCGAAGTGTGTCTCTTGATGAGCTCCAGGTTGAGGACAAGGTGGAATATGTGAAAGGCGATTTGTGCGACTTTGGATTTTGCCAACGTATCGTGAAAGATATGGATTGTGTCTTTCATGTGGCCGGAATCAAAGGTTCTATTGAAGTCACGAAATCCAAACCGGCAAGTTTTCTTGTCCCTTTGTTGATGATGAATACCAATATGTTGGAGGCCTGTCGACTGAACAATGTTGATCGAGTTGTCTATACTTCATCAATCGGAGCTTACCCGAGTGCGGAAATTTTCAAGGAGCAGGAAGGGGAGGATGATGGGCCACCAATGGATATGTTCCCTGGCTGGGCCAAACGAATGGCTGAATTGCAAGTTCGCGCCTACCAAATACAGTACGGTTTGAAGCATTACGCTGTCGTGCGCCCCTGCAATGTGTACGGGCCTGGGGATAATTTCGATCCTGCCAATGCCATGGTGATTCCCACCCTTATGCGACGAATATTTTCAAAGGAGGATCCCGTGGTCATTTGGGGAGATGGCACTGCCATTCGGGATTTTGCCTATAGTGGGGATGTGGCTGATGGAGTAATTCTGGCTTTGTACCATGGAACGGGCGGGCGGTATGTCAATTTAGGCAGTGGCATAGGCTATACAATCAAAGAATTGGTGGAAGCCCTTCAATCAGTTGTGCCGTTCCGGGCTCAATTTGACAGCACAAAACCCAGCGGGTTTCCACGTCGAGTGATGGATATTTCATTGGCTAGGAATTTTCTCGGGTACGAACCACAAGTGAATCTTCAGGAAGGTTTACAGCACACATGGGATTGGTACGTGAAGCATCATGATGAATACCTTAAACGGCAAAACTATTTCTCCGCCTCCTAAATTACAAGTCTCTTCCTGCCGCTTGGAAGGTGTGAGACTTGTGATTCCACCGACGATTTTTGAAGATTTTCGGGGGACCTATGTTGAAACCTTTAACGAAGATGTGTATCGGCAAGCGGGAATTGACATGAATTTTGTGCAGGACGACATCTCCGTGTCCAGCAGACATGTGTTGCGAGGCATTCATGGAGACCAAGAGACCTGGAAGCTGGTGTCATGTTTGTGGGGAAAGTTTTATTTGGTAGTAGTCAATTGGGATCCCATGTCTCCACAGTATCAACAGTGGGAATCATTTACGCTATCAGATCATAATCGACGACAAGTCTTGATCCCACCCAAGTTTGGAAATGCACATCTGGTGTTGTCCAACCAGGCCATCTTCCACTACAAGCAAACAACCAATTATAACCGTGATGGGCAATTTACCGTGCCTTGGAATGATCCGACTTTGGGAATCTGGTGGCCGGTGAAACAGCCGATTGTTTCTCAAAGGGATGAAGGAGTGGCTCATGTTTAAGGGTAGCAAGGTGTTGGTCACGGGTGCGGGAGGATTTTTGGGGACCAATATTGCTAAGCGGTTAGTCGAAGAGGGGAGTCACGTGCGTGGGACGTTGCATACACGTAGCCCGCAATTTGAGCATCAGCGCCTGGAATATGTCCAAGCGGATCTGACCAACATGGAAGATTGTCGACGGGTCGTAGAGGGCATGGACTATGTCTTTATGTGTGCAGCGAATACCTCAGGCGCGGCGGTCATGGCGACACAGCCCTTAGCTCATGTGACACCGAATGTGGTGATGAACGCCCAGATGTTGGAAGCGTCCTATCAGGCAAAGATAAAGAAATTTCTTTTTATCAGTAGTAGTGCAGCCTATCCACCCAGTGGAGATCGGCCTGTCTCAGAGGAGGAAATGTTTGTCGGGGATCCGTATGAGGCCTACTTCAGCGTGGGGTGGATGAAACGGTATGGGGAGGTCCTGTGCCGAATCTATTCTGAAAAAATTAAGGATCCGATGAACACGGTGGTTGTGAGGCCCTCCAATGTCTATGGGCCGTACGACAAATTCGATTTCGAACGGTCCCATGTTACAGCGGCACTCACCCGGAAAGTTATTGAGCGCCAGGATCCTCTGGAAGTTTGGGGAACAGGTGAAGATGTGAGAGATCTAATTTATGTAGATGATTTTGTTGATGCCGTAATGTTGGCCATGGCCACGTTAGATCAGTTCGATCCGGTCAATATTGGATATGGGAATGGGCGTCGTGTGCGGGATGTCCTAACGACCCTTCTAGAAATTGACCAATTCCAGCATGCAAATGTGGTCATCAACCCAACCAAACCTTCTATGATTCCTATTCGTTTGATTGATGTGAGTAAAGCCAAAGTCATGCTTAATTTTACTGCTCAAACCAGTCTGGCCATGGGCCTAAATAAAACCCTCGTATGGTATCGGGAAAGCCACGGGGCAAAAGAACGGTTAAGAACAGCCCACGCTGTTTAGAGCAAGCGTTCCTTGGTAAGCCAGATGTAATTTGGCCAGATTATTACTGTCAGAAAATTCTTGATGGGATGAAATTTTAGATGCAATGTAAACCATTCGGGGAGACAGGAGTCAGCGTTGGATCTATAGGCCAGGGTACGACAGGGATGGGGACGAAGCACCAGTTCCTCAATGAATATATTCAGGAAAGAATTAAAGCTCTAAGATTGGGGATTGACCTAGGGATGACTTTTGTTGATACAGCCAGTTTATACGGAAATGGGTTTTCAGAAGAAGTTGTTGGAATTGCCTTAAAAGGGATTCGGGAGAAATGTTTTCTTGCTACTAAATTTTACCCACATGAAAAAATGGATTCGCAAGACATTAGTTTAGCCTTAGAAACAAGCCTGGAAAACCTTCAAACCCAGTGGGTAGACCTTTACCAAATTCACTGGCCCAATCCACGCGTGAATTTAGAAAAAGTTTTTGAGGTTTTGGAGAAATATCGGGCACGTGGAGTAATCCGATTTTTTGGAATTTGTAATTTTTCTCCACAGGAATTCTGTGCGCTTGAGCAATCCATTCCTCATATACCATTTTCCTCAAATGAAATAGAATTTAATTTGCAAGCCAAAAGACTGGGGAGTGAATTTTTGAACTTCAGTTCATTTAAGGGAGCCATCCTGGGGTATAGTCCCTTAAACAAGGGAAGAATGGTTGGGACCGAACTTCAAGCGAACCTCATTAGAGCCTTGGCAGAAAGATATCGAGCTACTCCTTCTCAGATCGTTTTGGCATGGATTCTCTCATTTAAGAGAGTTTTTCCAATTGTAAAGGCAGCCACCTGTAAGCATGTTGAAGAGAATGCTGAGGCAATGGCTCTTGCCTTGTCCAATGAAGATATTCAACAGGTGAGTGATTCTTGGAAAGAGTTTATTTATGAGGCCAAACCTGAAAGCATTAAACTTCGAGGTACTCCCAAAAGAAAACCTTATTTGACTTTAGAAGAAGCGATTGAAAATCCTCTCGATTTGGTGCCAAGTCCGGTAGCCTTAGCTGAATCAATCGTCAAGTATGACCTGAAAATGCCCATTCAAGTTGTTCCGTTTTGTGAAAATAACGACTTGTATGAATATGAAGTCGATCCCTACGATCCCTTTGATCAAGTTAAAAAATATTGGGCATGGAAAATTGCTTTTCCCGGGAAATTAATTCCAGTTTGTATTTCCGGGCCATGTCCTTAAGTTATTAAAATGAAAATTAAAGTGGAAATCTTGATGGTAAAGAAATTGAGGTAATGTATTCCGACCAACTCCAAAATCCTCATATTGAAGTAATTCTCTCGGAATTGGCATGTCCTTGTCACTGTGAAATATTGGTTCACGAGAACACATAATGTATACGTTTCCTGAAAGTCCCTTAGCACATAAATGGCTTGATGGCCTTTCGGGTTTAGAAATCGGGCCTTCTACCCACAATCCTTATGGATTGAAAACGCGAAATGTTGGATTGGGTGGAGAGGGGTATACTCAAGAACAATTATCTTTGACCGGGGAGGTTGCTCCGATTGATATATGTGCTGAGGCCAGTGCGATACCCCTTCCCAGTGAATCAGAAGATTTTATCTTAGCGTCTCACGTCATAGAGCATTGTCCGGATGTCATTAAGACTTTACTGGAGTGGTATCGCATTGTGAAACCTGAGAAATACCTTTTTTTGGTTGTCCCTCATCGGGATGCGGCTCCCTCTGATCGGGGAAAACCGCTTACCGAATGGGACCATGTGGTTCAAGATTATATGAGACACGCTACACCGGATTCGGAGCCGGAGGGTAAAAGCTTTCTGTACTGTCACTATCATGTCTTTTCCCCCTCTTCCATGAAAGACTTTGTTTCTCGAATTTTTGGAAGTCGTCTGACGCTAGTGGAAGAACAAGATCCAGATGATAAAGTGGGGAACGGATTTTCATTAGTATATCGAAAGACCAAAGCCATTCAAGAGGCATTTCCTTGGGAATTTCAGGGAGGAGAGTATTCCATGAATGTCTCCAGGCCGGCCGATTTTTATCAAAAAGAAAAGAAAGAGGAGATGATCCTTCTCAATAAACCAGTACGCCCAACTCTTCCTGATAGGCAAAAGGGAGAAGCTTTGGTTATGGAAAAAGTTTGCTCTCATGAACAAAAGGGGAAATGCAAAGATATGCTCGTTTCTGTTGTTGTAGCCGCTTATAACTCGGAACGTTTTATGCGGGGGGTATTGGAAGATTTAGAAGCACAGACTATAGCGGACAGGATGGAAATTATTATCGTAGAAACCGGCTCCGAAACCCAAGAAATTGACATTATTCGAGAGTTTCAACAGCGTTTTTCGAATATCATTTATGTCAGGACATCTGAGCGAATTAGTGCTGTCGCGGCAACAAATCAAGGCGTTCGTATGGCTAAGGGGAGTTACATTACTCTACTACCCACAGATGATCGGTTGCGTAGCGATGCATTGGAAGTGATGGCCCGTGAACTTGAAGCGCATCCGGAAGCCGGAACGGTATATGCCGATGTATTTATGACCCAGTTCGAGAATCAGACTTTTAAGCGTTTTATTCGAGGGGGCTATTCCATTCGTTTCGATTTTAGTCCCGATATGATGTTGGCCGGCTATCCTATGGGACCTTTGTTCATGTGGAGGAAAAAGGTTCACGAAGACGTTGGGTTATTTGACGAAAAATTCCTTTGTGCAGCCGATTATGACTTCCATTGCCGTGTCGCGCGACAGTATCCAATGCGCCATATCCCGGAATTTCTTGGCTTGTATTTGCAAAATCCGAAAGGGGTCGTTAATTCCAATCCCGAAATTAGCCAGGCAGAATTCCGAGCTATTATTCATGCAAATCGACCGTATTTTCCTGTGCCTATTCAGAAGCCTCTGCCAATCCTTCAATACGAAAAGCCCGTATTTCCTGGAAAAATTGTCAATATTGGCATGGTGACCTTTAATCGACTGGAATTTACGAGGCAGGCCATTACTGCGCTCATTCAACATACTTGTTTTCCGCATGTCATTACTGTTGTCGACAATGGAAGCATGGATGGCACGCCAGAATATTTACAAAAGCTTCATCAACAGGGATTTATTACTAACCTTGTTTTGTTGCGAGAAAATGTTGGGATTGCCAAAGCTTCAAATCTGGCCTGGAGCCAGGAACCTGACGCTGAATATTACCTGAAGCTTGATAACGATATTGTGATCCAAAAGCCTGGGTGGTTATCCAATATGGTGGAGGTTATCGATCGTATCCCTGAATTGGGAGCTGTTGCGTACAATTTTGAACCGATGAGCTATCCGGTCAGGGAAATAGGGGGGATGCCCCTTCGTCCAAAGAGGGGAAACTTGGGAGGTGCGTGCATTCTCATCCCCAAAAGAACACACCAAACATTGGGATTTTGGTGCGAGGATTATGGGTTATACGGTGAGGAGGATGCGGATTATGGGCTGAGAATTCAATTGCAGGGATGGCAGAATGCCTATATGAAAGACGAAGAAGTGGGGTTGCACCTACCTGCAGGACGCGCAGCTCGAATTGATGAGGATACGTTAACGGCCACCGATGGGGTTGAAGAAGATACGCATGCTGAATATCGGACGTTCAAAGATGAATGCCGGCGAAAGAATGTACGGGATATCTGTGAAAAAAAATTTGAAGATTATCAAGCAGGGGGGGAATCGCTTTATTGTTCGTCTTCCTTTGTTAAGGAATTTTGTAAAGACCCGGCACGCTTGGACCGGCCTGACGTATCGACTCCTCAAAAGGTTCAGGCTGATGAAAAGCCAAGGAACGTTTCTCTGAAAAACACTCAGTCTCTTTCTCGAGAACGTGGCCGAATGGTTTCCGTTATTGGGTGTGATTCTATCTGTGGTCATATTCGGCTCCTCCAACCACTTCTCGCTGGTGAGGGGATCTGGAGAAAAGGGGCGATCGTCAGCGATGCCAATATCATTGTCGGGGACATAATCCCCCCTTCGGGGGTTGGCCATGTATGGGTATTTCAGCGCACATGTTTGATGGGTGCCGCTGACCTGAGTAAGGTCCAGTCCCAGGGCACCCGTCTTATTCATGATTGTGATGACTTATTGTGGAAAATTCCCGCCGACAATCCGAATCTTCGGTTTTTGCCTCCGCCCAAAATTGAGCAAATGTTTCGGCTCATGGCTATGGCGGATTGTGTGACCGTTTCAACTGAACCCATTCAGGCGGATTTGAGGAAACGCGGAATTCATTCGACGGTTCTTCCCAATTGCTTAGTGCCACAGGAATGGGAAGGGTTTATGCCCAAGCGTCGAGTCGGTTCCCGCCCCCGAATTGGATGGGCCGGACAGGCGAACGTACATAAAGGGGATACGGCGATTCTGGAAACGATTATTGAGGCATTAAAAGGTGAGGTCGAATGGGTGTTCCTCGGAGATGCACCGCGGACGGCCAGTAGCCTGGGAGTGATCAGTGAAACGTTCTCCATGGTGGACTTGGCGCAGTATCCTGAAAAATTAGCCAGTCTTAATCTGGATTTGGCGCTATCTCCATTGGTTCCCAATGAATTTAATGAAGCCAAGAGTGATATTCGGATTTTGCAGTATGGCATATTGGGGTATCCCGTTATCGGAACGGACATTTATCCCCATCAACAGGCACCGATTCTTCGATTGCCGCATGAACCCCAAGTTTGGATTAATGCAATTCGTGAACGGATTTACGATTTAGACGCCTTGGAAAGAGACGGTGATCATCTCCGTCAGTGGGTCTTGACTCATCGCCTCATTGAACATGTACTTCCTCAGTATGAGCAAGCCTGGCTGGGCCGTGAAGTTAGACCCCAAACCCAGGAGCCTTCATCGAGAGTGCAGTTTACACCGGGTCCCACCTATACCCCACGTAACCAGGTCAAGCCTCATTTTGATTGTTCAATCATTATTCCTGTGTGGAATAAAGTGGAATTGACACAGCAGTGTTTGACCCATTTGGCAGAGATCACGGATAGCTGTTCCTATGAAGTCATTGTGGTAGACAATGCGTCCACCGATGGCACTCAGGCATTCCTCTCTTCGTTGAGTGGTGATATTCAGGTTATTACGAATCCTGACAACTATGGTTTTGCCAAGGCCTGTAATCAGGGGGCAGCCGCCGCAAAAGGGCGGTTCCTTGTTTTTTTAAATAACGATACGATACCGAAAACGGGATGGTTGCGAGCATTGGTGAATGAGGTTCAGGAACATTCCGATGTTGCCATTGTGGGAAGCAAGCTGCTGTATCCCGATGACACCATTCAACATGCCGGAGTGGTGTTTTCCAAAAATTGTTCAACACCCTATCATCTATTTCGGGGAGCGTCAGGTGACTTACACGCCGCCAATGTTCGCCGTGAGTTTCAGGTCGTGACGGCAGCATGTATGTTGATCTGCCGTGAGGAATTTGATGCGGTCGGCGGTTTTGACGAGATCTATCGGAACGGTTTTGAGGATGTAGACCTGTGTCTCAAAGTGGGAAAACGGGGAAAGAAAGTCATCTACCAACCGGAAAGTGTGCTCTATCATTTGGAGCATCAAACGCCCGGCAGGAAAGACCCTGAGGCCGAGCGGCACAATGGCAGAGTGCTCATGGACCGATGGGCTTCTACCATTGTGGTCGATGAGGATCTCCATACGGTTCCTGCAGGTTATGCTAACCGGTATTATTTTCGTGATGGGTGGCTTCGACAGTCCCTTGAACCCTTTCAAAGTGATGGGGAGCGCACACGTTGGAAGCGAGTCCAGAGGGTACAAGAGATCTTACTAAGTCAGCGATATGATCCGGCCAAGATTCAGAATAACCAAAACGACTTGGAATTGCGTGGCCTACTTTCCGAGAATCGGGAATGGCCAGAAGATGGCGAAGTGCTCAAATGGGCTGCCAAACTTTGCCAATCGTTGCAGATCTTGGATGAGGAACAGGCGTTTTGGAAACGAACACTGAGTGTTGGTGAAGATCGAGAGTCACGGGAACGGCTGGCAACACTCGCTCTCATGATGAAGGATCTCCCGGAGGCGACTCAACATGTTCAGGCTCTCCTTCGAACTGATCCCAACGATTCTTCAGGTCATTGGTTGCAGGGAGTGTTGTTGATGCAATCTCAGCAATGCGCCGAAGCCGCCAGATCATTTCGTCGAGCTCTTCAATGTGGCTCAGACTCTCGAAAAACCGGCCTTGGATTGGGAATGGCGTGTATGGGAATGGGAGACTTTAACGAAGCTTGGAGAGTGTTCGATCAGGTTGTGAATGATCATCCTGACGATTCCGACGCGATGAACGGGTTGATCCAGTCCGGCACGGCACTCGAGCTGTGGGGAGATTTACGTCAACGGCTGTCACGATATATTGATCGAAATCCTGCAGACTGCGATCGGCGGTTTGCGCTGGCTGGAATTGACTTTCGTGCGGGTCGACTGGATTCGGCCAGACGCCAGTTTGAAATGTTGAGTCTCTTGAAGCCCGACTTTGAAGGATTACACGATTTAGAAGTTCTTCTGCGGAAGGGGCCTGTTGATCGTCATGCGATGGCCACTTAAACAGAGGAACTTCTTGCCTAGTCAAGTTAGCCTATGTCCCGAGCGCTCTTAATTCAACTGGCTCGTCTAGGTGATTTGGTCCAATCCCTTCCTGTTCTGACTGCTCTGCAGTCTGCCTACCCCGAACAAGCGCTAGACCTCCTCTGCCCTTCTCCATTGGTTTCGCTCGGGGAACTTTTCCCTTGTGTGAACAGGGTTTTCCCCTGGAAGGGGGAACAATGGCATGAGTTAGCTGGGATGAAGCAGACAGATTGTGAGCAACTTCTTGTCCAAGCTAACCACCATTTATCCGAGTGTGCCTTCTCGACGTATTCGCTGGCCTATAATTTGAATAACCATCCTCGAGGGATTCTTGCTGCCCATGTTTTGGGTGATCGAGTTGTCGGCCCTGGAGAACAGGGACCATTGAATCCGACACTGCCTGCATGGGCAGGTTATTTACGTCAGATCGCTCACGATCGAGGGAGCAACCGGGTGCATTTAGCGGATGCTTTTTGTGGGTTGTGTCAGGTGCTCCCGCCATTAGACATTCCATTCGTGAAGGCCCCGGTGGTGCAGTTGCCTCTTGAGCTGGAACGGGTGATGAATGGCCAACCTTCTACGATCATAGGGATTGTTCTTGGTGCGGGAGATGCTGATCGGCGAATTCCCCTTTCTGTGTGGCAGGACCTGATTGCTGCATGTGCTGAGCTCATTCCTCAGAGTTACCTGCTTTTGATCGGGGGTGCGGGAGAACAAGAAGCGGCATTGGCCTTAGAACATCGCCTTCCTGCCCACTATCTGAATCGGGTGGTGAATGGGTGTGGCAAGACCTCGTTGCCTCAACTGGTTTCGATCCTTAATCGATGTCAGTGGGTGGTTGGATCCGATACGGGACCATTGCACCTTGGTGCGATGTGTGGTGCACGGGCGATCGGCTGGTATTTCTCCAGGGCCCGTGTTCATGAAACGGGTCCTTATGGCATTGGTCATTATGTGTGGCAACACGAAGGTGGGCAACTTCCTAAGAGTCCGGATGATCATGGAACCAGAACGACAGGATCATCTTTTGCCCATTGGCCTGTCATGGAAACGGTCCATTTGATGCGAGAAGAACAGGTAAATTCAACAACTACCGAGTGGAATCTCTGGGCCAGCCATCGAGATGAATGGGGCGCGTTTTATACCAAGAATGGCCAGCCTGATAAAGATGTGCGCTATCGAAAAGATATCTGGGAAGGGTTGTCTCGGTTGGCGAATCAAGACCTTCGGATGGAAGTATCGAAGTAGTCGGGAATACTCCCGTTAGCAAAACCGAGCGCTGTGTTTCCAGAGTAATCAACAAGGGATCGATAAGATGGATGTGTTGAAACAGAATATCGGTATCCTTCGCTACCAGGATCCGGTTCTTGCCGCTCAGATCTTACAGGTATCAGGAGGAACGCTGTCGATTCAGCCAGCGAAATCTGGAATGCCAACGGCGCTCGTCAACTCACGGTATCTCCATAGTGCATATGATCCCGTTCGAGAAGCAGAACGCTGGGCTGAAGAACGGCTGAAAGACTGTCAAACAGGAGAAACCATTGTTGTCCTTGGCGTGGGACTGCTCTACCACGTGGAAGCCTTACGTCGGGTGTTGTCCCAAGATCATGTCATTATGGTGGTGGTGCCGAATCTTTCAGAATTTGCGGATTGTGTCTCCGTGCGGTCGCTTGAGGGGTGGGGTGAACGGGTTGTGTGGGTGGTGGGTTCCATGGCTGATAGGGTTGCCCGCGTGACACAGAGCTCCAAGAGGGTGCGAATTCTGAGTTACGAACCCGCCGCCACCATTCATCGCGACCACTATGAGGATTTTCGTCTTCAGCTTCGGGATCGCCTCGCTCAACAATTAAGCGGGGCACTTCATATTATGGTGGTCGGTCCCATTTATGGCGGGTCGCTGCCCGTTGCCCGCTATGTGGTAAATGCATTGGAAGCCCTTGGGCATCGTGTGAGTTGGGTGGATCATAGTCCGCATTATGCGGGATATCAGAATTTAGAAAAGATACGTGATCATCGGTTGCGGCTCACGGTTCAACAACGGATGAGTGAAACGCTGGCGGTGATTAGTCTGGCTCATGTGGCGGAAGATCCACCGGATCTGGTTCTGGCCTTGTCTCAAGCGCCGTTGACCATGGCGGTTTTGGAGCAAATGCGTCGAAAGAAGGTGTTAACGGCCATGTGGTTTGTGGAAAATTTTCGTCATTTAACCTATTGGCAGCAGATGGTGACGGGTTATGACTTTTGGTTCGTGATGCAACAAGCCCCATGTTTGGAGGCTTTTAGGAAAGCCGGAGCATCACAGGTATCGTATCTTCCGTTAGCCGCTGACCCGGCCATACATCAACCCATGACCTTAACTACTCAAGAACGCCAGGAATTTGGTGCCGACGTGTCTTTTTTGGGAGCAGGCTATAGGAATCGGCGTGAACTGTTCCCGTCTTTGGTTGGGCATAATTGGATGTTTAAATTATGGGGGAATGAATGGGACAACCCGGGGGTCTTGGAGGCGGTCCTTCAGAGAGGCGGGGCGCGTATTGATACTCCGACCAGTGTGAAAATTTTCAATGCCACCTCGGTCAATATTAATTTGCATTCGTACACGGGAGAGGGATTCGATCCGGAAGGAGATGGGGTGAATCCCAGGACATTTGAGTTGGCGAGTTGTGGAGCTTTTCAAGTAGTCGATGATCGCACCTTGCTTCCGGCCCTCTTTGATGAATCGATGATGGCGGTGATCAACAGTCCGGATCAGCTCCTCACAACCACACAAACCTATTTGCACGAACCAGCCAGGCGGATGGCCATGGCTGAATCGTCCCGGAAGCGGGTGTTAGAGACGCATACGTACGTGCATCGGATGAAGACTCTTCTAGGTGCCGTGGGCATGGCCAATCCTGACCGCTTAGGAGCTATTCTTCAAGGGGATCGTCATGCTGAGTCATTGATAGCTCGAAGTGAGAAATCCCCGGAATTGATTCCCATACTGAAACAATTTCCTCAAACCGATCGTGTGGAGTTAGTGGATGTGGCGAAACACATTCGGAAGAAAGGGCCCGAAGCCCAGTTGAATCGTGAAGAATTACTGATTCTGATGATGGATGAATACCGCCAGGAAAAACGGGATTTTCTTTGAGCCCTTGATGGCATGAAATTTCACTAACGGCAATTCTTTATGAATAAACAAGTCCTCATCATCAATATTACCCGGATGGGAGATTTGATTCAGATGGTTCCCCTGCTGTCGCGGTTGGAGGAAGAATGGCCTGGTGTGGCCATTGATCTGATTGTCGATAAAGAATTTTCCCATGTCGCGAGTCTTATTCCCGGGATACGACAGGTGTTCGTGTTTGATTTTCAGCTGTTGATGGATGAGAGCCGGGTCCGAGCGCGGGATATGGTGGCTCTGTATCAGGATCTTGCTCGTTGGATTCAACCATTGCTCCAGGTTGGGTACGATCGTGTAGTGAACCTCACGTTTAATCGCCGTAGCGCATTTCTCGTGAAATATTTCGGATGTTCTGATGAGCGTGGGATGACCACGGCCCAGGATGGAAGTTTTATCGTGAAAGACCCCTGGATGAAATATTTCGTGGATTTTCACGTGTATCGGCAATTGAATCGATTCAATATTGTTGATCTGTTTTCGCTCGGTGGAAGTGGGGCTGGAACCTTTCACCCCATTCGCTTGCAAGTCCCGCCTCAGATACAGGAATGGGCGCGGAACTATTTACGGCAAGCAGGCAACCCCCATGCCTGGATTGGCATCCAAGTCGGTGCGAGTGATCCAATGAAGGCTTGGCGTCCGGAATATTTTGGTCAAGCGATGGCACACCTCAGTCAACAACGGCAAGTGGGGTTTGTCCTGATTGGCACGAAGAAAGAAGAACCAGATGTTCAGGAGGCGATCCGCTGTTACCGTCAGGCGGGAGGCCAGGGAATCCTCTGCGAAGCGGTTGGCCAAACCACCGTTCCACAACTGATCGGGTTGCTTGAACATTGTCAGTTGATGGTCACCAATGACACGGGACCCATGCATATGGCGGTGGGCGTGAATACTCCAGTCCTCAATGTGTCGGTGGGCCATGTAGATTTTTGGGAAACAGGACCGTTTGGGCCAGGAAACTGGGTGATTCAGCCGGATATTCTTTGTGGGCCCTGTGGATTCGATAAGATCTGTCCGCATCATGCCTGTAAAGACCATATTTTTCCTCAGGAGGTGGCTGAGCTCTGCTTACATCTCTTGGGTGTTCGTTCCTTTCCAACATTTTCCTCCAAAATTCGAGTGTATGAAGGCGGTGTCAATGATGATCAGTTAGGAACATTTATATTACGAGCGGGGACTGAAGACTCGAGAGTCGCCTGGTATGCCGAGTATTGGCGCCAATATTGGTATGAATCTTTTACGGGTGACTCGAGCCAAGTTCCTTTTCCCAAAGCATCTCCACCTGATTGGCATGATTGTGAGGATCTATGGCATCGAATGGCTCCCCAGCTTAATCAGTTATGTAGGCAGGCTGATACGGTCTTGGCCCTGTGTCGGCAAAGGCCTATTCCCGTTGAACTGTTAAAGGAGGGACAACGTCAATTGTCAGTCGACACACTCGCCATGCAGCAGATTGCCAGATCCTCATTAGCCTTTGGGCCTTTAGCGATGGCGTTTTTTCGAGAGACATTTAGTTTGGAGGCTGCGACCCTCGCTGGCATGGCCGAGGAGAATGCTCGGGCGTATCATACGTTCCGAACCCGCGCGGGTGAACATGTGACACGGTTGGCCGAGAGATTTACTCATGATCCAAGGAGGATTCGATATGCGTGTGAAATTGGATGAAGACATTTGGGAGGTGAGTGATAGTGTTCAGTTAGGCCAGGTTCTAGCTGATTTGAGTGATCGGGCACAGGCTAAAGGGTGTTTGGTGACAGAATTGTTGGTTGGCGATCGAAAAATGACTGATCGGGAGTTGGTGTCCCCCACCCTGGCCAAAATGGCCAGCTCTTTTGGTTCCATCGCAGCAGTGAGTAAACGATTGGAAAACATTGTGGAATATTCTCAAAAAACTGGAGACAAATTCGGACAACAGGTCCGCCTTCAAGGCCAGAGTTTTGTCAATAAATTTCGTCAAGGGCATGGAAATTTTCGGCAGTTAGACCAATGGTTTGGACAAATAGCGGATTACCTTGAGTGGCTGCAGGTTCATGAGTCTGTGGGCCTCAAGAAGCCCGAAGTTCTTAAAGATTTGGCCTGTTGGGTCAATGAACTCATGAAGGCTCGAGAAATTGAAGATGTCGTTCGAATCGCAGACATGTTGGAATATGAAGTGCTCCCTCGTCTGGCTCCAACCATTGCGCCCACTCGGTAAACGCAGATGTCTTTCCGACTCAAAACGGCTGGTCAGGTAGGTAGACAGGGGTTCATTGAAAATAATTTATGGGTGACGAAAAACCGTCTCTTAAGTTTTTTTCATGATGGTCGATATATACGATTGAAGTTGAAAATTGGTTCATTTCAGAAACCCTAAGGAGGCCTATCGGCTCACCTGATTTACTTTCACCCCCAAAGGACGGATCCTTTGAGGCCCAGCCATCAAGGAGGAATGTATGGCACTTATTGTTAACAACAACATCGCGTCAATCAACGCCCAACGAAATTTGGGCGTGAACAGTGCTCAATTGGAAGGATCGGTCGCCCGTCTATCTTCGGGTTTGCGGATTACCCGAGCGGCGGACGATGCGGCAGGATTAGGAATTTCGGAAACTTTACGGGCGCAAATTCGTAGTATTAATCAAGCGGTGAGAAATTCCAATGACGGCATTAGTTTGCTGGCGATTGCAGACGGTGGTGCCGAAGGTGTCGGTAATTTGTTGGGCCGGCTTCGGGAACTTGCCGAGCAGTCAGCCAGTGGAATTCTTGGCTCAAATGAGCGGTCCTTCCTGGATCAGGAATTTGTCGCCCTCCGTTCGGAAATCGATCGAATTTCTTCAGTGACCGAGTTTAACGGAGTAAAATTGTTGAGTGGAGCCGACAATAACTCCCTGAGCATCCAAATCGGTTTCCGAAGTTCAGCAAATGATACGCTGTCTATCGCTCTCAATGATTTGACAACTGAAGCTATAGGTCTGACCTCGGTCAATGTTTCGACTTCTGGTAATGCCTTAAGCGCTCTTTCCAATATTGATAGTGCTATTAGTGCAGTCGCGACTGCTCGAGCGAATATCGGGTCCTTGCAAAACCGGATCGATGCTGCAGTGGGAAATCTGCAGGTGGCCGGTGAGAATATCACCGCTGCTGAATCACGGATTCGTGATGCTGACATCGCCTTCGAAACAGCAAAGTTCGTCCGGAATCAAATTTTGGTTCAGGCGGGCACCTCAATTTTGGCTCAAGCCAATACGATACCGCAGCAGGCCCTGGCCTTACTGCAGTAATCAGTCACAAGGAGAAACCGGGCCTAAGTCCCGGTTTCTCCTTTGAGGAAAGAGGGGGAAACCCACTATGATTTCAACACTTTCTGATAGCGCCTCTTTCATAACTGTTTCAGTTGGAAATGAGATTCGCGTGCGGGATGGACAAAAGCCCTTAGCGGGGGATGCTCAGCGCCCATCCGAAAAAATGGCACCAGTTTTTCCCACCGACTCTACTGAGGGTCACACGGTCATCACACCATTGACGGCTGAGCAGGTACAAGCGACCGTGACTCGCCTCCAAGAAACATTGAAACATGTCGATCCCCGGATTGAAATATCTCTGGAAAAGGATATTAATCAGGTAGTTTTTCGGGTTGTGGATCAAGAGTCGGGGGATCTTATCCGACAAATACCTTCAGAGAATATGATAGAACTTGAACGATTTATTACAGGGCAGATCGGACTGTTTGTGGAAGAGGACATCTGAACCACAGTTCAATCGATTGGTTCTATTCACCGGTCATAAGTCCAGCCACACGAGAACTTGGGTTGTGCGGATGTCGATTTAGTGCTTCTTTACGGAATTGTAAAAAATAAAGGCATAGCACATGGCTATTAGTTTTGGTGGACTCGGTAATGGCGTCGATTTTGGGCCAATAGTTGATGCTCTAGTCCAAGCGAAACGGCTACCGATTGATGGGCTGACCACACGTAAACTCGATGCACAAAAAAAACAAACCGAATTGGGCTTGCTGGGAGGGAAACTGTTGAGTTTGCAAGGTTTGGCCAGCAGCCTTCGTACTCGGGTGAGTTTTAATAAAAACCAAGTCAATGTCGCTTCTGCCAGTGCGCAGACTCCCTTGTCTGCGAGTGTGTCTTCGGCGGCGGCCCCAGGCACCTATCAGGTGACCGTGAATCAACTTGCCTCCGCCCATCAAATTATATCTAAGGCCTCCACGGCGGTTTCGTCAATTGATACTGATATTGTCAATGGAGCATCGGGGATCTTTCAATTTCAGGTGGGAAGTGGTTCGACTCAAACGGTAAATTTAAATGCGGACAGTACATTGGAAGACTTGCGTGCAGCGATTAATGATCTGGGGGTAGGAGTGAGTGGTTCAATTTTAAATACGGGCACCGAGGGATCTCCCCAATTTCGCCTTGTCTTATCTGCGAATGAGACAGGGGTGGATCATACCATCACGATTGTTGGTGATGACACAACATTGAATACCGTCACGACAGGAGTGGATACGTTTCAGGCTGCTCAAGATTCTGAGGTGGTCTTGGGAACGACGGATGTCGGAGCTGGTACCACGGCGATTACCATCAACCGATCAACCAATACCCTGTCGGATGTGATTGACGGCCTGACTCTTAATCTCCAAGCCATTGATGCCACTAATCCCGTCACTATCTCAGTGACCCAGGATAACGCAGCGGTTAAGGAAGCTATTTCGGAATTCGTTGCGGGGTATAATGAGATTGTTTCCTTTGTGAATGAACGAACTTTTTATAATACAGAAACAAAAGAACGAGGAATTTTCGTTGGAGAGAGTTTGGCTCGGAATGTTCTTGATAGAGTCAGGGAGTCGGTCTTTTCCCAAATCAGTGGTCTGACGACCTATACGGGAGTTTCCCGAATTGGATTCGAGACCCAAGCAACAGACGGGACGATTAAATTGAATGAAGCAACGCTCGATACGGCGTTAAGCACCAATTTTTCGGCGGTGCGGGACTTGTTTGTTAAGAACGTCACCACAGGGACAAATGGAATCGCGGAAGGCGTGGTCAATGCCATTGACGGGTTAGATGACATCGCTACAGGCTCTCTGACCATTCGGCAAAAGGCGTTGACCAAACAAGTAAATGATTTTACCAATCAAATATCTTTTAAAGAAGAAGCTTTGGCTCGTTTTGAAGAACAACAACGTTTGAAATTTGCCAATTTAGATGGATTATTGGCTAGATTGCAAGGGCAATTGAATCAGTTGCAAAATGCTTTTCCATCGATTAATGGCTAAAGAGAGGATGATCGTATGATGGTTGGTGCTCAGTCCTATGCAAACACGCAAATCCAAACTGCTTCTTCGGTTCAAGTGATTGTGTTGTTATATGATGGGGCTATTTCTTCTATGAAATTAGCGCAGGAGGGGATGTCCACGTTGAATTATCAGGATAAGGCTCGATTTCTCGATCGTGCGCTTCGAGTGATCGGGGAATTATCGGCCTCCCTCAATATGGAGGAAGGTGGGGGGATCGCACGAGACTTACGCCGTATGTATGAATACATTCAATTTGAGTTGACTCAAGCCAATCTGAAAAATGAACCCCGTCGCTTAGAGAGCCCTATCCGATGTCTGTCTCTTATCCGAGAGGCCTGGGTGGATTTGGCCGTTCAAGGTACGAAGTCTCAGGCGGTCGGGATCTAAGCACCGGTGTAATATGTCTGAAGTTAACTGCCTTGTTGAACAGCTCACCCAAGATGCTATTGAGGCAGCACGACATGGTCAATGGGATCAAGTCATCGTTCTCTATGAACAGCGCCTGTCCCAAGGACTACAATCATCCATTTCTTTAGATACCATTCAAGTCCTAATGGAATCTGACCAATGGCTCGTTACCAGGGTTAAAGAGGTCCAAGCGGCGATTAAACAACATCTGAATGATATTCAGGATCATCGCCGCAAGTTAGAGATTCTAAAACGGCAGTGGGGAGAAAGTTCGACGACCCGGGTCCGACACCTTCTGACCATATGAACATAGAGGGAGATGTTAGAAGGTTTTCCGTGGATTGTACCATAGGATTTTCGCCTAGGACCCAATTCCAATATCTCTGCCTGACATGACAAATTTTTCCCGTTACCATTTTGACGAACAGAGTCAAGGTACTCCTCATACTTTGAGGAAACTTTTCCCATGTTAACTTCTATCCTACATTTGTCTCGGAAAACAACCGAAAAGAAAGATAAGCTGTCCATGTATGACAATTGCGAGATTGCATCCCTCAAAGATGTGATTTCTCTTTTTAGAGTATGACACGGCTGGTTGTTTATTCTTCCATTTGAAGGAACGACATGATGACTCAAAAATCGGCATCCTCTGCAAACGCTTCTTTGGCTGTATTGCCCGATAATTCTGTACAAAATGGGAAATTATTACATTCGCTCTCCAATAAATTGCTACCTATTGTGGTATTCTCCGAGTTAGCGTTACGTCGGTGCGAAGATGATCAGCTGAAGCGACAATTGGAGAAAATTCATGGGGCTGCCGAACAAGCCAGGGATATTCTTGTGGAAATTCGCAGCCTTCATGCCCCGAGGAATTCCTAGTATGAAATCATGGTTCTCGGATTCTTCAGTGTTGCTAATCCCTGGATTATGTGTGATGGCAGGGCTATTCTTATAAAGGTGTCTTATGGATATCGTGGCTTCTGAGGATCGACGTCAAGATTGCCGTGTAGATGTGCCGGTCTGTCTGTGGGTTGAGATTCCTCTTGCCTTCTCTTATGAATCGATTGATCTTGATGCGGCAGAATTCAGCCAGTGGCAATGGGATGAGTTGGCGGTTTCCCCGGATTTAGTCAAGGCCATGGTGGATGAAAAGGATCTTACCATCCGTGATCCTTTGCTTCTACAGATGGTCACGCGTATTGACTGGATGTTGACATCCATTCTTCGAACTTTGGGGAAAGACAAAAATCTCAAGGGGGCTATTCCAGAATTTACGAAAGTGAGCCTATGCGGTTCCGGAATGAAATTTTTTTCTGAAGACTCATATTCCCTTGAATCTTTTCTTGTTTTACGCCTCATTTTGCGGCCATTTATTCCGATTCAGGCTGTTGGGAAAATTGTTAGAGTTGATGCTATACGAAAAGGCAAGCGACAGGGGTTTGAGATTGCGGTGGAGTTCACTAAAATTTCTTCCGATGATCGCGAAGCGATTATTAGACACACACTTCGGTCTCAAGCCACCATGCAACGGCTTCGCCTTAAGCAACCTGACGATTCCGTTCTTGATTAGGGCTTCGGGAATCTTCTGGTGTCTGTTGTCCTGTCTTGTGATCGTGGCAGGATGTCAGATGCCACCTGACGTTGTTCTTTCTCCCCATCCGGTATCTTCATCGTCTATTTCCTCTCCGCACCCTCGTGTTCTTGAAGGACCGTATAGTATTGCTATCCTGCCTTTTGAGAATATGAACCCGCACCCCCAATTTAATTGGTTACGTCGTGGACTACAGGAAATGCTGGTGAGTGATTTGGCCCAATGGCCGCAACTTGAGGTGGTATCACGAGAGGCGTTGGGTTCGGTCTTATGGGAACAATGGCTCCAACAGCGTGGGTTTTCAGCAGGAGAGAATGCTGTCGGTCTTGGGCGGTTAAAAGGAGTGCGGTATCTCATTCAAGGGAGAATTTATGCACAAGAGGAGACCCTTGCCGTAGATCTGCAGATTGTCAACGTGGAGACGGGGGTGGTCGTGGGGGCAGTCAACGCCAAAGGGTTAGGGTCGGATATCCCGGGTTTGGAACAAGACATTGTGACTCGCGTCATTGGTGTGTTTGACCCTTCTCTTAATGTAGATACTCGATCAATGTCAGATCAGTCGGCAGAAAACTCGCAGCCGTCCTCCAGTCGGCCTCTTGAGGGTTCTCAGGAAAGGCAATACGTGCCTTTCTCGGGATCAGTGCATTCTCATTCGGTGGATCAAATCGATGCCCTCCTGTCATTGGAAAAGCTTACTCATCAGAGAAGGGAGGCGTATTGGTTAGCGGAAACGATTTGGCATGAGGGGTGGGTATCTGAAATTGGGCACCCCCTCCACCAGGTTTGGCAATTCCCGAATAATTCCATGAGCTCTGTGCCAGTCATGGCTATTCCTATCTCACTGTTTTTCTCTCCTCAACGGCTTGCCCATATTTTTGAACAGGCGCAGAAGACAGAAACTGATTCTGCGGGATATGTGGATTCTGATGGATTCCGGACGACCATAGATGAGGGTTCTGGAGCTCAGTTATTATTTGTTGAACAATTTCAGAAGCCGCGGCGTGTATTTATTCGTGCTCTTAATGAACAGGGAGATGTGGTGGCCATTTTTTCCGATTGGGGATGGCGGACGGAACGTAAATTTTCAATGCAAGGTACTCAAGGGGTATCCGTACCGATGTGGCCGAATCCGTTTATCACGGGTTTCGTGCAATTTCCAGTTGAGTGGGTCAAGCGGGAAGCGCAACATGTGACATTTGATAGCGTGGTGGTTCCTGTGCCAGATGAGCAAGTCCTTGTTATGCTGGAGCCCATCGGAGAGTCCAAAGAAGAGGGAAGTGAGATTTCTCGAAAAGTTGATCAGGGAAATGTTTTTCTTCAGGATTTGGGGAATCTGATCAAATCGAATTGGACCCCATCGATAACTGAAAGACTTCCAGTGCGTGGGTATCTGCCAGGCAATAAACGGACGGCGGTGGGTATCGTCCATACACACGAAGGGAAAATCCGTGACATCCAATTTCAGCAATGGCCTGAGGATCCGTTTTTTCTGCAAAGCTTACAAGATCTTCAAAAGAAATTATTGTGGTCCTGTCTGGAATGTCAGGTCTCCGGTCAGATTGTCCCTCATCTTCCAGGTTCGGTCAAAACCTTTCGTTTGCAACTCACGCTGGTGAAAGACATTCACTCCCTCCATCTGGGCAGTCGACCTCACTAACCTGGCACTCGATTTTCTCATTCCCGAGATCCATGGGGGGAGGGACTGTTCCTGTTTAATCACTTAGGATGGTTGGATTAAGTTTGGCCAGTGCCGTCGGAGGGTTTTCTCGGCGGCGTTGGCAAGTAACTCATCGATGGAATGATTCTGGCTGAATACTCGCAGGGTGATCATCCGAGCTGGAAGATATTGGAGATATTTCTGAAGGCTATCTTTTTCCACCGTGCCTTTTGCGGGGTTCCAGACAAATATTTGAAAGTTCCCCATGTTGAGCAAATTAATGGGGCGAGGGTCTTTATGAGCAAAGTCTACTCGAATATCGTGGCGACGATATTTAGTAGGTAACAGTCGACGCATCCGGTTCAGAAATACCTGAGGTTGAAAGGATGATGATGCGGGCTGAATAATGGGGAGTAGCGTGCTGAATGCGGTTTTCCACTTCACATGTCTTCCGATAATTTGACTCCACTCCAATCCCAGTTGGCGTTTGTGCATGGAGCGCGCGTGCTTCCAGGAACGAACCGTTTCGATGACATGCCAATCGGTTAAGTGCAGGTATTGGGGTAGGGATTGGAGAGGGTTTTTTTTGCACAGGATCTCCATGGTGGGTTGAAAAATTTCCTGAAGATGAATGTCGATTGCTCGTGTGGTGCGATGGTAGTAGACATTGGAATAGAGATAGAGTCTGGCGTGTAAAAACATTTGCAACGCAGGAAGTCCTGATTGGTGGATCGTGAGACCCTGTGATGTAAAAAAGGTGTAATGAACGAGTCGTTCTATGTCCACCGGGCCAATAGCTACACCGCACATATAGGAATCCCTGAGGACGTAATCACAATTATCCGGTGTATAAATTCCGCCAAGAAGTGGTTGTAAGGCGATAACCCATGGAGGCAGACCTTTTGTCGATTTGTGAGGATCCTTAAGAATGAGGAAGGCGATATGATCCGGGTCCAGGTGCTCTCCTGGAGCAAACGGTCCTGAAGGACTCCGGCGGATCTTTTTGATGATTGGAGCCAAATGGTCACGAATAATGTGTTGGCCGAGCACTTCATGCGTCAGATTAAATTGATGAAGGAAATGATGGTCAAAAAAATGGCAAAACGGTCCATGTCCGATATCATGGAGCAAGGCCGTGATGCGAATAAATTCTTCTAAGAAATGACACGATGGTATCTCGGAGACGGTTTGGCATAGCGACGGATAGAGCCGAGCCATAAATCGACCTGCCAGGTGCATGGTCCCTAGGGAATGCTGGAAGCGGGTGTGCTCGGCGCCTGGGTAGACCCAATGTGCACTCTGAAGTTGGAGAATATACCGAAGACGTTGAACCCAGGGAGAATCAATCAGGTCTTTTTCGGTTTGTTCCGTAAACTGTGGTAATGAATAGGGAACGGTGATGGAAATATACCCGTGTATGGGGTCGGCAAGAAGCGAGACGCCATCAAACGGGGATGAGAGTGGTTCTGATGTGGGCATGGGCTAAGAGTCTTTCCCTGTTCTCAATCCCCTCAATGTTGGAGAGTGACGGATTATCACAAACAGCATCGGGAGAGAACTGTTTCTGTTTTCGATTTGCTGGTGCGTCACGTTTTTTATTCTGCTAGGAATTCTTGAGTCTCCGGTAGCGGGTAATGATCCATCGCATGATGGGATAGGCCATCAACGATCCGACAATTGACAGGGCACAGGCCCCAACGAGAAAAGGTATGAGGTAGGGGGAAAGCATGTCAAACATATTGTCCACGTTCATTTGATCCCACTCAATCGTGGTAGATGTGGTAGATGAGGATGTGCCTACCAACAGCATTCCGGTATAGAGACTGGAGGCTAAGATTGGAACAAGTGTCCAGGGATTGTTGATGAATGACCCCAGAAAGAGAGCCAAGAAGTTCAGCCGGAAGGCCCAGGCGCAGAACACCACGCTGGCCGTGTGGAAGAAATAATGTGGCGCGAATGCGATAAACACACCAAGAGAAAATGCCAATGCCGTGCGGTGAGGAGTTTCCCGAAGGTGTAGGACCTGAGTCAGTTGTTGTCGGACTGATTCAAGCGTTACCATGGACAACTCCCTGACAATCTCCTAGTCCGAAAAGTGCACATAACTTTTCGGTACAAGTTTTTGAGTCCTGCCGTTTTGATGAGTGATTTGAATTCCCGAACGACGAGAGGTAATGACGCCAATGGCGGTTGCAGGAATCCGTAGTTGTTTGATCGCCAATTCAAGGCTGTGTTGTTTTTTTGGAGATACGGTGAACAATAATTCGTATTCTTCCCCTCCATGTAGAACCCAGGGTAGGGGATCTGCTCTCACTTGTGAAGCATACGCGAGAAGATGAGGGGATATGGGTAGGCTGGCCTCCAGAATGAGAGCACCTACCCGGCTCTGTTGGCATAAATGTTCGAGATCCCCCGAGAGGCCATCAGATAGATCCAACGCGGCCGAAGCCAAACGGCGAGAAGACAACACCCTTCCCAGTGCAATACGAGGGGTAGGGTGGAGATGGCGCCGAACTAAAAACTTCATGGGTTGCCGCAAGGTGGAAATCTTTTCGCGTGAAGTTTGATGGGGCAGACATGCCAATCCTGCAGCCGAGTTACCTAAGGATCCACTAACATAGATGATGTCTCCTTCACGAGCCCCACCTCGCGTTAAGGCATGACCGGGTTCAACCTGTCCCAGTATGGTGATTGCCAGAAACAGAGAAGAATGTGATGCTGAAGTATCCCCACCCACGAGTTGAACCCCATGGGACTTGCAAGGAGCGGAAAGCCCACGATACAGGTCTTTCCAGTCTCCATACCTCACAGAAGAGGGAAGGGCCACGGCCACCAGAATATAGGTGGGAGTGGCTCCCATTGCGGCAATGTCGCTGAGATTGGCCACGGCAGCTTTATAGCCTATGTCATAAAATGAAGCGGTCTTTTTTGAGAAATGAATGTCTTCAACGAGGAGGTCCGTGGATATGACAAGATGGGCAGATGAGGGGTGAGCCAGAAGTGCGGCATCGTCTCCCATGCCAATGAGCGTCCTGGGACCCGGTTGGGAAAATCCACGAGTCAGGGCGCGGATGAGTTGGAATTCCCCTATTTCTGACACGGGCGCCTGGCGGCGGGAAGGGGACATGATCAAAAATCAGCGAGTCTTGGTGACGGTTTGTCGTAAAGGGCGACGAATGGCCGGCGACGGGACTTTTTTTCGACGGCCGGAAGAACTATTCCCATGAGTTATTGCCGAGTTCGAGGTGTGTCGATTTTTCATGCGAAGGGCGACTTTGAGAACTTCCGACATATTCTCTACATAAATAAACTGAAGTCCTCGCAATAAATGCTTGGGAATATCATTCAGGTCTTTTTGATTTTTTTTAGGCATAACAATGGTTTTGATATGGGCCCGTTTGGCAGCCAACACTTTTTCTTTTAACCCACCAATGGCCAGTATTCTGCCGCGAAGCGTGACTTCTCCTGTCATTGCCAAGTCTCGTTTGACAGGTTGATTGCTGAGGCAGGACGCAAGTGCCGTGGCGATGGTTATGCCTGCGGAAGGCCCGTCTTTGGGGATCGCGCCGGCCGGTACGTGAACGTGGATGTCTTGTTTGGCAAAGATATCAGGATCGATTCCCAATAACTTGGCTTGTGAGCGGATATAGGTGAGTGCGGCATGGGCTGATTCTTTCATGACTTCCCCGAGATGCCCTGTTAAGGTTAGCAGTCCTTTCCCCTTGATGGCCGAGGCCTCAATGTACAACACATCTCCACCGGTTTCTGTCCATGCGAGTCCTGTTGAGACGCCGACTTCATCTTTCTCCTGCTCCTGATCCGGCACATATTTGGGCACGCCTAGATAGTGGTGGAGGTTTCGAGGTGTAACCTGATGCTGTTTTATCTTTCCTTCGGCAATGCGTTTGGCCACTTTTCGCATCACATTCGCGAGTTCGCGCTCTAGATTGCGAACTCCGGCCTCCTTGGTATATTGCGAGATGATGCGTGCCAGGCACGGATCGCTGAGGAGTAAATGCTCCTCCGTAATCCCGTGTTCTTCTAACTGTCGGGGGATCAAATAGCGTTGCGCAATGCCAAGTTTTTCTTCCTCTGAATACCCTGGAATTTCAATGATCTCCATTCGGTCGCGTAGTGCGGAGAGAATGGGGTCTGTCAAATTCGCGGTCGTAATAAACATCACCTTACTCAGGTCAACGGGTAACCCAAGATAGTGGTCCATAAACGCATGGTTCTGTTCCGGATCTAGGACCTCGAGCAGGGCCGCCGACGGATCCCCGCGGAAATCTGTCCCGATCTTATCGACTTCATCTAACATGAACACCGGGTTGTTGGTTCCGGCCTGTTTGAGCCCCTGGACAATCCTCCCTGGTAATGCTCCGACATAGGTTCGGCGATGCCCTCGAATTTCGGCTTCGTCTCGTGTTCCACCTAAACTCATGCGAACGAATTCCCGACCCATGGCACGAGCAATCGATTTACCTAAGGAAGTTTTGCCGACTCCAGGAGGGCCCACAAAACACAAGATGGGCCCTTTCATTTTGGCTTTAAGTTTGCGAACGGCGAGATATTCCAGGATTCGTTCCTTGACCCGTTCCAGGTCGTAGTGATCCTCGTGCAGGACCTGGCTTGCCTGTGGGATGTCGAGGGTATCCTCAGAATGATGATTCCAAGGTAATTCAACCATCCATTCCAGGTATGTCCTGATCGTCCCGGCCTCCGCCGTATCCTGGTGCATTTTTTCCAGACGTTTCAGTTGCTTCTCTGCCTCTTTCAGGACCTTGTCCGGCATGGTGGCTTCTTGAATTTTTCGACGAAATTCAGCCACTTCTTCGGTTCGGTCATCGAGTTCTCCCAACTCTTTTTGAATCGCTTTGAGTTGTTCGCGAAGGAAGTATTCTCGTTGCGTCTTATCCATTTCGCCCTTGGCTTCAGCTTGGATTTTCTGTTGCATGGACAACACGTCTTGCTCGTTTCCCAGGATTTCATTGACTCGCCTCAGGCGGAGAAGGGGGTCTTCAATTTCGAGGACTCCCTGAGTGGTCTCAACGTTAAGCCCAAGATTGGAGGAGATAATGTCTGCCAGCCGCCCAGGATCGGCAAGGTTTTCAATGACCGTGAGCACATCCGGCATCAATACTTTTCCTAAACCGATGATTTGACCTAATGCCTCTCGGGTGGAACGAACGGTTGCTTCTTTTTCTAAGGAAGGAAGTGTTGTGGACAATTCGGTGCAGGTTGCGATCCGGGCAGAGAAAAACGGATGGGTTTGGGTGAATTCTTGAATGCGGGCTTTGGTGAGCCCCTGTATGAGTATTTTAATACGGGCATCCGGAAGTTTCAGCATGCGCATGATGACCCCGACTGTTCCCATTTGATAAAGGTCTTGTGTCTCTGGAACTTCCACGTCTTGATTTTTTTGGGTGGTTAAGAAAATTAAGCGGTTGGAAGAGAGAGCGGCTTCAATGGCCTTAATGGATATGTCCCGCCCAACAAAAAGGGGAAGCACCATATAGGGAAAGACGACAATATCCCGTACAGGCAGGAGTGGTAATTCCTCTGGGATCTGTTCAATGGAAGGTGTGGGAGTCTCCGGGTAGTCTTCAGCCATCAGTTTCAGTTCTAACGACGAACGAATAGGTTTAGCCAAGATATGGCAAGAATGGTGAATCGTGTTTCTCTGACTTTCTTCATGTGTAAGGGTCCCCTTTCAAACATAGAAGGGATCTCTTCGGAGATAATGTGAACGCAAAATGGTCACGGCTTCCACAGCCAGCGCCCAAGATTGTCGGAGGTTAGGAATGAGCCTCAGAGTGAAATCCACTAATTCGTTGTTTGAGAATATCTAGATGATCTAAATTGATTTTGATACTAGGAGAAGGTGAAAAATGTTGTCAAGGTTTATGCCCGTTCTCATCCCCGAATGTCTCTGGGAATAGGGCCTGCGTAAGGTGTTGCCTTTACAAGGAATCCTGTCACGAATATAATCTGGCACCTTGATCCCAACATGATGATTTTCTTCCCATTTCCCAGGCTTCCCCCCCATTTCATCAACATCTCTAAGGTTTAACTGTTGGGGAACAAATTGAAGGGGCAATTCTGCTGTCCCGCTGACTATACAATTTTTCTGTGATACACCCTTCTTGTTTTTACCATTGCTTCAGAGATGCTTCATGGATCTAGTGCTGCCTCGGTCACTTGGTCTTGGGCAAAAGAGGAGGCGTTTTCGGATTTCTCCCTTTCCCTCTGTCGGCCTTTTTCTCCTTATCGTCCTTTTCGTTTTGGGAGCACTTTCGTTTGAGAGGCCAGTATTGGCTCAATCTTCCCAATCCCAAATTAAGGCCATTAAGGTTGAAGGCAACCAGCATATTGAAGAGCAAGCCATCTTAGGAAAATTATCCTTTAAACCAGGGGATTCCTTTACCCAAGAGTCTGTTCGGGAACAAATCCAGCTCATTTATGGGATGGGTTTTTTTGAAGAAGTCGAAGTCTCAACCGAAGGCGGGGCCAATGGAGTCCTCGTGGTTTTTCGTGTAAAGGAGAAGCCGTTTACCATCGAAGTGGTGTTTGATGGAAATGAAGAGTTGTCAGACGACAAGCTTAACGAAAAAAATATCATAAAAAATCAGGTATTTTTAGACAAGGAACAGGTAAAGATTTCTGTAGAAAATTTTCGGCAGTTGTATCACGAAAAGGGTTTTTACCACGCTCAAATTATTCCTATCACTGATATCGTCGAGAACAATCAAGTGCGATTGACCTATTACATCGAAGAAGGGAGCCAAGCCCATATTCGTACGATCGAGTATGAGGGCCGAAATGTCATTCAGAAGAAGGAATTGACGTCCTTTATGGCCAATCGAGAATATTCCTGGCCCTGGTCAATATTTTCGGATGCCGGTATTCTCCATCGGGATGAGCTTCCCAATGATGTCGAACGGATTAAAGAAGTATATCTCAATAAAGGCTATTTGGATGTTCAGGTCGGGATACCTCGAATGGATTTGGATGAGACGAAGGAATGGTTTACTCTGGTATTTCCGATTGTCGAAGGAGAGCCCTATGTTGTGAGTCAAATCGAGTATACGGGAAATACGCTCTTCTCGGAAGCAGAATTGCGGGAAGGTCTGATCATTGAGGTTGGTGAAGTGTTTCAGCGTGCCAAAATCCGTGATGAGGTAACCCGGCTGACGGATTTATATGGTAGTCGTGGTTATGCGTTTGCCGAGGCCAATCCTTCGGTTGAGCCTGATCCGCCCACTCGGAGCACTCGTATTGGTTTTTCTATTGAGGAAGGCGAAATGGTCCGGATTCGTGATATCCGGATTACCGGGAATAATAAGACTCGGGATAATGTGATCCGGCGTGAATTGCGTGTGGATGAAAGGGATATGATCGATTCCCCGGCCATAAAACGAAGTTTCGAACGCCTCAATAATTTGAATTTTTTTGAAACGGTCGAAATTCTTCCGAAACAAATAGCTCCGGGGGAAGTGGATTTAGACGTCAAGGTCAAGGAAAAACCCACCGGCTCTTTCAGCATTGGCGGGGGGTTTAGTACCTTAGACCAATTTACGTTGATTGCGGATATCACCGAGGGAAATTTATTCGGGCGGGGGTATTTAGCCAGGATTCGAGGGCAGGTTGGAGGGCGACGAACCATTGGGACGATTACCTTTCGAAATCCGGCCATTTTTGATACCTTAACCTCGGGCCAAGCAGATTTGTTCAGCTCACGAACGAATTACCTGACTTACCTTGAAAAAAAGCAAGGTGCGAATCTGACCTTTGGTCGGGGATTTTCCGAATACTTGACAGGGACCTTTACCCTCGTAGCAGAACAGATCAAAATTGATGATGTGGACTCTGATGCAAACGATCTGATCAAAGATCAGGAAGGCAAGCAATCCACGACTGGGTTCCGTGCCTCTTTATTCAGGGATTCGCGTGATTATTATTTAGATCCCCGGCGAGGCACTCGAATGGGTGTCCGCGCGAGTTTTGGAACAGATGCACTTGGAGGATCAAATAACTTTTATAGTGTGGCGTTTGATGCGATGAAATTTACGCCTCTCCCGTTTTGGGATTTTCGTCATTCCATTCGAGGTCGTGTTGGGTATGGCGATGGATTTAATGGCTCGGACTACCCTATTCCTGAGTTTTTTTACGTGGGAGGCATTAACACTGTGCGGGGCTTTAAATATGGTCGGGCCGGGCCGGTAACCGATGGGAACGATCCTGAAGGAGGCAATAAACAAATCATTATTAATAATGATTTAATTTTTCCGGTGTTGCCCGATGCCAAGTTGAACGGGGTTCTCTTTTTCGACTATGGAAGGGGATTTTCTCAGGGAGATAAATTTGATCTTGATCTTCGAATGGCTGCGGGCCTAGAAGTACGATGGATTTCACCATTTGGACCTCTTCGGGCGGCGTATGGCCGTCCTATAGATGGGCCAAAGGATGACAGAAAGTGGGTATTTGAATTTTCTGTTGGATCGGTTTTTTAGATGGGGTCCGCAATAAGAACATTCGTGATGGCGAAGCGTAGGAGAGAACACACAATGAGGAAGTCAGGTGTTGGGGCTGTCAGCGGTTGGATCACTTTGGGAAGTCTGGTTCTGAGTCTTGTCTGGGGATGTGCGGCTCAGGGGCCAAATACTCCATCGGATCTCCCGGTCGGCGTCGTTGATCCTCAGCGAATTTTGGCAGAAACAGCCAAAGGCAAACGGCTGTCGGATGCGCTGAATGCCTTCATGAAGGATCGGCAAACCCTTGTGGAATTAGAGCAAAAGGAATTACGAAAGCTGGAAAGTGACTTAATGGCCCAAAGTACCGTATTGAGTCAGGAGGCCAGAGATCGGAAGGAAGAACAGTTCAGGGAAAAAATGGCCGGGTATCAACAAAAAGTTGCCGATTTAAACAGAGAAGTTCAAGAGAAACAGCGGGAATTGCAAAACGAATTTCGCCTCCAGGTGCAAAAAGTTGTGACGGAAGTTGCCGGTCAACGTGGCTTGGGTCTGGTTTTAGAATATGGAGTCAATTCAGGCACCTTGTTTTATCAAGCTGGACTGGATATTTCTACTGATGTTATTCAGGCCATGGATCGGGAGATTGGTGCGATGAGTGTGCCATAGGCCATGGGATAATTCATGGTCATGACGACCAATGGTGGCAGAGAAGCACAGAGAGAAAGGGGGAAATTATGGTTGAGGGCGAGTTGGATATTCTCCAGATTCAGGACTTACTTCCGCACAGATATCCCTTCTTGCTGGTGGATCGGATCCTCGAGATCCAAGATGCGACCAGGATTGTGGGTATTAAAAACGTCACGGCCAATGAACCGTTTTTTCAAGGGCACTTCCCCGGGCGCCCTATTATGCCTGGCGTATTACTTTTAGAAGTGATGGCACAAGTTGGCGGGGTGTTGGCCAGAAAAACGGCCAAGGGGATTGGGCGCCCTACCGTTTTTCTCACAGGAATTGAAAAAGCCAAGTTTCGTCGACCGGTCGTTCCTGGTGATCAACTGCGGGTTGAGGTTGAGATCGTTCGACGAAAAGATCCATTTTGGAAGATGGCCGGGAAGATCCTGGTCGATTCGTCCTTAGTCTGTGAAGCTGAAATGACCGCCATGGTCAGAGTCGAAGAAAGTGAGGCCTAGCCGCGATCAATGGGGTCGTAGCGCGAGGTTGGCTTTGAAATCATGTTCAACCCAAAAAGTGAGAATTTGATGAATATTCATCCCACAGCAATTGTCCATCCCAAAGCCACAGTAGGGGAAGATGTCGTCATCGGGCCCTATTGCGTTGTGGGTGAACATGTCACGATAGGAGATCAAACAGAATTAGTGGCCCATGTGTGTGTGGAGGGGCATACGGAAATTGGCCGGTGTTGCCGGTTTTATCCATTTGTGTCCATTGGAACTCCACCGCAGCATTTGCAATATAAAGATGAGCCCACCAGAGTCTGTATCGGAGATCATAATATCGTTCGTGAGAATGTGACGATTAATCGGGGTACGGCCTTTGGAAGCGGAGTGACCAGAATCGGACACCATAATTTTTTCATGGCCTATACCCATGTGGCTCATGATTGTGAGCTGGGTAATCATATTGTGATGGCCAATGCCGCAAACTTGGCTGGCCACGTCTCTGTGGGAAGTTCTGTCGTGATTGGAGGCTTGGTCGGGGTGCACCAATATGTACGGATTGGTGAATATGCGATGGTGGGAGGGTGTTCGGCCTTAGGACGGGATGTCCCGCCGTTTGTTCGTGCGGCCGGAGGCTATCGTGCTCAAATGTTTGGGCTGAATACTATTGCCTTGAGGCGCCATGGATTTTCCGGAGCACGCATGAATACCTTAAAAGCCGCATTTGAACTCTTATTCCGTCAAGGACATCGTCTTCAAGAAGCCATTAAACTTGCTCGTAACGAGTACGGTGAAAGTACAGATGTCATGACGTTTCTCACTTTTTTAGAAAGTACCAGTCGCGGGATCTGTCAAGTGTCTTCCCGGGAGTTGGATGATGAAGAGGAGTAAGTTGGTGATCGTCTTGGGGCGCAGGGTATGATTTCTCCTGAACAAGATGAGCGGATTGGCCTGATTGCGGGAAATGGACGCTTTCCGATTATTTTTGCCGACAATGTTCGACGATTAGGATTTTCAGTTTCCGCGATCGCGCATGTGGGCGAGACCCTACCGGAACTTGAATCCCATGTTGATCGGATTCATTGGCTCAAGGTCGGGCAATTTAGCAAGGCATTGGCGGCATTAAAGGGTGATGGCATCCGTCAGGCCGTCATGTTAGGTGGCATCCACAAAACGCACGTCTTTACCTCACTTCGGCCGGACCTCAGAACCTTGGCGATTTTTAGCCGATTGAAACACTGGAAGGATGATGCGATCCTCAGAGCGGTTGCTGGAGAATTAGAGCTGGAAGGGATTCAGATTCGGGAGTCCACGTTTGGCCTTGAAGGTATTCTGGCGAAAGAGGGCAATCTTGCCTACAGGAAACCAACGAGCAAAGAGTGGGAGGATATCCAATTTGGTTGGGATACCCTGGAAACCTTGGGGAAGTTAGATATTGGGCAATGTGTCGTGGTGAAAAATCGGGTCATTGTCGCCGTGGAAGCCGTTGAGGGAACGGATGGGACAATTACTCGTGGAGGGACACTCGGGGGCAAGGGAACCGTGGTGGTCAAACGAACGAAACCGCAGCAAGATCTCCGGTTTGATTTGCCGGCGGTTGGTCCTCAAACCATTCAGTCTATGGTCGCTGTGAAGGCTTCAGTTCTTGCCATTGAGGCCGGGCGCACCGTCGTCCTTGATCGAGATGAGATGTTTGTGAACGCCAAAGCAGCTGGTATCGCGATCGTTGGAATCGCTCCTACCGGTGTTTTACACTCTCTTACCGGATCTTCCGATGCTGCACCGCATTAAGGGGATGCATTCCCAATGGTCGTGTTTCGGGTGGTGTAACCGGAAACGCTGGTTTTGTTCTCCTATTCAGCGACCATCTATCCCTACATGACACAATCCATACGAGTAGGGGTGATTGGTGTTGGTCATTTGGGCCGACATCATGCCCGCATTTATGGAACCCTGCCTTCTGTGACATTAGTTGGGGTCTCCGATACGGATCCTTCACGCGGGCATGTGGTTGCGGATGAATGTGGAGTATCGTATTTCCAGGATTTAGACGATCTGCTGTCTTTGGTCGATGCGGTAAGTGTGGCGGTTCCGACCTCGGCGCATGGTGTTGTGGTCACGACCTGTTTGCAACGCGGGTGTCATGTTCTGGTCGAAAAGCCAATTGCCAGCCATGTGTGGGAAGGTGAGCAGTTAGTCGAACTCGCCAAAGTCCGGGGGTCTATACTGCAGGTTGGGCATATTGAGCGGTTTAACCCGATAGTCGAAGTCATGCGTCCTCTGGTGAGTCAGCCCGGCTTTATTGAATGCCACCGCCTAAGTCCTTTTCAGCCTCGAGGGACAGATGTCGATGTGGTACGGGATCTCATGATTCATGATTTGGATCTGTTGTTATCGTTAGGCTTGGGACCCATCCTGCAGGTGGAAGCGAGAGGCATGCCGGTGTTTACCGATCTGCCGGATATTGCCAATGTGCGAATTCTCTTTGAAAGCGGGTGCTTGGCTAATTTGACTGCAAGCCGAATTTCGACTGGACGACTTCGAAAGATCAGAGTGTATCAACGCGATCGCTATCTCTCTGTTGATTTTGGTGGAAAAGAGGCTGTGATGAACACCAGGAGAAGTTTGGAGGGTGGAACCTTTGAAGTTGAATCGCAACATATCAAGGGTGATGAAGGCGATGCCCTGACTCGTGAATTGGACTGCTTCATTCAATCGATTCTGGGGAATCCTTCCGCCCGAGGTGTCTCAGGAGAAGAAGGGGTGGAAGCTTTGAGAGTCGCGACCCAAGTTGTCTCGCTCATTCAACAACATGACGGGCACTCGCCGCAGTAATCGGTATCTGTGCGAACTTTCCGGCATGAGTGATCTGTTAGAGTCTTGATGCCAAAAATTTTCTTAGTGACCGGTGAAGCCTCCGGCGATATTCACGGAGCGCACTTAGCCCTGGCCCTTCGGGAACTGAATCCTGCTGTTGAATTAATCGGTGTGGGTGGCAGCCGGATGTTGGCGGCAGGGGTCTCGCTTCTTCCTGATGTAAAACGGGTGGATGCCATGGGTGTGCCGGGGATCCGGCAGCTCATACAGGGGTGGAAGACGTTACGAACCCTTGCCCGTTACCTCAAACATGAACGGTTTGATGTCATTATCCTCATCGACAGTCCAGGGTTGAATCTTCGTTTGGCCAAGGCCATTGCAAAGGGGTCACACAAAATCATCTATTATATTGCCCCTCAGGTGTGGGCATGGGGAAGCCGTCGATTGAACGTTATTCGAAGAGTGATCAGCCATGTGTTAGCCATTCTTCCATTCGAAGAGGCCTATTTCCAAAAAGCCGGCATCCCCTGCACGTATGTGGGGCATCCGTTATTAGATGAGCTCAAGCCTACTTACGATATTGTTTATGAGCGTCAACAATTAGGGTTAGAGAGAGAAGATCTGGTGATCGGTCTGCTGCCCGGGAGTCGTGTCCGGGAAGTCCGGGAGGTTTTGCCGGCCTTCCTGCGTTCGGTCGAACAGATTCGGATTCAATACCCTCGCATTCAGGTCATTCTTGCTCAAGCGCATTCACTGCCCGATTCTGTGGTGAATGATCTCCTTGGACAATTCGGGCAACAGGTGAAGGTGGTCAAAGGTCGGTCCAATGAGGTGATGGCAGCCTCAAACCTTCTGTTGGTGACCTCCGGGACGGCGACGTTGCAATCGGCACTGATTGGAACACCAATGGTTGTGGTCTACCGAGCATCGCCTTTGACCTATCATATTGCCAAATGTCTGGTTAAAATTCCCTATATTAGTTTAGTGAATATTTTAGCCGGTCAAAAAATTGTTCCAGAGTTGATTCAGAATCGTATGACCCCAAACAGTATTGCTCACGAAGCCTTAGGCATTTTACAAGACGTTCGCCGTCAAAACGACATGATCCGCGCTTTCCAGGCTATTCGGACTTCCCTCGGGGAGGCGGGAGCGTCGAAACGGGCTGCAGCCTATATCCTTGCTGAGGCGATGACATGAAGACCCTCTGGCGAATCGTGTCGTATCTGAAGGAGTACCGCCTCCGGTTGCTTGGCGCATTTGTCTGTTCTGCCGGGGTGGCTGGATTATCGGCGGTCTATGCCTGGCTGGTCCAACCGGTTCTGGATGGAATTTTTATTGAGCGCAATCAAGAGATGTTGCTCATTCTTCCGTTGGCAGTCCTGGGTGTCGCGATTTTGAAAGCGTCCTTTGCCTATGGGCAGGGTTATCTCATGAGTTATGTGGGGCACTGGCTGGTGTCCGATATTCGTCAACAATTGTTTATTCATATCGTCCGCTTGCCGATTCGTTTTCACGATGCGAATGCCTCAGGACGGTTGATGGCCAGGGTGATTAGCGATGTCAACGAAATGGCGAATGCCATTCCCAGTGTGTTGAAGGATATCTTTCAGCAGGGGTTGACCTTTGTCGCGATGCTGTCCGTGGTCTTTTATCAAAATTGGAAACTCGCCACAATTGTGTTGGTCGTATTACCCTTCTCCTCATTGGTGTTGGTCCGGGTCGGCCGGCGGATTCGTAAACTTTCAAAGCGTGGTCAAGAATCGATTGGGAAAATGGCTTCCGTCTTAAAAGAAGCGTTTTCAGGTATCAAGATCGTGAAGGCCTATGGTCAGGAAGAGAAGGAGGCTCAACGATTTTCTCTGACGAATCAAGCATTTCGGACAGCGAAAGTGAAGTCGTCTCAAACCTCGGCAATGGCCTCTCCTCTTCTTGAGGTCATTGGAGTCTGTGGTGTGGCCTTTATTATCTGGTATGGAGGAGGATTGGTCATTGCCGGTGAGATGAAGCCGGGAGAGTTCTTTTCATTCCTGGCTGCCATGTTCATGGCGTATGCCCCCCTCAGGAAAATGTCCGGAGCCAATGAATCGGTTCAGCGTGCTCTTGCGGGGGCCCAGCGAGTGTTTCACGTTCTCGACTTGGAAAGCGAGGTCGCGAAAGACGAAGGCAAGAAAACTCTTCCACCCATGGCGAAAAATTTGGAATTTTCCGGTGTCAACTTCAGGTATGAGGGCTCTGAAGAACCAGCCTTGCACGAGATCAATTTCACGATCAACGTGGGGGAGGTGGTGGCCTTCGTCGGGGCCAGTGGTAGTGGAAAAACCACGCTCGTGAGTTTGGTACCACGGTTTTATCGTCCGACGGACGGAGCCGTGAAAATTGATGGGGAAGATATTCGCCTGGTTGATCGATCCTCTCTCAGACGGCAGATTGGCATAGTGTCTCAAGAAACCGTGTTGTTCGATGATACGATCAGAAATAATATCGCCTATGGCTGTTTGGATGCGAGTGAGGAGGCGGTCATTGAGGCGGCTCGCGCCGCCTTTGCCTGGGAGTTTATTGAGCGCCTCCCGCAGGGACTAGACACGCTGATTGGTGAAAATGGGCTACGATTATCGGGTGGGCAACGTCAACGACTTGCTATTGCCAGGGCGATTTTGCGGGATCCCCCGATTCTGATTCTGGACGAGGCGACGTCCGCTCTGGATTCGGAATCGGAAAAGCTGGTTCAGAAAGCTCTGGTCAATCTGGTGAAAGCCAGAACGACCTTGATCATTGCCCACCGATTGTCCACGGTTCAGCATGCCGATCGTATTGTGGTCATGAATCATGGAAGAATTGAAGAGATCGGCACTCATAGTACCTTGCTTCAGCAAGGAGGCCTCTATACTCGATTGTATCAAACGCAATTTTTACTTACACAACCCGAACCGTCACCGACGACCTCCTAAATCGAATAGCGCCGTTCCTATGTTGAATTGGATGAAACTGTCTGTTGCGCCCCCATTAGCAGCGCGAATCATTCGCCTCTTGGGACAGACGATGCGAATATCCACCGTAGGTGGGGAAACCGTGGACGAGTTGTATCGCCAGGGTCGACAGATCATCATTGCCTTTTGGCATGGTCGTCAGTTGATGATGCCGTTGGCCTACCGCGGGCAGCAGGCCTCTATCTTGATTAGCCAACATCGGGATGGAGAAATCATCGCGCGAATCATGGGTTATTTTGGATTTCAGTCCATTCGCGGATCGAGCACACGCGGGGGACTTCGAGCCACCAGGCAATTGTTAAAGGCCGCGCGGAATGGCGGGGATCTGGTTGTGACGCCCGATGGCCCGAAGGGACCAGCCTGCACGGTCCAATCGGGAGTGATTTATCTGGCGAAGGCGACGGGATTGCCCATTATCCCTTTAACCTTTGCCTGCTCAAAAAAAAAGTCTTTACGAGTTGGGATCGCTTCCAGATTCCCTATCCCGGTGGGGTAGGGTTGTTTGTGTGGGGACCACCCATCTGGGTAAGCGAAGATCTTTCCAACGAGCAGCTGTCCGGTCCAGGGTTGGAGCTGGAAGGTTCGTTGAACCGGCTCACGGCTCAGGCCGAATTGGCTGTTCAGGATTCCGATCCGGTTGAATCATTTTTTCGCCGGATGTCCTCCCCCGATCTGATCGAAAAGAAACAGACATTCGACGCGTGACCCACCCATGTATTATGTGATGTATAATGTGCTGCTTGTCCTGGCCTTTCCCATTATCATCGGACTCCTGCTGACAAAAAAACGCAGTCAACGCGGTCTTTGGTGTCGGCTGGGGGCGGTTCCTGTGGAATTGCGGGATCTTCAGAAACCCGTTATTTGGATTCATGCGGTCTCCTTGGGGGAAGTGGAGACCATTGTTCCACTGCTCCAGGCGATGAAGCAGCGATATCCTCAATGGCCGTTGGTGGTGTCGACCGTGACGGAGACCGGTCGGGAAGTCGTGATCAAGCGTTTGGAAGGTGTGGCTGTCCATTGTTATGCTCCCGTCGATTTCTGGTGGGCGGTTGGCCGGTATATCCGCATACTTCAGCCTCAGCTCTTTATTCTGGTCGAATCAGAATTCTGGCCCAATCTGCTCAAAAATCTTCAGCGGCATCGTGTGCCAGTTTGCCTCGTCAACGGGAGAATCTCTTCACGATCTTTTGCCAGGTATGGCTGGGTTAGAGGCATGATGAACCGAGTATTGAACTGTCTCGATCTTGCTTTGATGCAATCGATACACGATGCTGAGCGAATCGGCCATTTGGGGGTCAAGCCGAATGCCATTCATGTCACCGGGAATATGAAGTTTGATCAAGGCCTGGAGCAAGGTCAGTCTGCCGATACCCATACTCATGTGTCTTTCAGGTCACTCTTCAGGTGTCATCCTGCTGAGGCGCTGATTGTGGCCGGGAGTACGCATCCTCAGGAGGAGGAATGTCTGTTGGACGCGTATCGGAAGGTGGTTGCACAGCATCCTCTGACCGTGCTGGTGATGGCTCCACGACATATCGAGCGTGCCGCCAAGCTTGAACAGGTTATTCAACAATATGGATTTCCCTGTGTTCGTCGCAGCCGGTTCGGACAGGATGTCGGAGATCAGCCTCTTTACCAGGGACCTCGCGTCATCCTGTTGGACACCAGGGGAGAATTGGCCTTTGTCTATCGTGAGGCCTCTGTCACGTTTGTGGGAGGCACATTGGTTCAGGTTGGGGGACATAATTTGTTGGAACCTGCGCAATGGGGTCGCCCCGTGGTGTTTGGACCCCATGTTGATCATTGCCGGGATAGTGCCGGACTCCTTCTGGAAGCAGGGGGAGGGATTCAAATACAGAATCAGGACGATTTGGCATCTCAGTTGATTCGTCTGATCGCGCATCCTACAGAAGCCGATGATATGGGCCAAAGGGCGTTGGAGGTGGTCCGGACCCATCGGGGGGTCATCACCAGGAATCTTCAATGGATTGATCAATTGTTGGAAAATGACAATTTGCCCTTTTTCCCGTTGTCGGCGAAAGAGTCCTCTTTACGCAAGTCTCAAGAAGTGGTGCGATAAGCTTCCGTTCCGTGTGAGATTGGAATGAGGGAGAATATGATCTACGCCATGTGTCCTTCGTGAACACGACGCCTCCTTCCCTTGCTGTGAGTCCGGAACGGCTTTGGCGTTGGTTGCACCGGCGTTGCCCATGGATTCTCAGGGGGTGCGCGGTTCCCTATGGTGCAATTGCCGGATGGCGGAGGACAGCCTATCAACGTGGCTGGTTACCTCAACTTCGCTTACCCAAACCGGTCATCAGTGTGGGGAATATGACCGTGGGAGGAACGGGGAAAACCCCATTGGTGATGTGGGTGGCAGCCAGACTTCATGAGCGGGGCAAGCGGGTAGCGATTTTAAGTCGTGGATATGGAAGACAACGCTCAGGAGTGAATAGGCTGGTCTCCAATGGCCTATCCTTGAAGGGTGATTGGCGCTCGGTAGGGGATGAAGCCATGTTGATGGCTCACAAGTGCCCATGGGCGATTGTGGCAGTGGGAACCGATCGTTATCGGTTGGGACAGTGGGTATTGGACCAGGCCTCATGCGATTGTTTTCTTCTTGATGATGGCTTCCAGCATCTTTCTTTATATCGAGACCTGGACTTGCTCTTATTCGATGCGACTGATGTTGAGGGCTTAAATGGAGTCGTGCCGGCTGGGCGAATGCGTGAACCGCTTTGTGCAGCAAAATTGGCCACGACGATTGTCTTCAGTCGAACGGAACGCAATGTATCGGTAGCATCACTTCAGAATCGAATTGAACAGAGCGTTGGGAAATCCATTGTGCCCTTGCATCTGGAAACCGAGCCTGAAATATTCACGCATATTGCGACAGGGGAGACCCAACAGGCCTGGGCCTTCAAAGACTCATCTTGTTTGATCTTTAGCGGAATTGGCAATCCCGCCTCCTTTCGATCGACGGTGGTCTCCTGTGGGTTGACAGTGGGTGAGGAGGTTCGGTACCCAGATCATTTTGCCTATTCGGAAAAAGATGTTGAAGCCATTCGCGTGAAGATGGGGCGTTCAGGGCTTGCTCTCGCGATCACAACAGAAAAAGATGCCCTGAAAATCAAAGAGCATTTGAAGCGCGATGATCCTCTGTGGTCGTTGGATGTGCAAGTGCGGATGACTCAAGGCGAAGACGAGTTACGTGAACAGCTCCATGCCATTTGTCCATAGGACTCAGACATGGTTGGACAGATAGGTTCTAGCAGATCAGTTCATGTGAGGGGACATATGGTTTTTCGATGAACATTCTCGTCCGCGTTCCCAACTGGATCGGAGATGCCGTGATGTGCCTACCGGCTCTCATGGATTTGCGGAATCATGATCCTCATGCCAGGGTAACGGTGTTGGCCAGGCCGATCATCGGAGACCTGTTGAGAGGACATCCGGGAGTGGATGAGGTCATCATGTATTTCCATCAAGGGGAGCACAAGGGCCTCCTCGGGCTCTGGCATCTCATTCAACTAGTGAAGGGAAAGCAATTTGATCGCGCGGTGTTATTCCAAAATGCCTTTGAAGCGGCCCTCATTACCTGGGTGGCTGGCATTCCATTCCGGATCGGGTATGCGACGGATGGACGGCGTTGGCTGCTGTCCGAAGCTGTTCCCTGGCCAGATCGGGCTCATCTGCACCATACGGAGTATTATCAGGAGATCGTCAAGGCCGTCACCCACTCTTCCGGGAAAGACCGTACCCCTCAACTTTTTCTTTCTCCTGAGGTGAAGAATGCCTGTGCCAAAGAGTTTCCTGAGGTATTTCTTCCATCAGACAGTCTGGTCATTGGGATGAATCCTGGCTCCGTGTATGGATCGGCCAAACGATGGCTGCCGGAACGCTTTGCGGAGGTGGGGGATTTGCTGGTTGAGCGTCTGACAAAAGACTTTCCCGGGACTCCGTCTGTCCGCTGTGTCCTGATTGGAGGCAAGGGAGAAGAAGCGCTTGGAGAGGACATTGCCAAACGGATGCGGTATGAGCCGATCGTCTTATCAGGAAGGACCACGATACCAGAGTTAATGGGCGTGCTGACACGCTGCTCCGTCTTGGTTACCAACGACACGGGACCGATGCATGTGGCTCAGGCTCTTGGGGTACCGGTCGCTGCGGTGTTTGGTTCAACGGATTCCTCCACGACAAGCCCTCATGGACAATCCAGGGGAGTGGTGACGGCATCGGTCCGTTGTGCACCCTGTTTATTGCGCGCCTGCCCGATTGATCATCGTTGCATGACCCAAGTGTCCGTGGAGCAGGTTGTGGAGGCCGCGCTATCTCAAATCAGGATGTCACCAGGCTACGGGAACGAAGGTCGGATCAGAGGGCATGTTGGATGAGAGATGTTTCCGCCGCACAGGGTACGGCCGTGTTTTTGGATCGGGATGGCACCTTGAACCACGATACGGGGTATGTCACTTCTCCCGAACAATTGGTGTTGTTCCCGGGAGTCCCTGAAGCCATCGCCCGATTAAACCAGTTAGAGGCCATGGTGCTTCTGGTGACCAATCAATCGGCCATAGGCCGGGGGATGATGACCATTGAAGGGTTGGAGTCGATCCATGAAAGATTGGCGGAATTGATTAGCCCCTACGGAGCCAGGATTGATGGTATCTTCTTCTGCCCTCATCATCCTCAAGACGGGTGTGGATGTCGAAAGCCCAAAGCGGGGTTGATCGATCAAGCCGTATCCCGCTTTGCGCTTGATGTCTCGCAGTGTTTTTTGGTCGGGGATAAGCGCAGTGATTTAGAGGCCGCTCAACGCGCCTCGGTTCCAGGTATTTTGGTCATGACGAGTTCGTATAGCGCGGATGTTGTGAAGGCGAGGGAGGAGGGAAAGGTGTCGCTTGACTATGTGGCGGATAGCTTTGTTCATGCCGTGGACTGGATTGAACAGCAAATAATGAGCCGGGGCAATCGAACCGGGCAACAACGATGAATGCACCGGGATCAGCGTTCATCCATTCATCCGCGTTAATGGGATATCTTGTGTGACTGATGGGCTAGTGGTTTCTCGCGGGTACCTATGGACATCAATCCTCAGCGCATTCTGATCATCAAATTAAGTTCGCTGGGTGATATCGTGCATGCTCTTCCAGCGGTGGCTGCTTTGCGTCAGCGGTTCCCGTATGCCAGGCTGACCTGGATGGTCAAAAAGATCTGGGCGCCGATTCTGGAAGGGAACCCTGATATTGATGACATCCTGTCCGTGAATGTGTCCTGGCAAAATTGGCCTACTATCTTTCGTATACTCCGAAGGGGAGAGTTTGATCTGGTTGTTGATTTTCAAGGGCTGTTCCGTTCCGGGATCTTCGGCGTGATGACCGGAGCTCCAACCCGTGTGGGTTTTGCCCGGGCCAGGGAAGGGGCAACCTGGTTTTATACGCATCAGGTGCCTTTGCCGGAGACGAAACCTTCCACCTGGCGTCTGCTGGAAATCCATGCCGTGGATCGGAATGTAGC
>CABVRQ010000006.1:0-7333 GCA_902500695.1 uncultured Nitrospira sp. | reverse complement strand
CTCGAGTCTCTCCTTCGTGAGGTCAAAGTGATCGTCGGGAGGTTCCCACGTCGGAGGGACGATCGCGTGCCGACAACCCATTCCTCGGCGAAACCGTAAGTCTGTGAGGAGGTCGAAGAAGTAAGCCGTATGACGGAACCACGCACGAGAGAAAAAGTTTCAGCGGTGGTCATTGCGTATAATGACGCACCGAATATGCGTAAATGTTTAGAAAGTCTTTATTGGGTGGATGAACTAGTGGTAATCGATTCTCATAGCACGGATGGGACGACTGATATCTGCCGTGAATTTACATCCAAGATTTTTCACTATCCCTTCCAGGGGTTTGGCGTGCTTCGGAATCAGGCCCTCACCCATGCCACACATGATTGGGTTTTCAGTCTGGATACGGATGAACGGGTGACACCAACGGTCCAGAAAGAAATTGAACGATTGCTCCTGGAAGGGCCTTCAGCAGAGGCGTATAAAGTACCCAGAAGAAATTTTTTCCTGGGTCGGTGGATCAAACATTGTGGATGGCACCCTGATTACCGGCAACCCCAGTTTTTTCATAAGGGACACATGCAATATCGGGAGGAGTTGGTCCATGAGGGATATGAGCTGAAGGGGAAACTCGGGTATCTTCAAGCCAGTCTTGAACAGATTCCCTTTCGGGATATCGACCATTATTTTCGCAAAATGGATCGATATTCCAGCTTGCGGGCTGAGGACATGCATCGGGAAGGCCGGACTTTCCGCGCCCATCAATTGGTGCTTCGTCCCTTATTTACCTTTCTGAAAATGTATGTGTTGCGGGGAGGGATACTGGACCGGAAGCCAGGGCTGATTTTATCCATGTTGTATGCCTATTACACCTTTGTAAAATACGCTAAATTGTGGGAAATGCAAAAAAAATGATCATTTGGACCTCCTGTGTTATCTCGCCGATCCTCCAATGACTATGCCGAAAATAAGCCCAACTCCCCCTTGTCATCAGGTGCCTATGCGAATTCTTCACACGGAGTCTTCCTTAGGGATGGGAGGTCAGGAATATCGAGTGTTGGAGGAAGCTCAAGGGATGGAGAAGCGTGGGCATACGGTGGTCGTGGCTGCCCCACACGGGAGCCGGTTGGCCGCGCTGGCCGAACAACGAGGATTACAGGTCAAGATGACCACTTCCGGCAAGCGAGGGTGGATTACGTTGGTCCCATCATATTTGCGAATCTTGAAACGCTATGAGATTGATGTGGTGAATACGCACGGGTCTCTTGATAGTTGGACGGCCTCGATTGCCGGACGGATTTCGTCCCGACGTCCCATCATTGTCCGGACTCGCCATAAAAGCACTCCAGTCTCACGGACGTGGCGGCATCGACTCTTATATGGGAAATTGCCGCATGTCGTCACGACCACAGGGGAAGCAGTTAGACAGGGGTTGATAACCCGCAACCGGCTGAGCTCTTCCCGGGTCATTTCTATTCCAACCGGAGTTGATTTGGAGCGATTCCATCCCCAACCCCCGGATGTGTCCTTACGAAAGAGTTTGGGGCTTGGAAGCCAAGGGCCTCTGGTGGGAGCCGTCACTTTTCTTCGTCCCGAAAAAGGGATGATGGTATTAATCGAGGCGGTGGGATGGCTCAAGAAACGTTTTTCTACCGTCGAGTGCCTCATCATCGGAGATGGCGGAGAACAACCGGCACTTTTGGATCGCATTCGAGAGCTTGGGTTAGAGCAAAGTGTGCATCTCCTGGGATTTCGGGAAGATGTTCCGGCTCTGCTGGCGATACTTGATGTCGTGGTCATTCCTTCCTTTGAAGAAGGTATTCCTCAATCTCTCACGCAGGCTTTAGCCATGGAACGTCCTGTGGTCGCTTCTGCGGTGGGGGGAGTGCCCGAGGTGGTGCAGGATGGCGTGAACGGTTTGTTGGTCCCTCCAAGAGACCCAGAGATCTTAGCCGAAAAAATTGCCTGTCTTCTTTACGATCCCATTGCCGCGACCCGGATGGGGAAGGTCGGGCGACAGGTCGTTCAAGAACGATATTCCATGGAACACATGCTGACTCAGACGGAGAGGGTGTATCGGCGATTGTTGCAATCAAAATCTTCCGTTGCTGTGAAGGGTTCTTAAACGGGTGCCGAAGGCGTCGGCGAAATGGCGGGATTGAGCCGCAAAGGATTCTAGGGAAATGGTTTGTCTGACAGGGGATGTGCATCAACGCTCGTATAAGGGAACCGATACCCCCTTTTCTTCTTACACGGAAGTCGCGTTAGCCGCGAAATATTGTGAGATTGCAGGGAAATACGGAGTGAAAGTTACGCTGTTTTTTACCGGGAAAGCCTGTCAGGAAGAACCGGACACGGTGAAGATCCTATCGGGTCTGCCGCATTGTGAAATTGGTGGCCACACCTACGCGGCCTTTCGAGATCCATTATCACGCATATTCAAGAAAATATATGGCACGCCATGGGGAACCACTGCGCACCAACTTCGTGATATTCAGCGGACCATTGCCGGTATTCAGCAGGTGACGGGCCAAACAATTCAGACCTGGCGAAATCATAGTTATATACGGACAGCCGAGACTGATCATTTGTTAGAATCCTGTGGAATCCATGTGGTGTCCGATGAGGTATCTGATTTGAAAATATCTGCCGAATGGCTGCGTCCCGCCTATCGTTCGGTTCCGATGAATGTGCTGCCGGATCATGAACATATCTTACATGGAAAATATCAACATGGAAAAACCAAACCGGATCGTCTTACCCAACGGGTGACTATCAGGGAATGGGCCGACCGCGTGAAGACGAGGATACGGAGTATATGCGAGCAAGGAGGAACCGCGACGGTCCTTGCCCATCCAATGTGCATGGAGGTTGCCGATGGCATGGCGGTGCTTGAGGAGCTTTGCCAGGATATCCAGCAGTATGGGACGGTTTGGGTATCAGAGGTCCCGTGAAGCGTTTGCGAATGTGAAAGAACCAGGCCGATTGGCGAATGGATGACTCATATCATGAAAAACCAGAATAGTCCTGCCCAAGAGAATGTCACTTCGATCAAGCGGGAAACGGTCTCTTGTGCCGTAGTGGCATTCAACGAAGAGAAGAATCTTCAGCCTTGCCTGGAAAGCGCGAAGTGGATGGATGAAATCGTGGTCGTGGATTCCTTCAGTACGGATCGCACCATGGATATTGCCAGCACGTTTACGGAAAAGATTTTTCAACGGCCCTGGGCAGGGTTTGGAGATCAAAAAAATTATGCGATGGACCAGGCTTCCACGGACTGGGTCTTTATTTTAGATTCCGACGAACGAATTCCGTCTGGACTGCAGGCTGAGATCGAAGCTGTGTTGTCTTCAGGTTCCAAGAATGGACCCGTGGCGTATTATGTTCCTCGCCATAATTATTATTTTGGCTCGCTGGTGTTGAACGCCGGCTGTTACCCTGATCATCAATTGCGTCTGTTCCGACGAGGAATCGGCCATTTGGATGATGCGGAGCCACACAATAAATTCATATTTTCAGGAGAATCCGCCTATCTCTCCTGTCCATTGGTGCACCTCACCAGACCCACGCTTCATAATTATTTTGAAAAATTTCCGAATTTCACCACGCTGGCTGCTCAAGACCGGGCCAGAACCAAACGTCATGTGCGTGGCACGGATCTTCTCTTTCGTCCGATTTTTACCTTTTCGAAATATTATTTCGCACGGAAGGCTTATCGTGATGGGATGGCGGGATTTTTAGTCAGTGCCCTGTCCAGTATGTATACTTTTGTGAAATATGCCAAGCTTTGGCATATGAGACAGCTCGAAGCCCAGGGATGTTCTCAGGAAACGAAGTAACGAGTGATGGCGCGCGGGTCAGGAAATCAGTTCATGGCGAAAAGGCTTTGTTCGATGATTCAACAGGGTTCAGACTCCTGATGCGGGTCGGGTTTGATGCCGGGCCCATGCGTTCCCCATATAGCGGGATTGGACAGTATGTCCGATGTCTTTTCCCTGCCATGTTTACCTGTTCTCAAGATATTGAATGGGAGGCTTATGCTTCATCGAGTGGTTCTTCCCAAACCTTCCCGATTCATGTCCCTTCGCACGTCTCCGTGAAATGTTCCAAGTCATCGTGGGGGGGTGGCCGAAGGGCGAAAGATCGTTGCTCACTCGATATCTTTCATGGAACCAACTTCAAGACCCCCGATTATGGTCAACGTCACTCCATTCTCACGATCCATGATGTCTGGTTGCCACGTTATCCAGAGTATTCGAAAAAAATTTTCGGACAGGCTCTTTCCTCCTGGAAACTGGGTTTTCGTGCCAGACACGTCTCACGAGTGGTTGCGGTCTCACAATTTTCTTCCAGGGAAATTCAAGAGATGTTTCATCTTTCGTCTGACCGTATCGCGGTGATTCATCACGGGCCTTCCCCCGACATGTTTCCTGAACGGGATCATCAGAAGTTCCAGGAAGTCCAAGCACGACTGCACATACCTTCCCGTCCGTTTGTGCTGTTTGTGGGGGGGGCTGAACCCCGGAAAAATCATACCGTCGTTTTTCAGGCGTTTGCCAGATCTCCCCGACTTGTCAAATCGTTGTCTCTGGTAGTCATCGGAGAGGTCCAATCCCGTGGGGCCAGTCTGACGGAGACGGCCACGGAGTTGGGGATCACGGATTCGGTCTGTTGTCCCGGGTATGTGTCTAGCGACGATTTACGGATGCTGTATTCCCATGCCGAAGGCTTTGTGTTTCCGTCCTTATACGAAGGGTTCGGCATTCCACTTCTTGATGCGATGGCCTGTGGTGTCCCGATAATTACCGGGACGGGGAGTGCGTTGCCGGAAGTCGCAGGGGATGCCGCTCTCTATGTGGACCCTCACGATCCGGAACAATTGGGAATGGAAATTGAACGCCTGGTGAGTGATCGCCAATTACACACGCAATTACGCAACAAGGGGTTTGAGCGGGTTAAGCAATTTACTTGGGAGCGGGCGGCACAGGAAACGCTGCAACTCTATAGGGACGTGCTTGGCTAGTAAAAGGGGGTTCATGAAATACGCGATGGATTGGATCATCTCCTGGCCGGCCTGGATGTTCCTGATATCGGTAGCTGTAACTGTAGGGCTTCCTCGCGTCCCTTATTATCAGGAAGGTCTTCCGTATGTCTATGACCTCGGGGGTATGGCCTTGGTAGCTTGGTACATTGGGCTAGGGTTTCTCATTCTTGGCCTCTATTTCATCGTCATGGGATGTGTGAGTGCAGGGTGGTTCCTGAGCAGGAGGGTCCATACGGTACTCTTTGGAGGCGCGGCGTTGATTCTTGCTGGCGGCTGTCACTGGTTCTATCTGCTTTTGCTTGAGATGTCAGTCAAAGCGACATGAGACTTGAAATTCATCAAATGCCGTCAGACAAATCTTCACTTCCCAGGGATAGAAGTCCAGGACATGTCCACCTGTGTTGGAGGAATCTTGCGGAGGCGGTCTTTTTTTGTTTGACGATGACGCTCCTGGCGAAATGGTCTACCAATTTGCCGGGGTGGGCCGATGTCATTGCCTCAGAAAATGGGCCGGTTGAGATGATGAGTGCGGGCGTATGGTTTGTCGCTACGGTGTGGTGCCTGACTGCGAGTCTTAGTCAGTCCCATTTTCGCATCGAGTGGTTGGGGCTCATGGCCCTCTGTCTTCTATTCGGGCTGCGGGAGTTAGATGCGCATGTCTGGGCGACCGGATGGAATTTAGATAAGTTTGCGAATTATTGGAGCCCTCGCTTTCCACTTTGGGAACGACTGTTAGTTATTGTTTGCATGATGATTCCCATTATGGTTATTGGAATGGTCCTTTGTTTTCGAATATGGGCACGCTTGGCTGAAGCCTGGAACCATCGTGCCCCCTGGATTGGGCAAATGATGATGGGAGGGGTTCTGCTGGGTTTGTGTGTGATATTGGATAAAGTGCATGCCTATTATCTTCCACTTCTTGGGTTAGAAGACGCACAGCTCTTCTTCATGGGGATGGAAGAATTTGGAGAATATGTGTTGGGGATTTATTCCGTGTCGGTCTTATGGCCTTATTGGCAAGCGTCCCTTCCTTTCCATCATACGGATTCCTGACATGAAGCTCCCCCTCGGAGTGTATTCCGAACGGTTCCCCTGAATGATTTTTATTTCAGGATAATCTCGATGTCACCACGATTCACGTGAAACGTATTCTTCTTATTAAGCTTCGGTATATCGGGGATGTCGTGTTATCCACCCCTCTTCTCCCCATTCTGCGCAAGCGATTTCCCGAGGCCTCACTCACCTTTCTGGTGAATCCTGGAACGGAAAGTGTGTTATTCGGCAATCCCCATCTGGAGAACATCATGGTGCTGCCTCGTGAAGGATGGGGCAATCAATTGGCGTGTTACCAAACGCTTCGCCAGGCTCGTTTTGATGGGGTCGTGGATTTAACAGACGGGGATCGTTCTGCATTTCTGTCATATTGGAGTGGTGCCAGGATCAGGTTGGGGTTTAATCGAGAGAATCGGTGGCGTGGAAAGCTGTATACCCATGTGCTGCCATCAGCCTATGGTTCCATGCATATGGTGGATTATCACGCCCAGGCCTTATCGGCCTTAGGTATTAGTGATCCCGTCGGCAATCCGGAATTGTATCTGCGACCCGATGACCAGGATCAAGGCGATCATCTGTTGGCTTCGCTCCAGATTGGGCAGGCGCCATTGGTGCTTCTGCATCCGCTAGCGCGATATGCCAATAAAGCCTGGCCTCTCGAGCGATTTGCCGCCGTGGCAGATTGGCTGGCCGATCAAGGAGCCGTTGTAGCTTTGATCGGACACCAGTCAGAGATGCTGATTGGACAACACATTGTCGATTTGACCAGGTCCAAGCCGCATACTGTGATGGGGCGAACCCAGTTGCGTCAACTTGCGGCCATGATGAAGCGAAGCGCCTTATTTATCGGGAACGATGGTGGGCCGATGCATATGGCGGCAGCTGTCGGATGCCCGGTTCTGGGCCTATTCGGTCCATCGGACCCTCAGGTGTGGGGTCCGAGAGGAAAAACGGTCGCCGTGATTTACAAAGGCCTGGACTGCGAGGAATGTGGTTATTCCGAATGTACCCGTGGAGAAGAAAGCTGTATGCGACAAATATCAGTCGAGGAAGTCTGCCGTGTCGCGCGCCAATTTCTTGATTGAGTCTACGCGGCCACTCAGGCATTTAAGGATTTTGTGACGGGGGTTATTGAACCTTTCAATGGTTTTGCCTTTTCCTCGGCATAGAAGTGACAGAGACTAATCTGAGGACTGAGGGAGTGTTTAAACAGGCTGGCCCCCCACCGCCACAGCCAGCCCCTTCGGCCAGACT
>CABVRQ010000005.1 GCA_902500695.1 uncultured Nitrospira sp. | reverse complement strand
CTTCCTCGGAATTCACGATACCGTAATGGCCCGAGTGGCTGCGGTGCACGAACGCCCGCGGCGAACTCACATCCTTCCCGTCGGAACCTGCCCCATGCGTGGTGGCATTCTCGAGGCGAACCAGCCCGTCACTGGCATCGCCCGCAGCCCACGACGAGATGCCGCCGGCCACGGTGTAATCGCGCGAATCGGTGCCCACAAGGTTGAAAATACGCTCGGGCGGAAAGTTTTTCACGACCGAGACGTCATCACCCTTAGGCACAGCAAGGTATGAGGCCATCTTCTCGCGATTGAAGTTATTGATGTCCCCGAACGAAAGCCAACCCGGCACATTGCGCACGATACGCATGTCAATGCCATTGTGAGGCGTGGCATAGGTAAAAACTTTGTCTACGGCGTTGCGCGCTTCCGCCGAGCTGAGTTTCGTATTTTGCAGAAAGGCCCGGCAGATCAGCCCTCCCATGGAGTGGGCCACGAGATACACCCGGAAGTCTTTGGGCGTGATCTTGTTGTCCTTGTTCGCACAGACCTTTTCGCGCAGGCGCAGAATGAGATTGCCCAGGCCTTTGGCGAAATGCTCAATGGGCGGCGTCTTGCCATCCCCGAAATCATTCGAGGCCTCATCGTAATAACGATAGATAATAATGGAGCGGTATGGAACGGCATAGTCGGTGCGCTCCGCAGCCACCAGATCATCACCATCCACGAAGACATCCTCATACTCGTGATCGCTCATTAACCGCACGAGCGGCGACTCGAAGTAAAAGCGCTTGACGTCGCCGGTCCATGCCACGCGGGACTTAGTCGAGCCGATATTAAACCCCATGTACGGGTCAGCCACCGTTTCCTCAATCTCGCTCTGAGTGGCGGCAAAGCCGCGGACGTAGATAATCGGGTGGTAAGGATGCTGCGCGGATGTGGGCATTAAGATTCCTCCGATGTTAGGGTTGCGCGAATGTCAGTTCAAACGAACCTGCTTTTTCGGATTGCCTCTAATCGCAGGCTCTGAAATGGACGAATGTTGATTTTTGGTCAATTGATGAGATTAGTCAAGTTGTGGATTCTGTGAAAGAGGAACAATCGGATCATCGTGAAATCAGGAAGATTTTGAATTTCTTCACAGTCCTTGATTGCGCATCAACCACGCATGGACCCTCACATGCTTCATCTCCACAGCCGATGGAATCCGATCAGGATTTTTTCTTATCCCCCACCCAACCACATGATGCCAATCTCCGCATTGAAAATGAGGAATTCCCCAGCGGGAAGGTTCAGATCTTGGAACAGGCAACAGCCATCCGTTATCAGATGCCGTTAGTCCATGACCACCTGGGCGAGATTTTCACTTACGAATTTGATGCCCAGCCCAATGCCAGTGCATTTGGCAGTTTATATTGGAACACGATCGGCAATCTGGAAGAAGATCTCTTTTATTGTTTTGTGGAAGATCTCATTCGAGAACAGGTCCATCGTGGGCAGGATGAAGAGGAGACCTTGCTGGAAGTCTTGATGCGCCCCTTTGGCCAACAACAATTCTGCCGGAGGTCGAGGCCCTCCCTCGGCACCCGTCCAACAACGCGCCAGGATCAATATCATCCAGCAACTAGGGCAAGGGCCGTTTCATACACCTGAAGCGCAGGATGCGCTTATGGACGACCGCCAAAAAGCGCAACCCAATGAACGGGGAACAGCCCTGACTCAACTTGCAAAATTGGCGATAAGGGAAAACTTTGAATGTGCATAGTCATCCTTTGTAGCCCAGCCCCTACCAACAATCATGCTTCAAACGACCATAGACGCCAAGCTCATCTTTTCCTGAACTTCCCGCCCTGCAGGTTCCACAGTCGATTCAGGAATTCACCCCGCCCGCCTCAACAGATAATATCCTGCAGCCCCACCGACCAGGGAGGCCATCAGAATTCCCAACTTGGCTTGGAGGATTAATGCGTCATCGCTGAAAGCCAGCCCGGTAATGAACAGGGACATCGTAAATCCCACCGAGGCCAGCATCGCAGCACCAAAGAGGTGCCTCCAGCCTGTCTGTTCCGGAAAGGAGGCCCACTGAAAATGGATCAGGATGTAGCAGATGGCCATGATGCCGAGCACCTTTCCACCCAGCAGTCCGAAGGCCACACCTAATGTGACGGGACGGATTAATTGATCCAGGATGTCTGGTGGAAAGCTGATCCCCGAATTTGCCAAGGCAAAGACCGGCATCACCACAAACGCCACGAAGGGATGCATGGCGTGTTCCAATCGTTGCAGCGGAGTCAGTGCCTCCCTGGCCACCGCGCGAATGTCTTCCAGTATATGAAGTTGTTCATCGGTTACCAGGGTCACGTTATTGCTTTTTGCGTCCTCGAACCTGTCGCCCAAGGCATTGATGCGTGAAACGAATCCTTTGTCCGAGATCTTCACATTGGCAGGAATGGTGAATGCAGCCAGCACGGCGGCAATGGTGGCATGCACCCCCGACAAGAGAAAGGCCAGCCATAGGCCCCCGATTCCCAGCAGTCCATACCACAGAATGTTGCGGACCCCCAGCAGGTTGGACGTCACCAGCAGGATCATGAATCCCGCACCAGCTGCCAGATTTATGAAGTCGATGTGTGATGTATAAAAAACCGCAATGACCAGCACGGCACCAAGGTCGTCCGCGATGGCCAGGGCAGTGAGAAACACTTTAAGCGATAATGGGACCCTGTTGCCCAAGAGGGAGATAATGCCGAGCGCAAAGGCGATATCGGTCGCCATGGGTATGCCCCATCCGTCGCTCGCGTCGCCTGATGGATTGAACGCCAGGTAGATCAACGCCGGCACAACCATCCCGCCTACCCCCGCAGCGATCGGGAGCAGAGCATCACGAGGGTTCCTCAGTTCACCCGCCATGATCTCGCGTTTTAGTTCAAGCCCGATCACAAAGAAAAACACGGCCATCAGCCCATCATTGATCCAATGATGCAGTGTCTTGCTGATAAGAAAATCATTGAAACCGACTGAGAATTCGTTGTGCCAAAGATGGTGATAGGCATTCGCAAATGGTGAATTGGCCAGAACTAGTGCCACCAAGGCGGCAACAAACAGCACTATGCCACTGGTGGTCTGCCTGCCAAGAAAGCTGGTAAGCGGGTCCGTCACCCAAATGTCGATAGGAGTTTTCTTCATATTCCGAAACTGCCAGGAAGAGCGGGAATGCGAAAGCAGATGCCTTACCGATAGTTTGTGACACCGGTACCGGCCCTAGGCCTTGCTGATTTCCTTGAGCGAGAAGTCTATCACCAGGAACAATGGCATCATCTCCCACACCCATGGACAAGGGACACGATACAAGCAACCCGGACCGTGAGTATTCAAATCTGCGATGGATTTAATCTCAGATTGAGAAACCTGAGACTCAGCAAGATTTTTCCCCCTCTTAGTTGTCTTTATAAACTTCCACCTTCTTCCCTGCTATTGCCCCATATGAGAGGGAAGATTTTTCGGTAGGAGATCTTTTTTGACGTAGCCCTTGGGAGGATCAAATTCCTCCACCGATACCGATTTTTCCTCCACTCCAGTCAACCGGCTTTCTGTGACAATGGTTCCATTGGAGAAAATTCTCGTCAATACCGGGTAGCCTTCGATCTTGCCTATTGATTCCAAAAACGACGCTGGGCCTCCCCCCCCTTTGAATGCCCCCTGCCATACCTCCTGAGAAAAGGCAGCCATATCAAGAAACACGCCTCGAGCTTCCTGACTACCGGGAACCTGTTTCCAATCGCTCACGCAATGTTCTGCGACTTTTTCCTTTTCCCGCCAGGTTTCATATTTCACACAGGGGTAGCCATTAATGGTTTGACTTTCGCTGGTTTTTTTTACCTGCATCTCGACCTTCCCGCCCATCATGGCCGGATTGATCCCCTGACCGGCAAACATCTTCTCCATCATCGCTCGTCGCTCGGGTGGCATGCTCTTTAACATTTCCTGCATTTTTTCCATGGCCGGGTTGATCTGTTGACCAAGATTGACCATCGTGGCCTTGTCCATAGCACGCCAGGTGCGATCTCCATGATTGATCAGCAGAATTTCCTCCCGATCGCCTCGATAAATGACCGTGGATTGAGTGTTCCCTTCATCATTTATCGTCATCTTCAGTTTCTTCCCGTCGACCGTCATCGCGTCGTTTCTGGAAGGCACTTCTGCCCGATTGGGAAAGGTCGTCTCGACATGAAAAACCACGCCTGCACAGACCGTCGTCTGGATACCCAGCACCAACCCGCTCACAAGAACAAAAACCTTCACCATATCAACCTCCTTACGCATGACAGATGGAACAGCCTGTTGCTTTAACATGGGGGAAACGCTGAGTCCCGTCAATCTCTCAAAATTCAACCCAATTCACAAGTCTTTTTCGTGCTGAGGATGCCTCATCGACCCTGTCCCCCTACTACTTTGGTCCCACCAATAACCATTTTTACTGAGGGGAGCTAGGAATTGGTTTACCATTCCTGGTAAAAGAACTATGGACAGGAAACGCTCGTTAGGCGACCACCCCACATAACCGACAGGCAGACATCCCTCAAAAAGAGTCACGAGTGGTCGTGACCTTTCACGGTTTCGTCATCATGGTCAGGGACCATATGCTGCCCGGCGCGACAAGACCAACGGGTCGCGGGGTAGGACAAAGGTAAGAAGGCCCAGTCTCTTTAAGGTGAGGCCATCCAGCCCAAGGAAGCCGGTTCAATCAGAACCATCCCTTCTTCTCGTCTTTAACGAACATCACATACCGACAGACCGGCTCAAGTCGGCCTACACACAACTCAGGACCGCATCCAGAAAGGTTGCAAAACCGTCATGAAACACGACACGTCCAATCCACCCACAGCTCCTACTATGAAGGGCTTTTCACCAGGTTTTGCCGCTCTTGGCCTTGAAGCGGCGCTGCTGACCACGCTCGAGGCGTTAGGATATGAAGAGCCCACCCCTATCCAACGCGAAGCCATTCCACCGCTTTTGGCGGGAAAGGATCTCCTGGGGCGTGCCGCAACCGGAACTGGAAAAACCGCTGCCTTCACCCTTCCCCTCCTCCAGCGCCTGGCCCATTCGGCCAAGCAGCCGAACCCTTCAGCCCTTATTCTCGTGCCCACACGCGAATTGGCGATACAAGTCTGCGAGGCTGTCCAGCGTTATGGGAAACAGCAACACATCGCCATCCTCGCCGTCTATGGTGGACAGGCCATCCGCCCACAGCTCATCGCATTGAAACGCGGGGTCGATATCGTCGTGGCCACTCCAGGACGGGCACTGGATCATATCCGACGCAAAACCCTTCAGCTCAAGGACCTTCAGATTGTGGTGTTGGATGAGGCCGATGAGATGCTCAATATGGGCTTCGCCGAGGATCTGGATGCCATCCTGAAGCAAACGCCCTCAACCAGGCAGACCGCACTGTTTTCAGCGACCATGCCTCCCCGCATTGCCTCAATCGCACGCCAACACTTACGAAATCCCATTGAGATTCAGATCATTAAGGAACCGGTAAAGGCCGGGGTGGCCCCTCGCGTGCATCAGACCGCCTACCTCGTGGCCAGGCCACATAAAGTGGCAGCACTGGCCAGAATTCTGGATATGTCCAGTCCAAAGTCCGCGCTGGTGTTTTGCCGAACACGCTTGGAGGTTGATGAGTTGACCTCTATGCTTAATGGCCGGGGGTACCGGGGAGAAGGCCTGCATGGCGGTATGAACCAGGCTCAACGCGATCGGGTGATGCAATCGTTCCGCGCCGGTAAAACAGAGTTGCTTGTCGCCACAGACGTAGCGGCCCGAGGGCTTGATATTCCGCACGTCTCACACGTGGTGAATTACGATGTTCCGTCCTCTCCCGAAGCCTACGTCCATCGTATCGGGCGAACTGGACGCGCCGGACGGGCCGGTGAAGCCATTACACTCGTCGAATCACGCGAACGCTGGCTGCTGCAAAATATTGAGCGCCTGACCAAATCAAAAGTCGAAATGGGCACACTCCCGACGGTGGCCGACCTTCAAACTAAGCGGCTGGAACAGATCGGCGATTCCATTCAAGATATTCTCAAGGCCAAGGACTTTGAACAATTCCGAGCCGTGGTCAATACCCTCACTGAAAAATTTGACCAGGCGGATGTCGCCGCTGCCGCGATTCAATTGGCCTACGGGTCAAAGACGGGCGATCGAGTTGAAGAGGACATTCCTGCCATACGGGACCGCGCACCTGACACATCCCAGACGGCCAGACGGCCAAGGCGAGGACCATCCGATTACCCAGAGGCTCCAAGAGCCCTCAGAGGCGGAGGAGGTGGCGGTAGGCCGGTCGGGAGACGAGAACGCCACAGTCAATCCACAAGCATGGCGACCTTGCATGTCAACGCCGGTCGAATGGCAGGAGTCCGGACAGGAGATCTGGTCGGTGCCATTGCCAACGAGGCCGGGATCAGTTCAAATGTGATTGGCCCCATCAAAGTCTCCGATCAATTCTCTCTGGTCAAAGTGCCGGAAGAGCATGTCCATGGGATCATCAAGGCTCTTGGCCGAACCAGAATTAAAGGGCAAAAAGTCACCATTCGCCTCTACAAAGAATAAGAGCAACCGGCAAGGGATGGCACGGACATGGCGTCATACCTATCGCTCTGAATTGAGTACATTTCATGCCTAACGGAATGACCATTCTTGATGTGCGTGACCGGATAGCCATGGCCCGGTCAGTCACGGTTCTTACCGGTGCGGGAATTTCCGCAGATAGCGGCGTGCCGACGTTTCGGGGACCCGAAGGCTTGTGGAAAAATTTTCGGCCTGAGGAACTGGCTTCACCTGAAGCCTTTGCCCGGGACCCCAAACTGGTTTGGGAATGGTATAACTGGCGACGTGAATTGGTCGCAACCAAACACCCGAATGCGGCACATGAAACTCTCGTTGAACTTGAACGACGAATTGAACACTTTTGGCTTATTACGCAGAACGTCGATGGGCTTCATGCCCTGGCCGGCTCCCAACGTCTTTCGGAAATCCATGGCAACATCTGGAAAGTGCGTTGTACACAATGCAACCGGATTTCGGCCAACCGCGATCTGCCTCTGGTCTATCCACCAAACTGCACGGACTGTTCGGGGTTGTTGCGCCCCCATATTGTGTGGTTTGGAGAGTCATTGGATCAGGAAGATTTGAACCGCAGTTATCAGGCATTGCGAACATGTGATATTCTTCTCATTATTGGGACTTCAGGCGTGGTCTATCCGGCTGCATCATTTGCTCCCATTGCCAAAGATGGTGGCGCCCTGGTGGTCGAACTGAATTTGGACCCGACGCCCAACTCCTCCGTTGTGGACGTGTCCTTTCAAGGCCGTGCCAAAGACTTGGTGCCACTCTTGCGCCAAGGCACCTGATCGCACCATTTCTTGACTCCCTTCGTGGGGGTTTGTTACGTTTTTTGTTTAGGGATTTTCAGTACTTACGTTTGGAGCATGGCATGCAATTGACGATCAATGGTAAACCCGAAACCCTGGAGGTTTCTACCGTGCTAGACGTCTTGAAAACCAAAGATATTGACCCGCAACTCGTTGCTGTGGAATTGAATACGCAGATGGTTGATCAGGAGCAACTGGGAACCACCTCACTGAAGGATGGCGATAAACTGGAATTTTTGTTTTTCATGGGCGGTGGCGCGTGAGTGCCGCATTTCTTCGGAATATTACGGATGGGATTGGGCATACTCCGTTAGTACGATTAAACCGGCTCTCCCCTCCGGGAGGAGCCCTCATTTATGGGAAGGCGGAGTTTTACAATCCCGGCGGCAGCGTCAAAGACCGCATCTGCCTGAATATGATTGATGAGGCAGAGAATAAGGGACTGCTCAAGCCCGGTGGCACCATTGTGGAACCGACCAGCGGCAATACCGGCATCGGATTAGCCTTGGTGTCTGCCGTTCGGGGCTATAAACTTGTTCTGGTAATGCCGGAGGGGATGAGCCTGGAACGGGCCAGCCTGCTCTCCTCCTATGGCGCGCAGTTGGTGTTGACTCCTGCTCGAGAAGGGATGCGAGGTTCGATTAAAGAAGCAGAAAGTATTTTGGAGCAAAATCCCGAATACTTTATGCCGAACCAGTTTTCTAACCCGGCCAATCCAGCCATTCATCGAAAGACAACGGCGTTGGAAATCTGGGAGGCCTTGGAGGGCAAGGTGGATGCATTCGTCGCGGCCGTGGGGACCGGCGGAACGATTACCGGCTGCGGAGAACTGTTCAAAGAAAACAATCCTTCGGTCAAGGTGATTGCGGTCGAACCAACAGGCTCTCCCGTGTTATCCGGAGGAGAACCCGGGCCGCACAGGATACAAGGAATCGGCGCGGGCTTCGTTCCCAAAGTTCTGAATCGGTCCCTCATCGATCAAATTATGACCGTGACGGATGAAGAGGCTTACCAAACCACGAAGCAACTTGCCAGGAAGGAAGGGCTCCTGGTGGGAATATCTGCAGGGGCCAATGTGTTTGCCGCGCAAAAGGTCGCGGAAGCCTTAGGCCCGAATAAAAATGTTGTCACCATTCTCTGCGATACAGGCGAACGATATCTGAGCATTGAGAAATATTTTAATATTTAGTGCATGTCCACGGAGCCCCTTCCATGAAGGAAGAATCAAGATGAGGCGGACAACTTCCCTCCCTCAACAAGAAAAGGATTACTGAGATGTGCAGGGCAAACGGCTTTCGGAGAATGATTCCCGGGTCAAATAATCATTTTTGAATATCAAGCTCACCTCATTCTCCTCGGATAGCGGGGATGAACCAATAAATAAGCACCTTAAAAGGTCAGAGGTCATATGAGTTTCACAGAAGACCAAATTACTCGATATAGCCGCCACATATTACTGCCGGAAGTGGGCGGCAAGGGCCAGAAAAAGCTGTCACAAGCGAAAGTCTTTATTGTCGGCGCGGGAGGCTTGGGCTCCCCGGTGGCCTATTACCTTGCTGCTGCCGGCATTGGCACCATTGGATTGATTGATAGCGATGTGGTTGATCTCTCCAACCTTCAACGACAAATCCTTCACCATACCCCTGATGTGGGACGGTCTAAAGTCGTTTCGGCCAAGGAAAAAATTCAGGCGATAAACCCTGATGTCCAGGTCAACATCCATGAAGAACGCATGACGTCTCGCAATGCTCGAGAATTGATTAACCAATATGATGTTGTCATTGATGGGGTCGACAACTTCCCCGCAAAATTTTTGATTAATGATGCCTGTTACTTGGAGAACAAACCGCTTGTCCATGGAGGAATTCTCCGGTTTGAAGGACGAGTCTTCACCATTATTCCGAATCAATCCGCCTGTTATCGTTGTGTGTTCAAAAATCCCCCGCCGGCCGGAGTCGTCCCTACTTGTCAGGAAGCCGGGATCATCGGGGTGGTTGCCGGACTCATTGGGACGATTCAGGCCACAGAAGCCATTAAACTCATCCTCAACATTGGAACGCCATTGACGAACCGCATCATGGATTTTGACGCACGCACCACCGCGTTTCGAGAAATTCGCGTCAAACGGAATCCCTCATGTGCACTGTGCGGCCCAAATCCTTCGTTGACGGAACTCATCGACTATGAACAAGAGGCGTGCCAACTTCAACCATCGGCTACAACGCTAACCAACGGATAAACCCCGCCGCGTAAAAGGGGAGGATGATGCTATGAAAAAAATGCTAGCTCTGGTGTGTCGGGAGTGCGGGAAAGAATATCCTACGCAGGATATTCATGTATGCGAATTGTGCTTTGGGCCACTGGAAGTCAAATACGATTATGCCGCCATTAAACAGGTCATGACGCGTGAAAAAATTGCATCAGGCCCTCACAGCCTTTGGCGATATGTGGATCTGCTGCCCGTGGAAGGCACGAATTTCATCGGTCTTCATGCCGGATTTACCCCGCTGGTTCATGCCAAAAACCTGGGGGCATTCCTCGGACTCGACAACCTGTACATTAAAAATGATTGCGTCAATCATCCGACGTTGTCGTTTAAGGATCGCGTGGTGGCCATCGCCTTAACTCGGGCCAGAGAACTTGGATTTGAAACCGTCGCCTGTGCCTCAACCGGCAATCTGGCAAATTCCGTGTCGGCCCATGCAGCTTCGGCAGGAATGAAATGCTATGTGTTCATTCCCGGAGACCTGGAAGCTGCGAAGGTGCTGGGTAATCTGATTTATCGTCCAAATGTCGTGGAAATTGAAGGAAATTATGATGATGTCAATCGGCTCTGCAGCGAAATCGCGGGAGAACGTCACTGGGCCTTCGTCAACATCAACATCCGCCCCTATTATGCTGAAGGATCGAAAACGTTGGCCTTTGAAACTGCCGAGCAATTAGGATGGCGGGCTCCGGATCAAGTCGTGGTGCCCATGGCTTCGGGATCATTGCTGACAAAAATTTGGAAAGGCCTCAAAGAATTTGAGAAATTGGGCCTGATCGATTCAGTGAACACCAAGGTGAACGGGGCCCAAGCAGAAGGCTGCTCTCCCATTGCCACGGCATTTCGAGATGGCCGGGATTTCTTTAAACCGGTGAAACCACACACCATTGCCAAATCGCTGGCCATTGGGAATCCGGCGGATGGATACTACGCATTAAAAACCGCCGCGGAAAGCCAAGGGGCCATGGACGCCGTCACCGATGATGAAATAGTGGAAAGCATTAAGCTTCTGGCTCAAACTGAAGGGATTTTTGCTGAAACCGCCGGAGGGGTCACCATTGGTGTCCTTCGCAAATTAGTGAAACAAGGGCGCATTCAAAAAAATGATGTGACCGTGGCCTATATTACCGGGAACGGACTGAAAACTCAGGAAGCGGTCGTCGATGCCGTCGGACGCCCCTTTCGCATCCCACCCAGTCTCAGTCACTTTATTAAGACTTTTGCCATAGAGGAGTCAGCATGATTAAGGTCAGAATTCCCACTCCCTTGCGCCCCATGACCGGGGGAAAAAGTGAAGTGGAAATCGCAGGGAACACGGTGTCGGAAATAATTGACAACCTGGGCTCTGCCCATCCCGGCATTAAGGAACGGGTCTATGATGAACAGGGAGAGGTTCGCCGATTCATCAATATCTATGTCAATGAGGAAGATATCCGGTTTTTAACCGGCAAAGACACCCCACTGAAAGACGGAGATGAAGTCTCCATCATTCCCGCAATCGCAGGAGGTTCATGATGGCCAAACTACGCTTTCACATTCGCTATCCCGAAGATAAAATTCCTTCTCCCATTCTGTATGAGATCGGTCAGGAATTTCAGGTCGTGCCGAGTATTCGACGGGCCGATGTCCGTGAAACCACCGGATGGATGGATGTGGAATTTTCGGGAGAAACTGATGAAATAGACCGGGCTATTCAGGGTCTTCGGCAAAAAGGCTGCATGGTTGATCCGATTGAACTGAACGTCGTCGAATAAGGATTTCGCTTCTCATGGAATTTACTGAATCTCAAATCCAGCGTTACAGCCGTCAGATTATTCTGTCGGAAGTGGGCGGTAAAGGACAGAAAAAATTGCAGGATGCCAAAATCCTGGTGATTGGGGCAGGAGGACTTGGTTCTCCGGCAGCTTTATATCTCGCTGCGGCCGGAATCGGAACCTTAGGTCTGACTGATGGCGATGTCGTGGACTTATCCAATCTGCAACGGCAAATTCTACATACCACCGACCGTATTGGTGTTTCAAAGGTTGAATCCGGCGGGACATTATTAACAGCGCTCAATCCTGAAATCACTCTCAATCTTTACCCGGAACATGTCAGCGTCACCAATATCCTTGCCCTAATTGAGGCCTACGATATCGTTCTGGACGGATCCGACAACTTCTCCACGCGGTTTCTCGTCAATGATGCCTGTTTCTTTGCGAAAAGGACCCTGATTTCCGGGAGCATTTTTCGGTTTGAAGGGCAATTAGCCACGATTAAACCCCATGAAGGCTTTCCCTGTTATCGCTGTTTATATCCGGAGCCTCCACCCGCCGGCCTTGTGCCAAATTGCCAGGAAGCTGGCGTATTAGGCGCCTTAGCCGGGACCATTGGTGTCTTGCAAGCCAACGAGGCCATTAAGGAAGTCCTCGGACTTGGAGAAAGTTTGGCAAAACATCTTCTTCTCTACGATGCCCTGGATATGACATTCCGAAAGGTTGGTCGTCCAAAATCTCCGGACTGTCCTCTCTGTGGACCTCATCCCACCATCACCAAACTTGTGGAACAGGAAGTTTCCTGTACCATCTAGGCCCATGCTTGCCATTCCGTCCAGCATTGTCAAAATCATGATTGCCCATGCGCGGGAATTAGCACCTCATGAATGTTGTGGGATTCTGTCAGGAACCGAAAGCACCATCACCGAATGCTATCGCATTACCAATATTCTGGCTGAGTTATCCGAACAAGAACTTACACGCTTTGACGGAGCAAAATTGTCTGACCTTCAACGGTTATCGCCGGAGGAGCGAGCGGATATCGCCTTTCAGATGGACGCCAGAGAAATGGCCATGGCTCAGCGGGACATTCGTTCGAAAAGTCTCGACCTTTTAGGATTTTATCATTCCCACACATTTAGTCCGGCCAGGCCCTCCCAAACCGATATCACCATTGCCATGGAATTTGAAAGCTACCGGGCCAAACTAAATTTTCCGGAACCATTTCACCTGATTATTTCCTTAGAGCATATGGAGCAGCCGGTGGTCCGAGCCTACCGAATCCAGGAATCCAAGGCCACAGAAGTTCCCATTCACACCCTGCCCTAGCTCTGGCCATCCCAAACATGCCTGCAACTTTTTGGTGGGAACCCCATAGACTTTTTGCCAAGAATATTGCGATAATGAGAAAGGCTTCTCAAAGTAACAACAGGAGAAATTTATGCCAATCCTCCATCACCTGTTTGCTTTTCTGCTAGGGTTGATTGTGTTTTTTCAGCCTGGATCACAGGTGTATGCCGAAGCTTCAACCTCACTCCAGAAGTTCAACAGTCCCATTATGAAAATTGAATCGGACAAAGGCGTATTTTTGATTACGACCGATTCTGGTATTCAATGGGTTCAGGTTGAAGAAGAGGCAAAGATTCAACTGAAGACTTTGGATGTAGGAGATATCATTGACGTGATTGTCGAAATGCGACCAGACCCTACTCCACCATTGGTTAAATCCTGGAAATTAGCCAGAAGTGGTTCTTCCTGTAAAGTGTTCAATGGCAGAACCTGCAGTCCTTAATCCTTTCTCAACGGTAGAATTCTAACCGCCACTTTCCCACGACCTCACTTGAGGCCTATTACCTCAATGAGCCATAGCCCAAAACACCAATTCGTGACAGCTTTTCCGAAGTAGTAAATATTGCCATAACCCATGACCCTCTTTTATAGGGATACATGGTAAGAGCCGGGAACATGATGCTGGGACAGCCATACCTCAATTTCCTTGAGAAAGCTGTGGTATGTTGCAACACCGTAACCCATCTCCTGACCTACCCGAGAGGATAGGAGGAGACACCGAGTTACCAATGAAGAATTTTTCCGATTTCGGTCACCGTGTATCCCCCAAGTGATTCGATTTCCCGCCTGAAGGAGTGACTGACCATCGCATCAAGAAATTGAGACATAGCGGGGTGGGATTTAAGAAATTCGCTACGCATAATCAAGTCATACTGTTCTTCTCGAAGCGGAATGAAACCAAGACCAAAATGACGGGCTGCGGCTTCCACTCCAATGCCCACGTCAGCCATGCCATCTCGAATCAGACGAGCCACTTCGAGATGAGACGGCACTTCGTTGTCATACCCCAGTAACTTTTCTCCGGTTAATCCTGATTTCTGAAGTAGGGTATCCAAAAGAAATCTGGCTCCTGCTCCCACTTCCCGATTGACGAGACGAAGCCCCGACTGGCCAAAATCCTCAACACTACGAATGTGCTTAGGATTTCCCGGGTGAATTAACAGACCTTGAACCCAGGAAGCAAACCGCACTCCGACAAAATTTTGACCGGAAATATGCCGTTTCAGGTAAGGAACATTACTTTGTCCGGATTTCACATCCACAAGATGCAAGCCCGCCATGTGAACTTCTTCCCGTTGAAGCGCACGGAGCGCGTTCGCGCTTCCCATGGTCCAATTCGTGATACCCGCCATGGCGTTCACCTTGCGGACATGCTCCCCGGCGAGAAATAACGCCGGATCGCATCCGGCAATGAGAATCCCCTTTTTGATGACTTCCGGGGAATTCAATAATTGCACCCGTACATATGGCCTTTTCCGGCTGGAAGTTCGCTTCGTCTGCTCCACAGCTACTCCGTCAGCTGGCATCACAAAATTCAACACATCGCCCAGTTCGGCCATCGGCCTGGCCAGTATCCGTGATCCAACGTATGCCAGCTTTACCCTTGCCGGATGACCCAGCGTCGTTGTGCCACTAATGAACTCAGCTTCAACTATTTCTTCTTGATTTAAAAGGATAAAAATATCCTCAACTCGGCACTTCAACGCACGAGCGAACCGTAAGGCAACATTGGTGCTTGGCAAATATTGATTGGCTTCTATGGCATAGACCGCTTGTCGTGTCAGGCCCACGAGGGCCGCTAACTCCGCCTGTGAAATCCCCTGTTTTTTTCGTATATCTCGCAAGCGATTACACACGGATTCTTGAGGCGAGACCTTCGCCCGGACAGAAGCTTTGAGACTTTTAGGGACATTTTTTCTCATGATCGTATTATTCTCATCGAATACTTCCGGGATGACCCATGGTCTCCATAATCTGCTAAAAACTTAGGGATTATCCTTCATCCTCTTTATACCCAACCTCATTGCTAATGACCCAAAGATCTCATTTCCGCCCCCTTACATCCCCTACCGGTCAATTCATGAACACACGCTTACATTTTCATCATCGACAATCGGGAAAGATCGAGAACGATCTCGCCGCTGTGTTCATCTCCCAAAATAGTCTCCCAAATCTTTTTCTCTTTTGGCATCACCGTCTCTTCTGTCTCATAGAGTAAATCCACATCAAGGGGAGCCAGAGAAAACAGTGGATACCGCCGATCATAGATCAGCCCTGCAGGGGGAATTTCATAGCTTGTGCGATGATTACTGATAATGACGTGGAGATGCCCATCCCTCACAAACATCCCTCCAGAGGTCACTTCCCGTTTAGTGGCATTTACCGGGTGGCTGAGGTAAAAGGTGACCAGTTCCTGTGGCACAGCTAATCCTAGTCCCTCCAGTAATCGTGGGGCTAACAATTCAATTTCCTCTTTCATGAAAGCTGGCTCAGGATCCGCAAGGCCACGAAACCACCGGATGGGGCCGGAACGATACTCACGCACCCGCAATCCGTTCAGAGCCTCGATCATTTGACGTCGAGACATGGTGGCAGGATGCTCGTTCAAAGTCTGAGGAACATCAGGGTCGACCCAGGGGGAGACCTCAAGTCGAACAAACGATGTGGGATTTTCATAGACCAGGTAGGAATAGAACGGTGGAGCAACACAGCCCGCGAATAGCCATCCAATAAGTACGCACCAAGGCCAGCCCCACCACCATTTCTTAGGCATTCGCTTCAGGGACACTCATGGTCATTTCAATCCGGTCAGTAGGATTATCATTACCATCCCGCTTGGCATTGACGATTCGATCAACGGTCTCCATGCCACTCACCACCTCACCAAACACCGTATATTGACCATCTAAAAAACTCGAATCCGCTACACATATAAAAAATTGGGAGCCCGCGCTATTGGGATCTTGCGATCTCGCCATCGAGAGCGTCCCTCGTTTATGAGGCTTGGAGCTAAATTCCGCATTGACCCGATAGCCCGGCCCTCCCATTCCATGGCGTGACCGATCCTGATCCTTACTATTGGGATCTCCCCCTTGAATCATAAAGTTGGGGATCACCCGATGAAAAGTCGTGCCGTCATAAAACTTGTCTTTGGCTAGTTTCAGCATATTCTGAACATGATGGGGCGCGACATCCGAGAAAAGCCTTAAGTGGATGTCACCCCAGGACTCGCCGTTCACCTGAATGTGAATAGTGGTTGCCTGATCTTTCTGAGTTGCGTCGCTCATCTCCCGTCCTTTCCGTTACCAGGATTTATTCATAAGGGCCCTTGGGAACCAACTGGATACCCAACCCTTGGCTAATATTCGTCCAATGCGCACCCCCGTCTTGACTTCGGAATGCTCCACTACTGGTTCCGGCATATAACTCACCGGCATCCGATATCGTGAGACTTTGAATAGCCAGGTTAGTCAACCCGGTATTCATGCCCATCCATTCTTGCTGATCAGTCTTCCACCGAAAAATTCCGTTTCCGGTCGCCACAATAATATCTTTATGATCCGGGAGAATGCTTCTAATTGAATCATTGGGGAGATTCCGACTGAGAGACGACCAAGATTGGCCACGATCCGTACTCCGGAAAATCCCCCCATCCTGTGTTCCTAAAAAAATATGTTGCGCTTCATTGACGGCAATGACTCGAAGATAGCGATGTGGCAACCGTTCCCGTGGATCGACAAATATGGATTGAGAGTCCACCCATTTAGAGGGAGAAGCGTGTTGAGTCTCCAGATGAAAGAGACCTTTGCCGGAAGTCGCCGCAAAAAGTTTCCCATCATCCATGATCGCAAGACCGGGAACCAGAATCCGATCCAATCCGGCTCCGACGATAACCCACTGTTGTTCGCCTTCTACCCACCGGTACACCCCGATTCCTGTTCCCGCATATAGGGCATCCCCGTGAACCAAGAATGATTTGACTTCCGCCTCATTTAATCCTGTTCCAATCGATTCCCACGTCGTACCCTTGAGCCCAAGACGATATACTCCGCCACGCATCGTCCCGGCATAGAGGTGCTTCCCGGGAATCACGGCAAGACAGAGCAAAAATGGGTCCGTCAAGCCTCGATTCAACGCCTCCCAGGACTTCCCCTTATCCTGGCTCCGAAATAGCCCCATTCCAAATGACCCGGCATAGACCACTCCGTCTGGAGTCACCACAACGGTTTGAATACTAGGGGCAAACCCTTTGTGGGTATTTTCAGAGTCATCAGGATGAAGAGAGGGAATATTTGATACCGGATATAGCGACGATAACGGAGGACGGCTGTCTCCAAGTCCGGAAAACCCCATAAGCCAGATCGACGCAACCGTGCTGAAAAGACAATTCCATAGAGGCCCCTGCATTCGTGTCCATCGGGTACCTGACCCCATCCGTTTAGTCTTTTTCTTCATCAGCCACTTCCTCATTCCCCTCAGTCGTTTGACTTTTTTCCCCCGCCGGCTGAGAAACACGTCCAAAGACCTTTGCGCCTAAAATGCCTATTTCATACAGGAGGATCAACGGGACAGCCATTAACAACATGGTGAACATTGTCGCATCCGGCGTGATCACGGCTGAAAGTATCAACGACACCAGAGCAGCATGCTTGCGAAAGCGAATGAGGGCAGACGCCTGAATGACCCCGGCACGAGACAGAAGAGAAATGACCAGTGGAATTTCAAACGCAAAGCCAAATGCCAGGAGAAACTTGACGTTAAAGTCGACATAGGTTCCGACGGCTAATTCTGGAGTAATCGCCCGATCCATGCCAAACGTCACAAAAAAGTCGATGACCAACGGCAGGATCACCATATTGCAAAAGGCCAACCCCAAAAGGAAAAATCCCAACCCCAGGAAGAAAAGCGGCACCGCCCATCGTTGTTCTTTCTGAAGCAATGCGGGCTCAATAAATTTCCAAAATTGGTACAGAATGATAGGGACACTGGCAATCACCGCCGCCATAAAAGAAATTTTTATGGAGGCAAATAATGCCTCAGCCGGGGCGTAAAAAATCAGATCATCTTCAAAGGGCCGCTTGAACCAGTCGATCAGAATGGAAGAATAGGAAAACGCTATAACAAAAAACACCATGATCGTGGCTCCCACGATCAGTAACCGGCGTTTAATATCACGAATGTGGCGCTGAAGGGGATGCACCACCGCATTCATGGCCATGGTAGGGGAAAAAGCAGCCATTAGAAAGTGGGGCTTAGCGTGCGAAGCAACCGTTCGGATTATCCAGATGTTTTGGCATTATCACATGAGGCACGATGTTCACGAATAAGAGCAGCCATTCGATCTTTCTTGCCAAGTTTTTCTTTTTGCAAATGTTTTTTAAGAATTTCTTCCTGAGGAGTCAACACATGGTGTTTCAATACCTGCTGGAGTTCCAGATCCAACCGGTGATGGGATTCCTCCAACTCCTGATACTCCACATTGGATGCCCGCAAATTTTCGGCGATTTGTTCGTCCGTCACTTTCGGTGCCCTCCTGTGTTAGTAGTGAATATTGAACTGGTAAGCGTCTCCTCTTTGCATTAGACCTGGACTTCCTCTAGATCATTTTCGACAGAAATTGGCCTGGAAATAGGCTCCAGGATCATAAGGATAGCATCCTCGCTAGGATTCGTATAGTAGGAGCTTCTTCTGCCATATTCCTTAAATTTAAAGAACTCATAGAGTTGTTTTGCCATCTGATTGGAGTCCCGAACCTCCAACATCCCCCGACAACATCCTTGAGCACTCCCAATGCATAATGCTTGTAGAATTAACTGTTTACCCAACCCATTTCTACGAAAATGAGGGTGAACCGCCAGATTTAAAAAGCGGATTTCTTCAAAGATCACCCACACGCAGATATAGGCCAGCAAGGGAATTTCCGGTTGTTCCTTTGGACCCGGAATGACAAGAATTTGGCTGAAGGAATTCCCGTGCAATTCAGCTTCAAAGCTTTTTCTTGACCAGGGAACAGCAAAGCAGGACTCTTCCAGACTCACCAATGCGTCCAGATCAGCCAATGTGGCCAATCGAATGGCCTCAATGTGAAATGGATCAGTATCCACGACACGGTCCTTTGTGAACATCCTTCACTCCTCTATGTCACACGAACAGGTACCAAGAAGTCTCACCCGATGGGATTCAAGCTTTTAGTGTTTGATATTTCTGCATACGATGGCTGAATATAATGTGGGGTGCAGCCTTGAGGAAGGAGAACCCCTCGTTCCAGCAATACCCGTCCTGCCATGCCGGTCCCTTTGGCCGATGGCCATTGCTCCTCAGCAGGAGCTTCGGCAAAAGAGAACCCTTTTGAAAGGAGAGTCTCCCGGTTCTGTATCCACCCATCTCCGAGCACAATGGTCGGTTCGGACAGGGCACCACAGACGTCAATGATGTCCCCGATTTGAGACTCTTTCACGCACACGATCTGTTGATTCTCCCAACGGAACAGTGCCCAATACACTACTCCCTGGCGAATACCGATAGTGCTGAGCAGAGGGAGATCGGTAACAGGATGATTCCAGGCAAGCCCTTCGAGTGTGGAAACTCCAACCAAAGGAATCTGGAAAGCCAGCCGAAAGGCTGTCATTGTCGCTAGTCCCACTCGTAATCCGGTGAAAGTCCCCGGACCAATAGACACCACCAAACCTTCAAGATTTGATAACTGCAAAGAGACCGAAGATAACAGCCTATCGATTGTGGGAATGAGTTGTGGGGTCAGAGGCCGCCCTGACTCACAGTCCAGACTGCCTAACAGCTGTTGGTCCCGAAACACGGCCACACTCTGATGAGAGGTGGCGGACTCTAGAGCTAAAAACAGCATAGAGGTTCTTGACTCCCAACATGCTGATTAGTGGTGGCTTGACGCATAAGGACAACTAGGAGGCCGCATTGACGATAAATTCCTTGAAATGCAGGGTAATGGATCCTCCGCTGGGTCGATAGTCTGTCGCCCGAACCAGAAACGGCAATCGAACCGGTGAGCTCTCTTCGGCAGTGGTAACTGGCACCTCTCGATAATCTTCACATTCCACGGATACGACGATATCATCAAACGAGCGTCGATATTCAATCGATATCAGGTCCATGGTCTGGGCATCCACCCAGGTCCTGACGGTAAAATCGTCTGGAGATGCCGTGGCTGAGGATGGGTTTTGAGGCAGATCGATGCGGTAACGTTCGTTACTTTTCCACACGCGGGCTTCTTTACTTGATCCCCCGGAAATCTTTCCCAACACGGCATCCAGGGCACGAATACTCAGCATCACAGTGTGATCCCATGCTGTACGCTCCTGGGTTTCCTCCATTTTTCCGGTGACCACCTTACCTTCAGCGGGAAAATTCAGTTCATACTCGTTCCCCTTGCGATGAAAATCCATCACGGGCACACCCATTCGAATAAAGCCTTTCAAGTCCAAGACATCGGGTCGCACGTACGAAACTGTCCCAAGAATATTTTGGGAAAAAGGAACGCCGGAACCGGAAATTGACCCGTGAAATAATCCTCGTAGAGTGAGAATGGTCAACTCCTTTTGACGCAAGGATTGAAGTACCTGCTGCTCTTGCCCGTCTTCAAGCGGTCGTAACGATTCTTGTAACATTCCGGCGCATCCGACGAGCAACACCACCGGCAACAGAGCCCATCGACTTGCAGCATTCATCGTAAATAGTCCGCCTGCACGCGCCATTTATGAGGCATGACTGACAACCGTTTCCCAAATGTCGCCAATGTCACGAATCCCCACGACTTCCATGCCAGCCACAGGTTTCCATTGGTTCAGATTCGGCTCAGGCACCACGCAACGTTGAAACCCCAATTTCATCGCCTCACGAATACGCAGGTCCGCATGCTGTACCGGCCGGACTTCTCCGCCTAACCCGACCTCTCCCATCACAACCAATCTTGGGTCCAAGGCCAATTCTCGAAAGCTCGAAAGCACAGCACAGACGATGCCCACGTCCACCGTTGGCTCATCGATCCGAAGCCCCCCCACCACATTCACGTACACATCGTACCCGGCAAAGTGCAACCCGAGTCGCTTTTCCAGAACGGCCAACAACAACGACACCCGATTCACTTCTACACCTTTGGCCATACGTTTCGGCATAGGATAGGTCGTCTCCGCCACCAGTGCCTGCAACTCCACTAATAAAGGCCTAGAGCCTTCCACGCTCGACACGACAACAGATCCGGCGCCATGTCCGATTCGCCCCGTCAAAAACAGTTCTGATGGATTCCCAACCTCGGTCAGCCCCTCATCCTTCATTTCAAAGACCCCGATTTCATTGGTCGGCCCGAACCGGTTTTTCACCGCTCGAAGAATACGATAGCTCTGTCCTTTATCTCCTTCGAAATACAACACCGTATCGACAATATGCTCCAGTAGCCTTGGCCCGGCAATCACGCCTTCCTTCGTCACATGCCCGATAATAAAGATAGGGACATGCGTCCGCTTGGCATACCACATCAGGCGACAGCCAACCTCCTGAACCTGGCTGACACTACCGGGCGCTGATGTGAGTTCCTGAGTAAAGACCGTTTGAATAGAATCGACGACGATGACACCGGGATTCACCTGCTCAGCCACTTTGAAAATTTCTTCCAGGGATGTCGCAGCAGCCACATACAGGTTGGGCGATTGAATACCTATGCGATCCGCCCGCATTTTAATTTGCTGAGGAGATTCTTCTCCCGATACATACAACCCGACCTGTTTGGCCGTTCCCAATGAGGCCAGGGTTTGGAGCAGGAGTGTCGTTTTACCAATTCCAGGATCGCCTCCAATCAAGATCACCGATCCTGGAACCACTCCCCCACCAAGCACTCGATTCAATTCCTCAATACCAGCCTGAAGACGAAACTCCTGTGTCTGCACGATGGAGCTGATGGGAACAGCCTCTGGTGTTCCCCCGGCGACACTTCGCTGTTGGAGAGTTGAAAGATCTCGATCAACCTCCTCCCGTAAGGAATTCCATTGCGCGCATTCAGGACACCGTCCGCTCCAGCGGACGCCTTGATGTCCACATTCCTGACACACAAAACGGGTTTTAGGTCGTACGGCCTTCACCAAAACATCTCCCCTACTATTTATCACATGAGCAGAAAATTATATGGCATGGCGAAATATAAACCTTCATCGTCGGACCATTCGTCCGTCTGCAATTTGCTGAATGTCTTCATCAAAGATGCCGTCGGACACGTGACCAATCATTGAGGACAATGGCCCTGCGTGGAAACCGATCCTCTGTCTGTGGTAGGGGTAAAATCACGGTTTGTAAGCGATTTTGAACGAGAACCTCCGCAAAATCTGCCGTGCGCCCAATGCCACCACTTACTTTTTCCCAACCCTCTGTTTTCAGATCGTGTATGAGATCGATCAATGCCGTGGGCGTCTTCGGAAGGATTCTAATCATTCCTGGGGAAAATTGATGTTCGCGCAGCCAATCCTGAATATCTTCAAGATGCCCTCGCCCGGTCAAGTCCAGATAGACAAGGTTGTAATAAAATTCAGCTAGCTTGCCCAATTCTGCCGCAGCTGCGGGATGGGCATCTCCTAATATTAGCCCGGGATCCTCATAGAGTTCAGGCGGAGGCTGATCCGTGACCAGTTCCCCTTCCACTAACACCGCCAGGTCAATCAGCAATATGGGGCGGCGGCGTTCCCAAGATAAGAGGACCCCTTTTCCTTCGATGGCATCCACTTTCGATGACGTCACTACTTTTACAATGATTGGTAAATTCCCCCGCATACTGGGAGCAAAGTCAATCCGAGCCCACCCTTTCGCGTCGGTATTCGCCTGGCCCACTGTCCGGCCATGAACAATAAATTCCAGGGGCTGATCCGGCAAACCAATTTCCCCTTCTGCCTCAGAATTAGTTAAGCGTGCCTGTAATTGAATGGGCTTTCCTGGAGATGTGAGTAAATCGGTCACTGATAAATTAGCCGCCTGAGCCAACGAGACCTTCAAACCTGTCACGGTCACCAAAAGACTCAAAGCCAAATTTAATATCACAAAGATAACCAAGTGACGATCGCCTTGCTTCATTCTACGGTCTCCATATACCTAGCAGATGTTAAAACAATCCTCTCCCGCGCTTACCAAATGCAAAAGCATCGAAGCCAGCAAAAATGGCAAATTGCATGTAAAATAACCACCCTGTCGGCCAGAAAAGCTTGGAAATGATCATTAAAAGAATCCCACAGACAAGGAAAATATTCCCGCGTTTGACCCCCAAATACAGATGACCGATCCCCGGTAAAATGGAGAGGGTGGCGGCTCCAAGAGCATGCATGGTCTTTTCACGATTATTCATCAAGATCCCCTTACCAAACCATACCATTGGCCTTCGGGAGAGTTCCAGAGATAAGAATCTGCGCTAAAAAAGGATTGAGGCACACTCACAGAACATAAAAAATCTGGAGGGGGGGGGAAGAGGAATTTTTCAGCTTAGGTTCCGCTTACGTAATTCTTCCTGGTAGGTTTTTTGATAGAGGACATCCCACTCTTGAGAACCTTCTGGAATCTGCCGTGCATAAGATTGCAATCGACTCCGAACCTTTTGAACCAGTTCCTCCTCAGCTTTCATGTGCTCGGCCAGCACGCGCTTCACTTCACGAAGGGCGTGAGCAGAATCGCCTATGATCTTCACCTCGGACATTCCTGCGACATTGGTCAAAATCACATGTGCAAGATGTGTCTGTTTTTCGTCGCTAAGGATGGGAGTATTCATCGTCAATCCAGTCGTACGGGCCTCAGATTACATTCTTCTGTCTGCCCTATAAAATAACCCCGCGTTCTTTGATGAGCTTTTGTTTCACCATCGTAAACATTTTCTGATAGTCCGCTCGACCTTCTGAAAACTCTCGTTCAAATTGTTTCAACATGTCCCGAACATCCGCATTCAACCGATCTTCCACCTGCAACTCGGATACAATGGCTGATTCCAATTTTTGAATGACCACTTCAGGTTTTCCCTGAATTTCCAGCAATCCACTTGACTGTAATCGTTCAATAACTGAGACGGCCATCTGATGCACACGAACTTTATTGAGACGCATCAGGTTCCTTCAGGGAGCCGTTCCACTTTCATAAGGGACGCCCCTGTGGCCTCCATCAACACTCTCGGATCACCTATCACTTTTCCAATGACATTCACCCGATCAGCAGGAACCGGATCATCGCCGAGACTCATGGGAGTACGCCCAAAAAAGACGGCCAACATTCCCCCCATTCCCCAAAAAGCCACATCTCCAACTTTGACCTGTGTGGTGGCAACCTCCCGATAATCTTTGACCCCAGGCATGTTGCAATAAAACTCTTCTCCCCATTGATTCACGGGCACCTCAACAGGGAGAGCATCCACCACAGCCTGAGCAGTTCGATTCGGCTTCAGTTGTGCAATGACCTGTATCCCACCGATGGTCATTTTGATTTTCTGTGGACTGAATTCCATATATTCCCGCTTAGGTTTCGAATGAAACACGATCTAAAGATTGCTTCGAATGTAGCTTGTCCTCCTGATGAAATCAAGGTTAGAATTAAGCTCTTTTCCTGTTTAGACTCATGTTACAATCCACATTTCTTTTTTTATCTGGCATTGGAGAATCCACCGAACGCCTCTGGTGGGAGGATGGGATTGGCACATGGGACGCTTTTCTCGAGAAAACTATCGCTCCCCGCATTTCTTCGTTTCGTAAAGCGCAATACGATGAGACCATTCTGGAAGCGCAAAAACAGTGGAAGGTGCAGAATTCCCGTTTCTTCACCCACATCTTGAAAGCACGCGACCACTGGCGCCTTTATCCTAACTTTCGATCTCAGGCTGCGTTTCTGGATATTGAGACAAATGGAATCCCGTTGCCCGATGGCGAGATTACGGTGGTGGGCATTTACGGAAGAGGTCGCATGACAACCTTCATTCAGGGAGAAAATTTATCCGGGGAGCGTTTGCAAGCCGAATTTGCCTCATACGATCTTCTCGTGACCTTCTTTGGCTCAGGCTTTGACCTGCCATTTTTGAAGGCCAAATATCCAGACTTGATGCTTGACCATCCCCATATCGACTTGTGTTTTGCGGCCAGACGCCTTGGATTAAAAGGTGGACTGAAGGCGATTGAGACGGAAATAGGCTGTTATCGCCCGACTTCGCTTGAAGGACTCACGGGGTGGGATGCAGTCCGTCTGTGGGAAGAATGGCAACTCGGACAAGCGGACTCTAGAGAAGTGCTTATCCAATATAACGAAGCAGATTGCAAAAATCTTGAGCCTTTGGCCGACCTTATTTACAACCGTCTGGCTCAACGTCAGGGACTCCCGGAATTCATTGCATCCCTATGACATCAGCGCAACAATCTGACAAGTGGACTGGCATAGGACTGACGGATATTGGTCTGGTTAGAAAACTAAACCAGGACGCTTTTTCGATCGATAACACCCTACAACTATGGGTATTGGCAGATGGAATGGGTGGACATGCCGGGGGAGAATTGGCCAGCCAAATTGCAGTTAAAACCATTCCCGATGTCATTCGAACCCAACTCGCGACTGAAACCTCTGTATACGTTCAACCTGAGAAATTAGAATCGCTGCTGAATCAAGGCCTTGAGTCCGCGAATGAAAGTATTCGACAAGAAGCTGCGGAACATGAACGACTGAAGGGAATGGGGACAACCATTGTCGTGGTGGCAATCAGTCGTTCCCCGAGAGGGTTTCAGGCAAGTGTAGCTCACGCGGGCGACAGCCGGGCCTATCTCTTCAGACAGGGTTCGCTCTCGCTCTGGACAAAAGATCATACCCTCATGGAGGAGCGGTTGGCCCTCAATCTCATCACCCCTGAACAGGTTCGCACACACCCTCTTCGTCATGTGTTGACCAAAGCCCTGGGAATCGATCCTGAGGCACAACCCACCGTTCAGACCTACCCGCTTGAACCCTTAGATCTCATTCTGCTTTGTTCAGACGGGCTCACCAAAATGCTGACTGATCAGGAGATTCAAACTATTGTCGGCCAGGAAGCTCCGCACGCTGAAGCCATATGTCGAACACTTGTGGCGACTGCCAACCAATTAGGTGGAGAAGATAATACGACGGTGGTGTTAATTGGGTTGCGCTGAGGAAGAATATGGAACCAACCTTTAACGGTGAGGTTTTCGAAACATGGCCGACCATCCAAAATATCCCACCGCATCTTTCATATTCGAAAACCACCGTTGGGCTACCCCCATTGACGGATTCGTGACGTATTGAAGCGTAAGCACAATCCGCTCTTCCCCAGCCCCAAGCGGCGTCACGGCATGATGCAATTTATCGCCATTAAAGAAAATATATGTGCCGGGGTCAGTCCTGAGGGATAGTTCTTTAACCTCTCGACCCTGTTCCTTGGTATGGAGACGGCAGACCAGTCGACTGCTGGATTGATCCTGCAAACCCAGTAATACCGTAAATCGTTCGCCCTTGTAATATGAGGTGTCATAATGATACCCGATATGATCTCCCGCCTCGGTATAAAAATACAGCGCACAGGAATGGGGATCCTCTTCAGGACACAGCATTAACGGAACTCCGGCAATCTGGCTCAGGAGGTTGATCCATCCCTGATGCTGATAGAACGCAAGAATTGCGGGAGCAGATTGCTGCAGAAGATAAAAGCTGACACTTCCCCCCTTTTTATGCCCTGGTATAAAGTTTCGATTGATCTGAGGCCGCACGTGCTCGACTTCCCGCATAAACTCCTGAACAACCTGAGTGGGCATGAAATGCTCTAAGACTAAAAACTCACCCTGCTCCCAATACTGAGGCGTGACCTCCTCAAGCTTGAGAGTCTGAATCGTGTCGGTCAACAGTTGATCAATGTCATTTACCGTTGGATTGAGCATATGCAATCTCCTTCATTCCTCCACTCTCCAAACTTTACGCCTATCCCTTTCTTCACTGCCATAATTAACCATAGTTTAACATGACTTCCGCCACATTTTCACGAAACGATAAAACAATAACTTCGGCATCATCCCACACTGACCAACGTTTTGCGGTACATCATACCCTGCATCCAAGGCATCGAGGGAACGCGCTTTGCCTTGATGGAAGACCAGAATCTTCGGATTAAACGGATCGAGGTCCACGATACTGAGAGGACCGTCGCCGTCGATATCGTGGAGAATGTTGTTCACCTTTTTACCGCTTGCATCATCCCAACGAATTACTTTTCATCCATTTTGTTACCGGGTTTTTTGGCTGGGACTATGCGTTAGCTTCAAAGCTAATGGTTGTGGTGGTGTTTTTTGAAAGCCGGATTTTAACAACTCTCTAATGCAGACAATAAGCTATCCACCCGTTCATAAATGGCTACCTGTATGTACCGGCTCATTCGAAATTAGTTAGGTCTTGGCAGGCTTCTTTTTTGGCTTCTGGAGACTGGCGCCCACGTGAGGGCTGCTTCCTCGATCCAGCATTTCACCGGCGGTTTTTCTGATGGTTGGAGTCAGCGTGCCACCACCCAACATGCGAGCAATTTCAGTTTCCCGATGAACTCCAGTGACTTCGTGTACTTTCGTCAGCGTTCGGTCATCTAGCGTGGTTTTCTCAACCACAAACTGTGCATGAGCCTGCGAGGCAATTTGTGGGAGATGAGTGATACAACACACCTGATGAAATTGAGCCAATTGACGCAAACGACTCCCCATGACCATTCCCGCTTCCCCACCAATACCACTGTCAATTTCATCGAAAATCACGACGGGAGTCTGATCATTTTCCGCAAACACGGTTTTTAAGGCCAACATGATTCGAGACAATTCTCCACCCGATGCAATTCGGCCCAATGGCATGAGCGGTTCTCCCGGATTGGGAGCCAGGAGGATCTCAACACGATCCATTCCTGTCAAACCAAATCGATTATCCCCATTGGCCATTTCAATATTACCTTCCACCTCCATTGTCGACATTTTCAGAGCCGCTAATTCCCGCTTAATCTCCTTGACCAAATGCTTCGCAACGGTTTTCCGCCGGTCCGACAATTCTTCAGCCAAGGCCTTCATCGATTCATATCGACTGGTCACTTCTGCTTGCAAATGCGCCACTTGCTCTTCTCCATTTTGGAGTAACGCCAAGTCTTGCTTCAGGATTTGGGTAAGCTCCACTAAATCTTCGATCGGCTTTCCATATTTCTTTTTAAGCCGCTGAAGACCGGCCAACCGACTATCAATCCGATCCATTCGCTCCGGGTCATACTCTATCTGAGTCCGATAATCCCGAAGGTTATCAGTCACCTCACGCAACGCCACCGTCGCAGCTTCCACCAATGGGACCCATGGTTCACCTTGCGCATCTATTTTCGCAAGCTCTTGTACCCACTCCGTCACTTCACCCAAGTGATCCAGAACCGATCGCTCTCCTTCATGTAACGCAGTAAAGGCTTGATTCGATAACTCTCCTAATCGACCGCTATGTTTCAGCCGATGGTATTCCTGGCTGAGCGTCTCTTCTTCTCCAGACTGCAACTGCATCTTGACCAACTCGTCATATTGATATTGAAGGATGTCCTGCCTATTGGCTTGATCCCGTAGCCTCACCACGTATTCATCCAGAGCCGCCTTTTTCTCGAACCATTCCCGGTGCATCTGCTGATAGCGATCTACGACATCCTCAAGATTACCAAACGCATCTAGCATTTTGAGCTGGGTCTTAGGGGATAGCAGTGATTGCTGGTCATGTTGACCATGGATATCTACCAACTGCGGACCGATGTCTTGAATCGTCTGAAGGGAAGCGAGTTGTCCATTGAGGAAATTGCGGTTCTTTCCGGACCGCGACAACATCCGACGAACGATAAGGTCCTGTTGATCGGGTAGGAGGTATCCGTCCCGTTGTAACCTGATCGTAAGAGGGTGAGTGGGGGAGATAATAAAACAGGCTTCTAGCAGGGCTTCGTCAGCACCAAAACGAATATGCTCAGCAGAGGCTCGTCCGCCGGTGAGTAGCACCAGAGCATCAATGAGAAGAGACTTTCCAGCTCCGGTCTCCCCCGTCAAAACAAGAAACCCAGGGGGGAGTTCCAGATGGAGTTGATCGATGAGGGCAAAGTTGGAAATACGCAGCTCGGTCAGCATAACACCGAGTCATCAGCCCTGCTGATCAGGCAGGGGAAGTGGATTGAGCCAGGAGCGAGTCAATGATTTGTTTAAATTGTTGCTTTGGTCTTGCACCAACAATTTTTTCGACAACTTGACCACCCTTGAAAAAGAGAATACTGGGGATACTCATGATTTGATATTGTCCCGCAACTTCTGGGGCATCATCGGTGTTGAGCTTCATGACTTTAAGCTTGCCTTGATATTCCTGTGCGAGCTCATCGACGATTGGGGCCACCATTTGACAGGGTCCACACCAGACTGCCCAGAAATCCACCATCACCACCTCTGAAGATTTCAGCACTTCCCCATCCCAGTTAGTTGCATCGGCTTTGGCCACTAAATCAGACACTGACTGCCTCCTTGGATAAATACGACAAAATGCCCAGGCTATGCTGGCATCCTAAAACCGCTCTTGTCGGACTGTCAACTCACTCATACACGGTTAGCTGGCTAATGAGGGCTCCCCCTGTGATCTGCTGGACCTCTCCACTCCCAAGAAAGGCAGGAACAGAATTCACCACTGCCATTCATCCGGTGCGCCTGTCCACCAGGAATCAGGCTTCAATTCACGCCACCGGGTTTGTTGTGCCCACAATTCATCCGTCCTAGTCCGACTCAATCGATTGGCCATCGCTGCGGTCAAGTCAAATTGTTGCCGAAGGCCTTCATGAATAAGCTCCTGCGCCATACGTGGCATGACATTGGGCGGATCAATGAGATCAAGGATGTTCCGTGTGGTCAAATTCAGCGCCAATTGCTCCACTTTTACATAATCCTCCTGCTTCGCTAATGATCCTAAATAACCATCAATTGCCTGATAAACGTAGGCCAAATAAACATACGCTTCAACCGAGGGATCGCGGTCAATATTTTTTTGGCAAGCCTCCACCGCCCGCCGGTAATCTCCGGCCATCAAATACACTTTAGCGTGAGCGAGAGGTTTAATAGGCAGGATAGATATCTGGTCTGACTGAGCCCAACCATTGGAAAGCGGTAACGTAACCAGAAAAAATACTCCCACTCCGAAACGAACCATCTTTTCCCATGCTCTTTCGCTCGCCGACGAAACCCTCATGATCTCCTCCATCACTAAAATCGTGGAATAGGCACCATCCTCTATAGATTCCCGGGTCGTTCAGTCCATATTTCGCTGATTCGCTTAACCCAGTTTTAAAATTGTCAGATTTTTGATCAGTACGAGCATCTCGAAATCTTCCTGTTTCCAATGCCTATATCAAAAAACCCGTTTTATCTTGTCTTTGATGTCCCGGAACCACGACACAATGCTGAATGGAGGCCACCTGTTATTTATAAAAACACAAAAATCCTAACACCAAACTCCCCCCTACAACACAAGACTCCCATAAAAACAGGCCAATGAACAATCTAAAACATCAATGGCATATACATTGCGAAAGACCTAGTCCAAGAAGCGTTTCATTGAACTTGTCACCTTCATTTTACCAAAAAAACAACAAGCAATAACTTTAAACCCATCACTACCAAAAGGGATAAAATGAAACGAAACCAAACACTTTTGTCTTTTATCCTCATCATCGGTATTGAAACCTTCTCCTTATGCTTAATCCCTGTCTCACCTACTCACGTAAATTCGGCTGATATCGCATGGGTTCTTTCGTCTTCTACGCTTGGATCACCATTACCGCTAGAAATGACCCACTTAAAAGATTCCACCCACAGCGACGACACATTAGCCGCCCTAACTATCTACCTGGAAGCCCGTGGGGAAAGTTTTGCTGGAAAGTTAGCCGTGGCAGCCGTCATTCGGAACCGGATGACTCACAAATACCACAGCGATGGCACGGTTAAGGGCACGGTTCTTCGTGCCAAACAGTTTGAACCATGGATGGGGCGGAATCCAGAGGAAGTGAAATTTGATCAAACGAATCGAATCATGCAAGAAAGTTTGTTAGCCTGGAGGCTTGTGCAAGACGGTCGGAAGGTGGTGGATGGGGCTGTGCTGTTTTATAATCCCCAACTAGTCAAAACTCCCCGTTGGGCTCAGGTCAACCGCAAAGTCGCCAAAATTGGCGGACACGAATTCTTCAATAAGCACACCATTTAACTAGTCATCAGCTACACGCGTTTTTCGTAAATTCTTAGGACGAGGGGCACTGGGTCCCCCATCCTCAATACGTTTCAACTCTATGCGTAAATGTCGGAGTGCACCGGAATGCACCCGACAGACGCCAGATTCAGTAAGACCCATTTGGTAACCAATTTCTTTCATCGTCAATCCGTTGTGATAATAGGATTGAAGTACCTCTTGCTGGCGTGCCGATAATGTCTCAAGCGCCGCTGCCAATGCCGCCTTCATTTCTGCATCCGCACAGGCCACAAAAGGGTCCAGATGGTTAACATCCGGCAAAACATCACGAAGCGTACATTCATCTTCCCCCTGACCAACCGGCTCATCCAGACTAATTAAACGAGGATCACACCCTCCCACTCCCTCTATTTCATCAATAGGAACGCCCAATAGCGTGGCCAATTCCTGTGTAGTCGGTGGCTTACCGTTTTTCTGAAGATGCTCTTCAACAATCTGTCGCACTTGATCTCGGCGAGATCGAACGGACCGAGGAACCCAATCCATGGCCCGAATTTCATCTAACATCATGCCACGGATTCGATATTCGGCAAATGTTCGAAATTTGACATCCCGTGTGGGATCATAGCGCTTTAACGCCGACAACAGACCCATAGCCCCTGCGCTCGTCAAATCCTCGACATCCAGGGAAAAGGGATTCTTGAACGCCATGATTCCAGCCATCCGGCGAATGGTCGGGAGAAACTCCAATAAAATCCGGGTAACATGTTCCTGCCCGAGCTGGTCCTGTACCTCCGTCTGTTCTTCTTTGGCATATCTAACTGAGCCAAGACAAGACGAGTCGAGTTCTTCGACACCAACTGCTGGCTCTGTGAAATGTTGCGCGTCTTCGTTCATATTTCGGCCTTTCCCTTGTGACCAAAAAAAAGCGCCCGATTCCAGGGAATGGGCGCATGAACGAACGCATGGACCTACCAACACAGTTCGGTAACCAGACGAACCCTGACACAACCACGCTCTCAGGGTTTCTTGGCTTTGCGCCCTACCCTCACGGATAGTTTGCCCTTGTCACCTGTTAAATTTTTTATCCGATAACCACAACCTTATGTAAGTGATGAGTTTTGGGAATTTTCCTATCAACTGACTGCCTGGCTGCTTTGGATCGCTCTACCCTTCGAACTCCATCTCTGTGCAGATGTTATCGGATCCAAGTCAGGGGGAGTTAAGAAATAACCTTGCGTGTTCGTGAGAATATTTGACAAATTCATACATTGCACAGCATCAAAAACAAACACTAATGGTAGCGAGCAACCGATGACAAAATTCCCAATCACGCATTCATTGGATCGATCTTCAAGGAAATCGCGAATCCCTCATTTTAGCTTTAAAAAAAGATTAATCCCGATGATCAAAAACATGGCTGTGGCAATCCAGCTACCAATGATCGGCAACACCGCTCCATTGCGTCCTAAGACAATACCCACCGAATGCGCCGCCCAGAAGAAAAACCCAATTGCCAGAGTTTGCCCAAGCCCCTTTGCGACTCCAACCCCACGCTCACCACTTCCTCGAAGACTTACCGAGATCCCTAGCAGTGTCATCACCAGAGGAACGAGGGAGTAGGCAAAACGAGCCCAATAATCAGTTAAAAAACGATGAGGACTATGGCCATCTTCAATTACTCGCTGAATATAGTCATGCAATTGATACAACGACATATGCTCTGGAGACTGAGATAGCCAATTCTGAAAATCTTCAGGCGTGAGGGAAAGGGACAACACCTGCCGTGGCCTCCCCTTCACTTGCATGCGATCTTCCCCTTGAAATGTTCGCTCAATCACATGCTCTATCACCCATTCCTCATCGACAAATGCTGCCCATTCCCCTTCAAGGATTTCCTTGAGACTGAAGCCATCATCAAGTGTGTACTGATGAATACCATTCAAACGAAATCCATCCTCTGTCACCGAATCAATACGCAAAAGGTGATTTCGTCCCACTCGGAGCCACAAACGTTCAGGAGTGAGTAAGAGGGGCTCTGGTTTATTTTGGATCAAGACCGATTGGACATATTCGGCTTTGATATTGGCCAGGGGAATCAACACAGCCGTCAAACTCAGACCCACGACACTCACGAGCGCACCAAAGACAAAAAAGGGAATGGCAATTTGATAAAAACTTAAACCACAACTACGCATCGCCGTGATTTCACGAGTCCGATTCAGCCCACCAACGGTCAAAATTGACGCCATCAGCGCTGCCAGTGGGGCCAGTAAAAAGGCAATTTCAGGAATTCGATAGACAAAAAAGCTGAAAATAACCGTTAAATCTGCATCATATTTCAAAAACTTTCTTAATTTTTCGAAAAAATCCACGACGAGATAAATCGTCAGTACGGTTACAAGACACATCAGGAAAGCCCGGCTGAATTTCCCAAACACATACCAAGAAATTTTTTTCATGATCGAATCTGTTTGAAAAAAATCTTGATCATTGTTTTCGGGCTTGAACAAATAAAAATCCTGTCAGGCAGGCCAGGACGATGTTAGGCATCCACGCGCCGGCAAATGGAGAAATCACCAAAGTCGTCACGAGAAACTCTCCCAACACATTTAATAGATAAAACCCGATGACCACGAGAACCCCAATCGCAAACCCTCCTGCTTTGCCCGACCGCTTCGACACAATTCCGATTGGGACGCCCAATAACCCCAGCACAAAGGTGGCGACCGGAAAGGCCGTGTCTTTATGAAACTCTATTAATCGACGAAGGGCACCAGCATCCGATCCACCTGATTCTTCCAATTGTTGCGTGAGGTCTTCGTAGGTTTTCCGTTTGGTCTTTTCTTTCACTGACGTAAATGGTGAAGAAAGCCAAAAATCATAGGTATCAAAGGTGACCCGATGAAAACTATTGGCATCTTTGGGGATTTGATGGATAGCCCCCCTAAACAGGCGAATGCCAAACTGCTGACGTTCGCTCTGTTTCAACATTTGAAAATTCTCCGCCACAATAATCAAGGGTTGCTCCCGATTACGCTGATCAGAAATAAATACGCCCTTATGGCCGGAGGCATTCTCCGAGTGAGGCACATACACCATGAGTCCGGGAATCGGTTCATTAAACACACCCGAATCAACAGCAAGAGTCAACTCATCTTCGATGACACTCAGGGCCAAAGTCTTCAATGAAACATTGGCCCACGGTTGGCCCCATTGAGAAAGATACACGGTTAAGAGAAATACGATACCGGAAAAGACCACTACAGGAAGGTTGATTCGCCAGAAACTGACCCCAGCGGCTCGAATGGCAATCACCTCATTATCAAACGACAGGCGATTAAATGCCGAAATTGAGGCAATCAAGCAGGCAATTGGTAAGGTCAGGACTAAAAAGGAAGGAAGCAAATGCAGCACAATTGAACCCAAGGCGGCCAAGCTAATCCCTCGGGATACCACTAAGTCCACCAGCCGTAGCATTTCCTTGGTAAAAATGATGAAACACAATCCGGTCAGGCTGGTCAAAAACGGGGGGAGCAACTCAAAAAAAATGTACCGATCAAGTAGTCTGATCAACGGCTTGGACAATACAGATAAATAAAAAGTGATAAAAAATATTGGATGACCAGCATGGCCCCCTCGGCCATTATCAATTAAATATCTGAGACAAATACCCTACAGGCGAGATAGTAGGGAATGAATTTCCTTCTGTCATTTATTGACAGATTCTTCAAACTGTGCTACATCATTCTCGTTTTGGTATATGGGTAAAGAAGTGAGAAGAATATTACGCCGTGAAGCCGAGAGAGGAATGGACTCCTTTTTCGGCTTTTTTTTTAGGCATGCACAATTTCCTACAATATATATCCACAAGTACTTTAAGGAGGAGGGCCATCATGAGAAGTAAGGGAACGGTAAAATGGTTTAATGATCGAAAAGGTTTTGGATTCATTCAAGTTGAAGGTGGGCAGGACGTATTTGTCCATTATTCTGCCCTTCAAGAAGACGGATTTAAATCCCTAAAAGAGGGAGAATCCGTAGAATTTGACCTGGTAGAAGGAGCTAAGGGTCCGCAGGCTGCCAACGTCACAAAATCCGGAATTGGCCAACCCTCTTAAATGCTGAATTTCTGTCGCATTCTTACCTTTATATTTGCTGATGATAAAATGGGTGTAAAGTTTTTTGGCCACTATGGCTCAATTTTTCTTCAAAAAGAATAAGGTAAGAGTATTCATTGATCTGCATCCCTTACCATATGACTTACTGTCAAAGAATGTTAAGAGGTAAATAGCCTGCTAAGCTCTCCTTGACTTCCCTATTTTTCTCCTGGTAGACTTTTCTCGTAAGTCATTGTATTTATTGCAAATTTTTCATATTCAACACAACTGACTCATCAATTTCAGGGGAACAGCATGACAAAACTTCTCGATGCCTTATTTTATGAATATCCGCTTTCTCGAAACATGTTGACCGTAGAAAGTGGGGGGGAGGACTGGGGAGCAGGACAAGACCAGGATGCCAATATTCCACAGGCACCAGACAACTTACGTGCTATCCCTGATCATACGCGCATTACTCTCACATGGGATCCTGTCCCTGAAGCCCTGTACTACAACGTGTATTTCATGACAACCAAAGGCGTTCAAATTAAGCCCAATGAGCTGACGAGACCAGTAGCAGGACATGAGGATTTCATCCCAAAAGTTGGGATTACAAAAGAAAAAGCCAATTATATTGAAGGAGCGATATCTCCCTACGAACATAACGACTTGGCCAATAACTTCTGTTACCACTATGCCATCTCTGTGGTCACAGAAGAAGGTGAAAGTCTATTGTCCGAGGAAGTGATGTCCATTCCCTCTCCCTACCTCTCCGTCATGCAAATCGGGTGTGAAGGTGTCGACGATGGAGAATTCAAATCACCAACCGGCATTGCTATTGATAAAGATGGAAATATTTATGTCGGCGACACAGACAATCATTCGATTCAGAAATTTGACCGATCGGGAAAATTTCTTGCACGTTGGGGAGACGAACCCGACTCAACCGAAGGAAAATTTTACTACCCACGGGGCATCGCCACCTCACCAGAAGGAGAGGTGTATGTGGCCGACAGTGGGAACAATCGCATCCAAAAATTTGATTCCGAAGGAAATATTATCAACGCATGGGGAAAATTTGGTTTTGCCTGGCGGGGGGCCGAAGCAGGGAAGTTTGATGTCCCTTGGGGTATTACCACGGATTCTCAAGGCAATCTGTTTGTCTCTGATACCAGCAATGCAAGAATTCAAAAATTCCTGCCAAACGGCTCCCCTGTGCTTAAGTGGGGCCGTGACGGGGGATATGACGGCGCGTTCTTTTATCCTCGGGGCCTCGCAGTTGACTTTGTCGGGAATATTTATATTGCCGATGAGGGGAACCATCGGATCCAAAAATTTGATGCACGTGGGAACTTTCTTTTGAAGTGGGGAAAGGAAGGTAATGCCCCAGGCCAATTCAAAGCCCCATGGGGAGTCGCCTGCGACCCGTTGGGATATGTCTATATTGTCGACAGCGGAAATCACCGCGTCCAAAAATTTGATTCTAGCGGAACTTATCTAACTTCCTGGGGAAATCGGGGATTAACCGAAGGGCAGCTGAATTTCCCGTCAGGAATTGCAGTAGACAAAGAGGGATATGTGTACGTGATAGACAGCGGCAACCATCGTTTAACCAAGTTTGCCCCAACAGAAGAAGAACTCAATCGAGGCAAACAAGAAAAACGGGTTTCCAGCGATCTTACCGCCCCCATCAACCTTGCCGTTAAACCCGGAGATACGGAAAACATCCTTAGTTGGCTCGAAGTTCCCAATGCCATCAGTTACAACCTCTATTTCAGTACCGAACCACATATATCTACAGATACCTCCACAAAGATTGAAGGCGTGACCACCCCCTATATTCATAGTGGCCTCACGAATGACACGGCATATTTTTATGCCATGACCTCAGTCACTGAAGAAGGAGCAGAAAGCCGGATTTCTGAAGAACAAACCGCTATCCCGGTTCTGATCGACATTTCTGCACCTCAAAATCCTGACATCGTCATAAATCATGGGGCTTACATGACCAATAGTCCTGACATGGTCGCCACCATCTCAGCTAAAGACGTAGATAGCGGAGTGGCCGCCTACTTCATTTCTGAAAATCCCATGACCCCAAGCGGGACCATGCCTGGGTGGGTTGAGGTGGAGCCGGAACAAAAATTTGGAGCCACGATTCCTTTTACCACCTCTCCAACCGATGGCACAAAAACCGTCTACGTTTGGTTTAAAGATGCCAACAATAACGTTTCTGTTCCTGCCAGCACCCATATCCTTCTCAACACGTCCGGGTATATTTGTGCCACAAAGTGGGGAAAACCAGGCCGTGGAGCCTCGCTACTCCATGGAGGAGAATTCATTAGTCCTTTATACGGGCTGACGATTGATCGCCAAGGATCATTGTTTGTGGTTGATAACGGAAACAACCGAGTCCAGAAATTCGACCGTAATGGCAATTTCATCCTACTATGGGGAAGTTTCGGTTCCGCTAATGGCGGTTTCAATAACCCAACCGGTATCGCATGTGATGCGAATGGCAATGTGTATGTGGCAGACACTAATAACCATCGTATTCAAAAGTTTGATGGGAAATTAGGGCATTACATGATGAAGCTCGGATCCCGTGGTAATGGCGAAGGACAGTTTAATGCTCCATGGGGTGTAGCCGTAGACCGGGTCCGCGGGTACCTGTATGTCGTCGATAGTGCGAACTTTCGGATTCAAAAATTTGATGAAACCGGGGAATTTATCATGCAGTGGGGAAGCTTTGGGAATGGGGACGGGCAGTTTTATTTTGCGCGAGGTATTGCGGTGGATCAAACCGACGGAACCGTCTATGTGGTTGATATGGGTAATCATCGGATTCAAAAATTTGATACCAGCTCAAACGTCCTCCCCCAATTACTCACCAAGTGGGGCGGCGGCATTGGGCCTGGCCATGCCAGCAGCGCTCAGGCACAAGAACCGGGACAATTCCGATCGCCCTGGGGTGTGGCTGTAGACGAATCAGGCGACGTATTTATCAGTGATACCGGCAACCAACGCCTCCAAAAGTTTGATCGAGACGGTAACTTTATTACCCAATGGGGCGGCTTCGGCTCCCAGGATGGCCAATTCAACTTTCCCTATGGAATAGGGGCTGACTCCAGAGGACACATTTATTCCGTTGATAGCGGCAATATGCGAGTTCAGGAATTCATGCAGGCAGAGGAAGCCGAAGATCATTTCCAAGAAGAAGAAACGATGGCCTTTATTCCTGAAGCAGCGGAATAGCCACATAGTTCTAGTAGGATCCCCAGGAAACAACCACCCACATTGACCATAGATGCCAACGGGAGGCCCTGTACCCTTTGGCATCTATCTAAGGCCGCACCCGATTTCTTGGCTTGGAATACAGCTAGCTGCTGATCCTGGGTGGTGTGTGTTCTCCCAACCCCATCTGGTATACCAAGAAGGACATTGACTGACTTTTAAAAGAAAATTATGATGAAAGACTTTTCCGCATACCCAATTCGGCAATGGACAGGATACAAGGCCTAACTCATGTTGGAAAAACAATTACGAATAGGGCTCACGTTTGATGACGTGGTGTTGGTGCCACGCCATTCAAATATCATCCCCTCTGAGGTTGATCCCTCCACACACCTCACTCGAAATATTCGAATCAATATCCCCATTTTAAGCGCCGCCATGGACACCGTAACCGAAGGGCGATTAGCTATTGCGATAGCACGTGAAGGCGGGATTGGAATTATTCACCGTGCACTCTCCCCTGACATGCAAGCATCTGAAGTCGATAAGGTCAAAAAATCAGAAAGTGGGATGATCCTTTCTCCGATTACCATCTCCCCAGATCATACAATTCGCGATGCCCACCATCTCATGTCGACCTATCGCATATCTGGAATCCCTGTGACCAAAGATGGCAAATTGGTTGGAATCTTAACGAATCGGGACCTTCGTTTTGAAAACCGTCTGGATCTCAAAGTTTCCCAGGTTATGACTAAAAATAACCTAGTGACTGCTCCTGAAGGCACCGGATTAGACCAGGCCCAGGCAATTCTTCATGAGCATCGCATTGAAAAACTTCCCGTAGTGAATGATCAATTTGAGCTAAAAGGATTGATCACCATTAAAGACATTCAGAAAAAAATCAAATATCCCTTTGCCTGCAAAGATACGCACGGGCGTCTGCGCGTTGGCGCGGCCGTCGGGGTCGGACCCGATGTAGACGAACGGCTGGAACGGCTCACAAAAGCTGGAATTGACCTCATCGTTGTCGATACCGCTCATGGGCACTCTCAAAGCGTCCTGGACAAAGTCAAAGACATAAAATCCCGCTATCCAACCCTGGAGCTGATAGCAGGAAATGTCGCAACTGCTGCTGCCACGCTGGATCTCATTAAGGCCGGAGCAGATGCGGTTAAAGTTGGAGTCGGGCCAGGCTCAATCTGCACCACCAGAATTGTTTCAGGGGCCGGAGTCCCTCAATTAACCGCCGTGGCCGATTGCGCCACCATCGCCAAGAAACACCAAATACCCTTGATTGCTGATGGAGGTATCAAATATTCGGGAGATCTCACCAAAGCCCTCGCGGCCGGAGCCTCTTGCGTGATGATCGGATCACTCTTTGCAGGAACCGAAGAATCTCCAGGTGAAACCGTGTTGTATCAAGGCCGAACCTACAAAGAATACCGGGGGATGGGATCACTGGGAGCCATGGAACGAGGAGGGAAGGATCGCTACTTTCAAGAAGGTCGCGAATCCTCCAAATTAGTTCCTGAAGGTATTGAAGCCAGGGTTCCCTACAAAGGAAATCTCGCCGTCATGGTCTATCAATTAGTCGGAGGGCTGAAGGCAGGAATGGGGTACTGCGGATGTCGAACAATAGAAGAACTCCAACAGAATGCTCAGTTCCTTCAGCTCACCTCTGCAGGGCTGCGAGAAGCCCACGTTCATGATGTGGTTATTACCAAAGAGGCCCCAAATTATCGGGCTGACTAAGATCTGGTTCTGCCCTACAGTCAGTCAGTTCCCGCGTTGACAAATTAACTCGCAGGCTCATGCACTCGCAACACGATACCATTGTCATTCTGGATTTTGGATCGCAGTATACGCAACTCATCGCACGGCGGATACGCGAATTCCACATTTTCTCTGTCATCCTCCCCTCGCAGGCGACGGTTCAGGATATCCTTGCCTACCACCCCAAAGGGGTTATTTTCTCCGGAGGACCGGCCAGCGTTACTCAGGCCCATGCCCCGAAAATAGACAGCCAAATTTTTGACCTTGCCATACCCATTTTGGGCATCTGCTACGGCATGCAATTACTCGCCCATCAATGTGGCGGAACCGTCAACCCCACACCCCATCGTGAATTCGGTCGAGCCGATCTGACCATTGACGACAACACGAATTTATTTCTTGGCCTTGATCCGTCAACCGCATTTCCTGTCTGGATGTCTCATGGGGATTCCGTTCAACAACTTCCACCAGGATTTCATGCGATCGCCCACACGGCCCATGCCCCGATCGCCGCGATGAGATCCTCCCAAAATACACAACAGCTCTTTGGGATCCAGTTTCATCCTGAAGTCATCCATACCCTTCACGGGACAACGATTCTTCAAAACTTTGCACGTCATATCTGCCGCTGCGAGCCAACTTGGACCATGGGATCATTCATCGAACAAGCCGTGACAGACATCCGGGAGACTGTCGGCAGCGGGAAGGTCATTTGTGCACTCAGCGGGGGAGTGGATTCCACAGTGGCCGCTGTCCTGGCTCACCGGGCAATCGGAGACCAATTGACCTGCATCTTCATTGACAATGGCCTTATGCGAAAGAATGAAGTGGCACAATTACAAACGACTTTTGATTCCGCCTATCATCTGAAGGTTCGCATTGCTGACCATGGAGACACTTTTCTGTCAGCACTGGGACGCACAACAGACCCGGAACGCAAACGAAAAATCATTGGTCGTCAATTCATCAAAGTTTTCGAACAGGAAGCGGTCTCTTTAGGCACGGTCAGATTTCTCGTTCAGGGGACACTGTATCCTGATGTGATCGAAAGTCTGAGCGTGAAAGGGCCATCGGCAACAATCAAAACACATCATAATGTCGGTGGCTTACCGAAACGCATGAAATTCAAACTGATTGAGCCTTTTCGAGAATTGTTCAAAGATGAAGTTCGTCAATTGGGATTGGAATTAGGTCTGCCGGATGACATTGTTTGGCGACAACCCTTTCCCGGTCCGGGCTTAGCAATTCGCATCATTGGTTCCGTGACCGCCCAGCGCCTGGCCATTCTTCGTGAGGCGGATGCCATTGTCCGTGATGAAATCGAACGAGCCGGACTATCAAGGATCATCTGGCAATCGTTCGCTGTCCTACTGCCAATCCAGACTGTGGGCGTCATGGGCGACCAACGGACCTACGAATCGGTGGTCGCCATTCGTGCCGTCACCAGTACGGACGGCATGACTGCGGACTGGGGCGTAATTCCCCCAGAGGTATTGGGCAAAATGTCCAATCGAATTATCAATGAAGTGCAAGGGGTCAACCGTGTGGTGTATGACATTAGCTCAAAACCCCCAGCAACGATCGAATGGGAATAGCTATGGCTCAGGCAGAGAAAACAGTTCGTTTACAAAAAATTATCGCCCGTTCCGGCTTCACCTCCAGACGCAAGGCTGAAGAACTTATCCAACATGGTCTGGTCACCGTCAACGGGGAAACGGTCATGACGCTAGGGACCAAAGTCGATCCTGCGATTGACCACATCAAGGTCGAAGGACGCCACCTGAAGTCCCGCCCTCCCGATATGTTTCTCATGCTCAATAAGCCGTTGGGATATATCTCCACGTTACATGATCCCGCGGGTCGCCCTACGATTAAAGCCTTGGTTCCGAAACCTTCCATCCGGTTATTTCCCGTCGGACGTTTGGACTATGATAGTGAAGGCTTGCTCCTGCTTACCAATAATGGTGATATTGCACAAGCCTGCCTTCACCCCGCACATCATGTCCATAAAACATATCTCGTGAAAATCAAGGGTATCTTAGAAGAACCAGAAATTCAAAACCTTCGACATGGACTGATGTTGGAGGACGGGCCCACAGCTCCCGCAAAAGTAAAAAAAGCTGGAAAAGCGGCAGCCAATTCCTGGGTAGAAATTACCATTCATGAAGGACGTAAGCACCAAGTCAAACGCATGTTTGAGCAAATTGGCCATCCCGTGATCCGGTTAAAACGTGTTCAGTTTGGGCCTTTGAACCTTGGAACCCTTCCTCCAGGTCAGACGCGATACTTGACAGATAAGGAAGCGAATGACCTGCGCCATTTACTCATCGCACCTGAATCGCCACGTCCGGCTATCCGGCAGTCGATTAAGAGAACCGAAAAGTTTCCGGCATTCAGACCTGCAGGGCAGTTACGGCCACGTTCGGCAATCACGAATTCCATGAGAAGTAACAGCACCCCATCTCCTTCGGAATCGACGGGGAAATCTCGGCCATGGCTCTCCACTCGTCAGCCTATTCAGAAAGTTGAAAAAGCCCCTTCATCCAGACCGACGGCCAGACCGACAGCTCCTTCACGGCCACCCTCACCAAACCCGGATTCCATCAGAAGGAAGAGCACGCCAGCGCCCGTGGGAACGACCGGCCAAGGAAAGCGCCACGAATCCAAAGATCAGCCGATCAAAAGAACGGAAAATTTGCCTAAATCGGGACCTGCTGGTCAGTTTTGGCCGCGCCAGGGAAATCCAAAACCCACCAGGCGCAAGAAGACGATTTCGACTTCTGGCACAACAAGCAAGGCACGGCCTCGTCGACCAGGCGTCACATCAAAAAGTCGATTCAAGTTTAAAACTTGAGCTTCAGTATTCTTGTTTTCATGTTCTCCCATCACAAGCTGACAGGTGTTGGAAAGGATCCTACAGTTGAAACGATCACATCATTGCGGTGAACTCTCCTTGGATCACGTGGGCCAAACCGTTACCTTGGCCGGCTGGGTGGCCAGCCGTCGCGACCATGGCGGAGTGAGGTTTATTGATCTTCGCGACCGCTACGGACTCACACAAATCGTGTTTGATTCGGAGCATGAGCCCAAGGTACATCAACTAGCCGATCGTCTGCGCAATGAGTACGTTGTCACCGTCACCGGTGAGGTGACGCTACGACCTGAGGGATCAGCAAACCCCCACATCCCGACCGGTGCCATAGAAATACGAACAACATCACTCATCATTCTCAATGAAGCCAAACCCCTCCCCTTTGCACTTGACGATACCATCACCACCTCAGAAACCCTTCGTTTAAAGCACCGGTACCTGGACCTTCGACGGCCAAGGATGCAAGAACTCCTTCAACTCCGCAGTCAGGTGTCGCATCTCGTACGACAATACCTTCACGCCAATCAATTCATAGAAGTCGAAACGCCGATTTTAACGAAAAGCACGCCAGAAGGCGCACGAGATTATCTCGTACCGAGTCGAGTCAACCCAGGCGAATTTTTTGCCCTTCCCCAATCGCCGCAACTCTTCAAGCAGATTCTCATGATCGGGGGAACGGATCGCTATTATCAACTGGCCCGATGCTTCCGCGATGAAGACCTTCGGCTGGATCGACAACCCGAATTTACGCAAATTGATGTGGAAATGTCGTTCGTGGATCAGGAGGATATCATGAACCTGATCGAACAGATGGTCAGACTGGTCTTTAAAGAGACCAAGAGCATTGATCTCCCCACCCCACTGCCTCGGCTGTCCTTTGAAGAGGCCATGGGACGTTATGGAACGGACAAACCGGATCTTCGCTTTGATCTTCAGCTGCAAGACCTGAGTCAATTTGCCGCGACCTGTGATTTTAAAGTCTTTCGGAGTGCAGTGGAAAACGGGGGGATAGTGAAAGCCCTCATCATTCCTGGGGGAAACGCCTTTACCCGAAACCGGATAGACAATCTGATTGATACGGCAAAAGAATTCGGGGCCAAGGGATTGGCCTGGGTCAAAATTAATGAAGAGGGCAATCTGGATTCCTCAATTGCCAAATTCTTCAAGGCTCAAGCCTTACGTGAGGCCCTTCCATCGGCCCATCCCGGGGACCTGCTAATATTTATCGCGGATATGGCTACTACCGTCCATCAAGTCTTGGGCCGACTTCGCTTACTGCTGGGAGAGGAGCTTCAATTGATTGACCGAAACCGGTGGGAACCTTTGTGGGTCATGGATTTTCCCATGTTTGAATATGACGATGCTGCCAAAAGGTATGTTGCCCTGCACCATCCGTTTACGGCTCCTCACCCAAAGGATATCCCGCTTATGGAAACCGATCCTCTCCAGATTCGAACGCAAGCCTATGACCTGGTTTTGAATGGCTTTGAGTTAGGAGGAGGGAGTATTCGAATTCATGCGCCACAAGTTCAGTCAAAAGTCTTTGACTTACTCAACATCTCCAAAACGGAGGCTCGTGAAAAATTTGGATTTCTCCTAGATGCCTTGGAATCAGGGGCACCGCCGCATGGAGGCATCGCACTGGGACTTGATCGATTAGTGATGTTACTCGGCAAGACGGAATCAATTCGGGAAGTGATCCCGTTTCCAAAAACACAGAAGGCTCAATGCCTCATGACCGAAGCGCCATCCACAGTCACACCAGAACAACTCCAGGAACTCGCTATTCGCACAACGGCTAAAAAGGCTGATAGCCCGCTTTAAGCGTTCAGCACATCCAGTATAATGGAATGCAAACCCGTCGCGCCAGCCGGTTGGGGTCTGGTAATTTCCGAAGTTTGGATCCTTCCTTTTGTATCAATAGCCCTGACAAATACCATGTGTTTACCAGGCTTTGGGGGACTCCAATCATAATTCCAGATCACCCACGTTAAAGGAGACAGGGGTGGTTCAATTTCGGCAGACACCCAGGTTTTCTCCTGATCAAAACTCAGTTGAACCTCACTAATGCTCTCAGGTCCCCCGTAGGCAATCCCCCGCAAGCGTTGTCGAAGCCCTTGTAAAGACTGATAATGCCCCGGGCTATCAATGCGGGAAAATACATGAATGGTCCCGTCATCCGTCCAACCTTTTTGCTGCCAGTAGCCCAGGTAATCCCCGTTATAGACTTCGATTTCCGTAATCCACTTCACATTTTTAATCCCGTAGAGACCTGGAACAATCAGGCGAACGGGAAAGCCGTGATCCTTAGGAAGTTTCTCCCCATTCATCAGATAGGCCAACATGACATCATCTTCCATGGCCCTGGCAAATGGAATACTGTCGGAATACCCGTCCGCCGCTCGAAAAATCACATCACGGGCGGTGTCTTCATCAACTCCGATATCTTGCAAAAGTTTTTTGAGGGAAATCCCTCGCCACATGGCGGTCCCCAAGCTACTCCCCCCTGGAAGCGTATCAATGCACATCAGGGTCACAGCCTGATCAAAGGATTCCCGGTTGAGCAGATCACGCCATTTCATGACCACAGGGCGTTCCACCTCCCCTTTGACCACCATTTTCCATTGCTCCACATCCAGGTCACGCGTAAAGTTGTAGGAAGCATCCATGAAATTCACGGTATAAAATTTGTCGTTCGAGGTAAAATACGTGGTCTCCCGTGGAGGAACGGCAAACATCGAACCCATATCGCATCCAGGAAGTCCTAGGCCGAGGGAAGCCAGTCCCCCAAGCTTGAAGAGAGCCCGACGAGTCAGAGGAAAAGAAAAGGGAGAATCGTTTGAAAAGGGCATAGACATTACCCTATTATCTTATACTCTTGCAGCCTTGGACAAGATGTCCCGTTCATTCGATTACACAAATTCACAAGTATAGAGGGATAAATCGCATGCGGATATTCATAACCGGAGGCGCCGGATTTCTAGGAAGCCATTTATGTGAAACGCTGATTCTTCAAGGACATACAGTCATTTGCCTGGACAATCTCCTTACCGGACGTACAGAGAATATCGGTGCACTCATGGGCCATCCGAAGTTCTCATTTATTCACTACAATGTCTGCGATTACCTTCATGTCGACGGACCAGTCGATGCTGTCATGCATTTTGCATCACCGGCGAGTCCACAGGACTATCTGGAATTTCCCATCGCCACAATGAAAGTCGGCGCGTTAGGCACGCACAAAGCCCTGGGCTTAGCCAAGGCGAAACAGGCGCGATTTCTCCTAGCCAGTACTTCAGAAGTGTATGGGGATCCACTGGTCAACCCACAGCCTGAAACCTATTGGGGAAACGTCAATCCCATTAGTCCGCGTGGCGTCTATGACGAAGCCAAACGATTTGCGGAGGCATTAACCACGGCCTATCACCGGTTTCATGGTCTCGATACCCGAATCGTCAGAATTTTCAATACCTATGGTCCACGGATGCGCCCAAAGGATGGGCGGGTGGTTTCCAATTTTATCGTACAAGCGTTACAAGGCCATCCATTAACTGTATATGGCAATGGGTCTCAGACCCGTAGCTTTTGTTACGTCGATGATCTGGTCACGGGAATTATTGCTCTCCTCCACGCCCCGGCAGACGAACTTCGTAAGAATCAAGAATTTCAGGACTCAGTACGTTTCGGATTAACTCAAGCTAACCTCGGATCTATCCATGACCCAGTTAACATCGGCAATCCCCAAGAGCTCACTGTTATGGATATTGCAGAAACAGTGATCAAACTCACCAACTCATCGAGCACGATTACGCAACACCCTCTTCCAATCGACGACCCTAAAGTGCGCCGACCCAATATTGAGAAGGCAAAAACCCTTCTCAAATGGGAACCTCAGATTACACTGAAACAAGGCCTTGAAAAAGCCATCGCCTATTTCCGTTTTCATTTCGACCTTGCCAAGTGAATCACGGATCATGAGGTTGATCGATTTCGCGAAATCTGTTCCCCCTTACATGTCCTCTCCTGATCCTGTTCGGACACATCAACGGGGACTCAACAAGTCCACATATCGCCAAAGCTCCGAACGCAACTAATCTGGGAGAAGTGGACAGAGACACCTTCCCACCATAAAATAAAAACATGCAGAACATTCGTCATGACCACATACTTGAAGGCATTTTAGTCACGCTTCGCGGCTCCCTAGCAGCTTGTCCAGAAGTGGCCGGATCAGAAGTCATGACTTCAACTCTTATCGCAAACTTTCTGCATTCCTATGCACCGGACAAATTATTGACCCATCTCGGTGGCTATGGGATCGCAGCGGTGTATGAAGGACAACATCCTGGGCCAACGGTGATGATACGGTGTGAACTGGATGGCCTTCCTGTAGAAGAAGCAGACAAAAATCAATGGCTCGTTCCCGGAGCCAACATCGCCCACCGCTGCGGGCATGACGGACATATGGCCATCGTAGCGGGCCTGGCACCACTGCTTCATCGCACGTCGCCAAGCTGTGGCCGAGTGGTGCTATTGTTCCAGCCCGCAGAGGAAACAGGGGCAGGCGCACGGGCGATTATCGATGATCCAAATTTTGAGAAGATCCGGCCGGACTACGCCATAACTCTGCATAATCTACCAGGCTTTCCCAGGGGACATATCATCTATCGACGGGGGACATTTGCCAGTGCATCTGTCGGAATGAGAGTTCGTCTCCTTGGGCAAGCGTCCCACGCGGCCGAGCCTGAACAAGCTCGGTCTCCTGCCAATGCGGTAGGACAGCTACTAGCTGAGCTTCCCAGATTGAGCAGAATCACGGACAATCCCTATTGTATGCTCACGCTGACCCATGCCCAGCTGGGGCTTATGTCGTTTGGGCTTACACCGGGAGAAGCGACCGTGTGTGCCACGCTGCGTGCAGCTTCCGCGGCAAGCCTTCGAACCTTGCAACGCGAAGCTGAACAGTGTGTTCGCGATTGTGCCGCAGCGGAACGACTCTTTGCAGAAGTCGAGTGGGTGCAGGATTTTCCGGCGACTGTGAACGATGATGCCTTGGTGGATACCTTGGAGCGCGTATGTCTGGATACGGGAATTGTGGCCATTGAAATTCCCAAACCTTTCCGCTGGTCAGAGGACTTTGGGCATTTTGCCGATATTTGCCCCATCCTTCATTTCGGACTCGGCATTGGTGAGCATGCACCAGGCCTCCATCAGCCGGATTATGAGTTCTGCGACGATACGATCCTGGTTGCCGTGAGTGGCTTTTATGAAATGGTCAAATCGCTGTTGATTGGATATGGAAATCGAGAAGAGAATACCGCGACCGGTACCTGACCAAGTTCGAGACGATCGCCGAAATTACTGGCACAAAACCGATAATTCCAGAGACAACTCTATTCAATACCAAAATCCGGTGGAGGGATCCCCGAGCCGTTTAAGGGTTCGCCTGGAACCCCTTTCCCATTCTTTTGTCACTCCGCCATCCATTTAAGAAACCAGTCCGAAGTGAGGACTGAAGCAATAGACCTTTACCAGATGGATGAGCCGACTATACTGTCCCCCCTTGAAAGTGAGACCACCTTTAAGACCTAACCCAGATCTTAAAGATGGATGGATCCGATGGCACAACGAGGAGCGACCCCATCAAGGGTTGCAATCCCTGAATCATTATCAATATTAGGGGAAACAAGGCTCATTGGTGGCTTGATTTCGGGGGAGCACTACACGACAGCAAAAAGGGGGGAAGCTTGCACGACCATTTCCATTCACCTTCTTAATGTATCTTGCTAATTAGACGGTTCTTCAAGAAAAAAGCGACAAGGCAATCCTCATCGAATCTTCAGGGACTTGGGGGGTGTTGGAGGGGTTGGTGGGGTAGGTAAAATGGTCTCGACCATACCTGTCGATGGGCGAGGAGGTCCTATATCAAATTTTTTTGTTAATGCTGGCGAATCAGTACTTTTCAAGGTTTGAGCAAGACAGATTTGCAGTTGCGCGATTGCTTGTATAGTAAGGGTGGTAGGATCGTCGGCATAATCCGTGGCCAACTTTCGACAAATGGCCCCTTCCACGGCTTCTTTGACTTCGAACAGATCGGCCAAGGCCGGTCCCGTGAAGACCATCAACCCAAATATAAATCCAAAAAACACCGCCCCTGTTCTCATGCGTTATATTCCGGATCAAAGGTGATGAAAAATGTCCATCCCCTACCGTTTTTTTCAACTTAATCCAAGAATGATTCCAACATACAGGGCTCTTATTTCCATCCGCCGCCTAATGCCTTGTAGATTTTCACTGCCGCGATACGAAGTTGCTTGGCAAAATTAATTAATTCGAGATTGGATTGCAGGGCATTCCGTTGTGCAATGAGAACCTCAAGATAGCTTGCCCTGCCATATCTATAGAGTAAGTGTGATGTTTCAACAGATTGTTGCAATACTTCGTTTTGTTGCTTTTTCAGAGTATTGATTTTTCGCAAGTTATGAATATTAGAAAGTTCATTGGCCACTTCAACATAGGCGTTCAAAATTGTTTTCTGATACTGATACATGGCAGTCAACTGATTGGCTTCGGCATTATTGAACTGTGCGTGTAACGCGTTTCTATTAATAAGTGGGGCGACCAACGTGCCTACCGCGGTATAGGCAATTGAGGAAGGCGCCACAAATAAAAAATCGGGATTGAATGCCTGAAACCCAAAACTTGCTGTGATATTAAAGCTTGGGAAAAAAGAGGCCTTGGCTACTTTCAAATCGAACTTACTGGCCTTGATCTGAAATTCGGCTTCACGGACATCCGGGCGGTTTGCCAATAATTGTGAAGGAACACCCGATGAAATCTCATGTAGAATTTCTGTGAAATATTGGCCTTTGGTCCGTTCAATGGGCTGTGGAAAGCGCCCTAACAGAAAGTTAATATGATTTTCAGTGACAACAATTTGTTGAAGGACCTCTTTTTCCAAAATACTGGTATTGAGCACTTGAGCCTTGAATAGCTCCACGGCTAATTCAGTTGCCCTGCCGGCTTCCTTCTGCAGTTCAACCACCTCCAACGATTCGTACTGTGTGTGAAGGGTTTGCCTGATGATATCCAACTCATTATCCAAAGCCCGCAATTCGTTGTAATAAATTGCTACATCGGCAACAAGATTTGACACGACAAAGCTCGTCCCTTCGATACTGGCCAGGAATTTCGAAATGGCTGAACTGCGCTGATTTTGCAACTTGCCCCAAATATCAACTTCCCATGATGACTGTAAGCCCACAAAAAGATCCGGTAAATTAGCGGGAATGGTTTGACCGGATTTAAAGTCGGTCGTCGCGTTCCCTGCCCCATCCATGGTGTAGTCTCCGTATCGGCGAATAGCGGTTCCTACACCCAAACCCATCGTCGGCATCAGGGCACCGGTTGCTGCTCTGACACTTGAACGCGAATTTTCAATTCGCTGCAACGCCATTTGCAAATCAAGGTTATTCTCTATGGCGGTATCAATTAATTTATGGAGGAGCGGATCGACAAAGTAATCTCTCCACTGGATGTCAGCAATATTCGTGGTATCTGTTTTGTCCTTAAAGGTTGTTGGTATTTCGTTTTCCGGAATGGCCAAGTCGGTTTTCAGGCCTGTGCAACCACTGAACGTGACGACAATAACAAAAACAACAAGGTTAGAATACAGTTTATTGTTCATGGGATATGAGCGAAGGGCTGCTAACGTTCGTTGAAATTTGATGGGGCTCCCTGACGATTTCGAGACTATTGGAGTTTTGCCAACCTGCGTGCAAGTTTAAACCGAGACTTGAAACTCAAACGGGAAGCTTTCCCTGTTTTTGATCTTTCCTCACGTTTTTGAGTCTCACCCATGGTTGCAAATACCACATATAAACCCGGGATAAGAATCACGCCGAAAATTGTCCCGAAGAACATACCTCCCGCCGCCGCCGAGCCAATGGTATTATTTCCAATCTCACCTGCACCCGAGGCAAACATGAGGGGAAGGAGACCGGCAATAAATGCAAACGATGTCATCAATATAGGGCGCAAACGAAGCGCCGCCCCTTCAATCGCCGCTTCATACGGTGTTTTACCTATTCTACGCTGCAATAATGCGAATTCGATGATCAAAATGGCATTTTTGCCGAGAATGCCAATTAACATAACCATCGCGATTTGAGCATAGATATTATTTTCCAAGCCCATAATCAACAGAAAAAATAAGGCACCAAATATCCCAATTGGTAGAGAAAGAATTACCGCCATGGGCAGCAGAAAACTCTCATATTGTGCGGCCAGGAGGAGGTACACGAATAATAAGCAAATCAGAAAAATATAAATGGCCTGATTTCCCATGTTAGCCTGATCTCGGGATGACCCTGCCCAATCGTACCCAAACCCTTTCGGCAATTTACTGGCAGCCACCTCTTTGATGGCCGTAATAACCTGCCCGCTGCTGTACCCTTTGGCAGGCTGCCCATTGATCATGGCTGAGGGGTACATATTGTAACGGGTCACCTGCTCAGGACCATAAATTTTTTCAATGCGAAGAAAAGAGGAAAAGTGAACCATTTCCCCTTCGTCATTTTTGATATATAACTTCATCAGGTCGTCAGGTTCCGCACGAAATTCGGGAAGCGCCTGGACCATGACTTTATACATCTGGCCGAAGCGGGTGAAGTTGGTCGCATACACACTGCCAATCAGTGCTTGAAGGGTATTCATCGCATTCTCAGCAGTGACTCCCTTCTGACCGGCCTTATCGCCATCAATATGGAGCATAAACTGAGGAAAGCGTGCATTGAATGTGGTAAAGGCATTAGCGATTTCCGGCCGCTTATTGAGGTCATCGACAAAGTCATCCGCCGTTTTTTGCAATTCCTCAAGGGTGCCCGAACCGGTTTTGTCTAACAACCGCATTTCAAAACCGCTGGAATTCCCATAACCCGGCACAGGGGGAGGGGTAAAAAATTCAATGCTGGCATCTTTAATATGTTGGGTTTTTTCTTCAAGAACCCTGATAATTTCATTATCAGAAGCCATTCGTTCATTCCAATTTTTCAAACTGATCAGATTCATTCCATAGACGGCACCCGTTCCTTCAGACAGGATGCTGAACCCGGCCAGACTTGAGACGGAAGTAACAGTCTCTAATCCTGATGCAATACGTTGCACCTCATCGACAACTTTTTCCGTACGTTCAAGAGTCGCACCTGTTGGAGCAGTGACATTGGCATAGATCGTCCCTTGGTCCTCATTCGGAATAAAACCCGAAGGAACAAACGCCCCGATCAAACCGGTGCTCACGGAAAAACCAAGCAGGATCCCAAAAGTGATCATCCTTCTGTTCGCTATCGCGCTAATAAGTTTTTTATAATTACTAGAAAGTTTGTCATACCAACGATTGAATCCATCAAATAATTTCTGAAGCCGCGATTGTTGAGGATGTTGGCTGTTGTGGGTATTTTTAAGAAACACGGCACAAAGGGCGGGGGTCAGAGTGAGGGCCGTTACCCCTGAAAGAACGATAGAACAGGCCATAGTCAAAGAAAACTGCCTGTAAAAAATTCCCGTTGGGCCATCCATAAAGGCCACGGGCAAAAACACCGCCGACATGACCAGGGTAATGGCCACAATGGCTCCGCTAATTTCATGCATGGCTTGTTCCGTGGCTAGTTGGGCTCCAATTCCTGAATCCTCCATTTTGGCATGAACGGCTTCAATCACCACGATCGCATTATCGACAACAATCCCGATGGCAAGAACCAACGCAAATAGCGTGATGAGATTCAGGGAAAAACCCATCATATGCATGAAAAAAAATGTACCGACCAGCGAAACAGGTACGGCCAGAATGGGAATGATGGTGAGCCGTACATTCTGCAAAAAGATAAAGACCACCAGAGATACCAGAAGAAATGCCTCAAGCAGGGTTGTCAGAACTTGGTCAATGGACGCATCCAAAAACTCAGAAACATCATAACTGAGGCTGAAATCCATCCCTGGAGGAAATGACGCCGATTTAATTTCCTCCATTTTCTCCTTGATCCTATTGATCACCTCCTGGGCATTGCTGCCCGGGCGCTGTTTTAACACAATAGCCGCAGAAGCTTGCCCGTTCTCCTTAGAAAGAACTCCATAATCCTGGGAATCGAAATCAATCTCCGCCACATCTTTGAGTCGTACAATTTCCCCATCATCCGTACTGCTTAACACAAGTTCTTCATAGGCTTCTTGTGTATTGTGTTTGCCGGTATATTTCAACACATACTGAAGGGCCTGGGCGTTCTTATCCTTACCTGAGCTTTCACCAATTTTACCCGGCGCGGCCTCTATATTCTGAGCTTTTATTTTTTCGATGACCTCAAGAGCTGAAATGTTGTACATAACCAATTTATTGGGCTTCAGCCACACACGCATGGCATATTCCCTTGACCCCATAATCTCCGCAAAACCTACACCATCTATTCTTTTCAGCTCTTTCAGGATATTAATATCGGTGAAATTGTAGAGAAATTTTTCGTCTATCGTCGGATCCAGACTGAGTATGTTGATATACAACAACATACTGTTTTGTACCTTCTCGACGATCACTCCGGATTTAATCGCCTCTGGGGGCAACTCGTCCAACGCGGAAGCCACTCTGTTCTGAACATTCACAGCGGCGATTTCCGGGTCGGTCCCGGCCTTAAAAATAATCTGGATAATGCTCTTCCCATCATTGCCGGAAACGGACGACATGTAAGCCATGCCAGCGACACCATTCACGGCTCGTTCGAGTGGCGTCACAACCGCCTTGACCACAGCTTCGGCATTCGCACCAATAAAGTTTGTTGTCACAGTGACTTCGGGAGGAGTAATCTCGGGAAACTGGGTAACAGGAAGCTGGGTAAAGGACAACAAGCCCAGCAATGTGATGAACAGAGATATAACAATGGATAGAACGGGACGATGAATAAATATGGCCGTCATAGGGATCTCATGTACCTCAATCTTGACTGATTCACGGCATGGCCTTGGCCATCTCAACATGAACAGGATGCACCTTGTCCCCATTCATCACATTCTCTACCCCCTCGAACAGAATTTGTTCGTCCTTTGATAATCCGGACTCCACCACGTAAAAATTTGGCAATCGCATTTTATAGACAATATTCCTTTGCTCTAACACACTTTCTTGATTCACCACGTACACATACATTTGATCTTGAATTTCAAATGTTGATTTTTGAGGGATGAGCAAGGCATTTTTCAGGATTTTATTGACAATGACTTTCCCATTGGCCCCTTGCTTTAACAGTCCATCAGGGTTGGGGAATCTGGCCCTAAACGCAATATTCCCCGTCGAACTGTCAAATTCACTTTCAATCATTTCTATGGTCCCTTCATACCCATACAGGGCATGGTTGGCGAGTTCAAAGTTCACCACATTGGTCCCTCGTTCGCCAGAGGCAATGTAATTAAGGTAATCGACTTCCGAAAGATTGAAATAGGCGAAGACCTCCCGATTATCAGAAAGAGAGGTCAAGATGTCTCCTTCGGCTATCAAGCTTCCCACCTTGTTTGGAATACGGTTAATAAAGCCGTCATAGGGGGCTCGTATCTTTGAAAATGAAAGATTTAAGGCTTGCTGCTCTTTGTTTGCCATCGCTTCTTCCACGTCGGCTTTCAAGGCATCAACCTTTGCTTGAATGACATCCAGCTCCGTTTTGGACACAATGGTTTTTTCTACCAGCACTCTCACGTTTGCCATTTCAACTTGCGCAACCTTTAAATCTGCCAGTGCACTTCTATACGCCGCATTCGCTTTTTGCAATTCTTTTTCAAAAACGTTATAGATCAGAGAAAACAGCAACTGCCCTTTTTTGACCGGCTGCCCTTCATCCACATAAATTTTTTCAATATACCCTTTAATTCTGCTTCGTATCTCCACATAATTGACCGATTGAATTTGGGCGACATATTTGCTGCTATACTCCGCGTCTTCTACGACTGGATAAATCACCTTATGAGTATCAATAATTTCAGTTTCTTTTTTATAGGTGCAGGCTACCGTGAGTAAACAGACTGAAATAAATAGTACTGGGCTAATTTTCATTTTGAGTACTTTTTCCAAGTGAAATTTTGAACAATGGATCGAAGTGTGCTCACATTTTTCAGTCGATTACAGATGATGACTTTCCATCCAGAGATACTCTTCAGCGTCAAAAAAAATCGTGGTACACACCAAATACCACCTTTGATAGGAAGGAACAGAACCCAATCCTGTTAAGTTAAATAAGTGGAAGAGGTCGGTTATCCCATAACTTAAAGAATACAGGCGTTGATATATTTTGGGTACAGATATGGAGAGCTCAGCAAGAAAAAAATCAATTCCTCAAATTAAAACCATGTCGATTTGAGTACAGGGAGGCATATCCATTCCTAACTACCGGAGTCCCCAAGAACGCAATAGCGCTCAATGCTAGGAATTTATTCCGCACCGGGACCTGCCTTCCTGAACGTGAGTCCAAAAAAGTTTCTGCAATGACAGACAACGGGTTATCTCTGAAATAAAAGAAAGCCCGCTTGATGACAAAACGTAGGCGTCATAGAATTCATCCGGATTGACAGTTACCAAATTCTCTCTGGAAATTCTGTCCTCCCAGCCCTAGTCACAGAATAGACCTATAAGTCTATTCGGTCCATAAAAACAAAGTCCTCAGTTATCTTCGTTTAAGTTTCGAATTTCTGAAAGCCTGGGAGAGCACAAACACCCTGCCTCATCCATTGTTATCTAAAATTATGCCTTCCCAGGCCTTTCCTAGGCAATACAGTACAAAAAGAAGGAATTCATCCCCGCCTAATAGATCGCAAATCATGAAGCAAAGGTCTAATCGGCGGGTTACTTGAAATTTCCAATAAAGCGACTGAAATTTTGGGACGTCTTTTCAACAACAAATCTTTGTGCCGGAATGCCACGATATAACACGGGTATCCGCCACGAAACCACGAAAAGATGAGACTCTAGAGATATTAGGTTGTCACTTGGAGTTACAATTCTGGAAATTCAGGTAGTCTAGAGCTGATTTCGTTTGAAAAAAGTTTTGATTCAACTATACATTTGTCCATTTGACTTCCCCTATTAAGTTAAAATTATCCCTACTGGAAAACGGCAGACTGAGTCACCCGGCTATACTCGCTCCGAGCATTAGGTCTTTTGTTTATTAGGGAGGGATTCCAGGGAGGGGCGAGAGGACCATTCTTTGCAATAATCGCGGCTTTCCTGCACATAGCTGCGAAAGGGATCGGCCATGACAAAAGCCGGACTTCCCTGAAGTTGCAAAACCGACCAATTGATGACATAGGGGGGGCGACGCGGATCATGATGGCCGGACGCCTTCTCTAAAAAATCCGCCCACCCTTCCCTAACGACATGGCGAATGACTTCGGATCGCCCAAATGCACGGGTATTTCGTGGTGGTTGACCTTTCGCCAACTCGACCAGTTCATTCGTCGTAAAGCGCGGCGCATCGCCTTCCTCTGTCATGCCATGATACAGCCCTGCGTGTGGATCGACATTGTGATATTCCAAATCCAGACTTTTTAACCAGGGATCGTCCCAATCTAACTTCTCCGCTTCCCGAAAGGCTTCCAACAACGAAAGCTTAGAAGCCCAGTCAACCCGGCCAACCACGGCATGATAACCTTTTCGTAAATCCTTCACTACCGATTCCCAATGGGCTAGGACCCAGTCTGTTTCCTCATCCTGTCCGGCATACTGTTTGTTCGCGGCTTCCCAAAACTGCTCTTGAATATCCAAGGCTGAAAAGCGCCGGCCGGTTGATAGGGTAACCATCCATTTTTGCTGAGGGTCGTGAGAGATGGCGCGTAGGGTCTGGACGGGATCATCGAAATCCAACCCTTGCGGAGCATAGCCTTCTTCGATCAACTGGAGAACCAGCCCGGTCGTGCCCATTTTCAATAAGGTCGCTTCCTCGGCCATGTTCGAATCGCCCATGAGCAGGTGCAACCGCCGGAATCGCTCTGGATCAGCCAGGGGTTCATCCCGGGTATTCACAATAGCCCGGTTGTGCTGGACCCATTCGAAAAAATCGTTGACGATGTAATCCGGGCGCTGGGAAATTTGATAGATCACCCCCTCTCCCACTGATCCCCGTGACCGGTCTCCCCCACGTCCTTCAATATCGTCCAGGCTAATCCAGCCGTCCACGGAACGCGCCATCCCGATTCGGCCGGCCCCGGTAAAGACCTGGCGTGTCACCAGAAACGGCATGAGCAACCCCAACCCTTGGTAGGTAAAGGGAAAATCCCTGGTGACCAGGTAATTTTCATGGCAGCCAAATGTTGCGTCTGTCTCATGATCAATATTGTTTTTAATGATCGACACCTGTTCTGAGAGGCCAAGCTCTTCTAAACAGTCCTGCAACAGCCAATCTCCTGCACGGTCCACAGCCACTAAATCCCACAACAAATGGCATTCCGGCGAGGCATATTCAAGATGCCCCATATCCACATACATCCGGCCTGCATTGAGCAAAAATCCTCCATTGCCTGGAGGTTCATCATGCCCACGATAATGCCAATCAATCACGCCATGTTTTTTCTGTCCAAATAAATGTTCAATGATCCGGCGTGCAACCCAGGGAGGAGACACGTCCGGTTGATCGGCCTTTATGAGCAGGCCATATTCGGTTTCAATGCCGAAGATTCGATTATGCATGGGGACCTCACTCTGCCAGGAATTAGGTGGCAGGTTGAAACACCGAAGGAATGAAGGACTGAAGTTCCGACGGACTCAGAGCACGATAGGTTTCCATCTTCCCGCTCTCCCGATCCAGCAACACACATTCCAGTGATTCTTTGGACAGCGTTTCACGAATTCGTGAAGCAATCGCCTCATCGTCCGGAATGGTGGACATGGAAGTGGCTGGTAAAGAGGTGGTTCCTTCCTCTTCCGTATCGGGAGAGGGAGTCGAGGTTTGGAGATGACTCGCAATCCCCCACAGTCGGAGACTCACCTCCACCGCAGACTGCAAAGAAGAGAGAGGACTATGGCTTTTCCATTCCTGAGTGAGAAGCCCACGGATGGATGGGGAGGCCGCCAGCACCCCGAATTCCCGTTGTTCCTCGAACATGCCATCATAGTTGATGCTGAACAAACGGTCACGATCCTGAGTAGCCCCGACTTCTGCCAGCAAAATTTTAGCAATGTACGGTGCCTTGAAAATTTCTTCAAAGGCCTGTTTAATGGCAGGGGCTAGACCATTTTTCATCAGGCGGGAAGCAGTGACATCCGCCGGTGACCGTTGAAATCCTTCGACGTGAGCCATATCCAATAAGCTATACCGTAGCTTCTCCAGATCCGCCGGATGTCCCATGCCTCCTAAGGCGATGCGATCGTAAATTTCATAGATCTTTTCCGTTCCCCGATTAAAGGTCAACAGAAGAATCCCTTGCGCAAAGGAGACGCCGACTAACGGATTGCCTTGCGTAAATTGATCGTCAAGATAATTTCGCCGATTGGCGACGGCTTCAATCCATCGATAGGGTTCTTCATACATGGTTCAACACCTTTTCTGAAAACAGCGACTTCAACCGTTCGGCCGGAATGGTTCTCACCCCCTCGGCTGAAATGCGCTTGACGACTGGATACAGTTGGGCCTGGGCGTCCACTCCACCGGTGGCGGAATCGAACTCTGCCGCACTGGTCATAAGACGGAGCACGAATGTCAGGGCGTCTTCTTCATTCATCTCGGCAACGGGACCATTTCCCCACCGATTCATATAAAACAAAATCCCCCGAATCGTGGAAGATCCCGAGCCAGAAACCGCATATTCCACCGCCTCAAACTCAGCTCCTAAGATATCGTAGAAAAAAATCTTTCCGCATCCTTCAAGTTGATCATACCCTGCAAAAACTGGCGCCACGGTTCCCGTTCCTGCCAACGCTGCAGGTGCATTGTTTTTCAACAACGTGGATAAAGCTCGTAACTTTCCCTCAAAACTCAAATCCTGCAATTGGCTTCTCCGGTAATACTTAAAGGAATGCTCTAATATTCTGGCCATTTCAAACGCGGTAGCAGGAACCCCTGCAATGGCTAACACGGAAAAACGATCCAATTCCAATACCTTATCAGTCCGATCATACATCACGACATTTCCGGCCGTTGCCCGGCGGTCACCAGCCACAAGCACGCCATCCGCATACTTGATAGCAAAGACCGTCGTGCCGCTGGTAATCCCTATATGGCCGGATGGCACGCTGCCATTGATTGACTGACGAAGGTCGTCAACCGCATAACCACGTTCTCGGAGAACCTGAAGGAAATCTCCCTGTTGTCCCATCCTATTCCCCGGTCCGTTGACGATACTTTTCCGCCTGCTTGGGATCCACCTTTCGCATGCGTTTCATGAGATTATCACGGGATGGGGAATCAGTTTCCGGTCGTTTAGGACCTGATTCCTGGTCACCAGGTCCCGATGGCCTGGAAAGTGGTTCAACCGGCCGCTCTTTTCGTTCAAGCCCTCCACCCGTTTGGATATACTCACATTCGTTTCTCATAAATCTCATCCTCCACATAAGCTTTTTGGCTTTCTGGCCGAAATAGAATGATTTGGTTAAAGGGTATTTTGACGTTCGAAATTGCAGAGCTTTCTCTATTACACTTTTCTTAAATAAATACCTGTTTGAAAATTCCCACCATAAACGGGATAGCAGGACAGAATGACCTCTAACCCTAGCTTCATTAACAAATCATCAATCCAACCGGGGTGGTAGCAAACAGCAGTTAAATCATTATTATTTTGCTTGCCACCGTTAGCAGGTAAATCACTATTCTCTAAAAAAATATAATTTGGTGTAAATTCGGGATTGTGTTTTGCCTCATATCTGCTAAAACATGTAAAAAAAGCAAAACCATTTTTTACCAATTTATCAGAAATGAGGCTCATATACATTTCAAAATCTTTTATGTCCAGATGAGAAAAAACGCTCCATGCCCAAATCAAATCATATGAATCGCCTAAAAAGTCAAAAACGGGCTCCTTTGTCGAAGCGTTTGGGCTGTACATTTTATTCATATAATCAATATGGTTAAATGTGAATCGTTTATCAAACTGAAAGAACGTAATGTTTTCATGAATGTCATTTTGATCCACATCAAAACCAGAATATTCGAATTCGACATTAATATGTGAATCTTCAACCAATGTTCTTGGTACGCGCCCCTTACCACATCCTACATCAAGTATTTTTATTTTTTCCCTCTGAAGGTCCTTAATGAGTGCGGTGAACCGTTGATACTCGTATATCTTTTTTTCATCAGAAAGCCAGAACCCGCCATCAGTGAGTCTAACAACTCTATTCTTTTCAAGGAAGGTAAAGGAGTTAGGCATTACTTCCTTTTTTGTTCTTAGATCAACTAACAATTCTCAAAATTCCCTTCTTCCTTTTGTGAAATTCGGGGCGGCTGCCCTTCGTTCATTTCACCAACACCAACTTATTCGCCATAAAGATCACCAACCATTTCATGGAGAAATTGCTCCTAAGCTGGCATACGAATCAAACCAAAGATTTGATGAAAAAATTTCAAGGTGAAGGTAAGATTTCTCTCAAAATGAGAAGACTACCCCCTAAGGGAAATTCTCCACTTTCATGGATTCCATTAGATCAAAGGGAGTCTTGGCATGCTCAATCACGGACCGACATTGAGCTACCGACACAGGCTCAAGGTGATCCAGCAGGTCAAGATGCAGTCCTCCATTGTGACCCTGGAAATGAACCCCTTCCCATTGTATCGATGTAATGTCTTTTTCAAATCGTTGCACACACAATCCCCGAATCCCTCCACGCGTATCGATCGGTCCATGCTTCATGGCTTTCTGAATCTCCTGCTCCTGACTCACCCGGGTTGTTCGCCCTTCAGCTTCTAACCCGAAAAACAGACCGCGCTCGGGATCCAGATTATGATATTCCAGATCCAGGCTGGCCAGCCAAGGATCGTCCCAGCCGATGTGCTCGGCCTGTCTAAATGTTTCGAGTAACCACCATTTTGTCACCCAATCGATTTTCCCCACAAGCTGCAATCGATCCCGTTCGAGAAGGTCTAACGCATGCTCCCATTCTTGAAGAATCCAGGTCGTCTCTTCATCCATTTCGATGAAAAATTTCCCGGCCAGATTCAAATATTCCCGTTGAATATCCAGCCCGGAAATCATGCCCCCAGCTTTCCGCTTCACAAGTGTGTTCAATTCAGGATCACGGGACAGCGCCTGAATCGCCTGCACCGGAGAGTCTAATTCACAGGGCAGCAAGAGCCCTCCCGCAATCATATCCAACACCACCCGTGTCGTGCCTATCTTCAAGGCTGTGGCATACTCACACATATTGGCATCGCCCACGATGAGATGGAGGCGTCGATAGCGCTCGCGATTCGCATGCGGTTCGTCTCGTGTGTTGAGAATGGGGCGGTTATGCATGGTATCTACGCCCAACTCGGCCTCCATAAAATCTGCGCGTTGGGACAATTGAAATCCACCCGGCACAAACCCGCGCTCTTGCGCTTCCCGACCGACCTTGCCTGCGCCGGCAATCAATTGTCGGCTGACCAGAAAAGGCATGAGTCCACGAGTCAAATTTTCAAAATTGAGTGCGCGCGAGACCAAATAATTATCATGGCAGCCATAACTATGCCCATGAAAATCCGTGTTGTTTTTATACAGCTGAACCATTGGGCCACCAAGATCTTTGTTTCGGCGTTGCGCTGCCATCCAAAGGATTCGTTCCCCAGCCCGGTCATGCGCGACCATATCCTTGAGAGACCGGCATTCCGGCGTAGAATATTCCGGATGGGTGTGGTCATTATAAAATCGTGCACCATTGGGGAGGACAAGGTCACTTTTCATTTCGTGGAATGAAAAAGGCCGATGGGCATCCTGCTCCGCGAACAGGTCCTCTTCTTTATCCTGAGCTAACTCGGTCACACGAAACCCCCGTTGATCTTCATGGGGATGCTCGCCTCGATAATCCCAGCGTCGGGTAAAATGTCCGTCAAGATAGGCCCGCACCAACTCCATGGACTCCACCACAGGATCGGCTGTCACGACATCCTCCCGCGCAATCCCGTACTCGGTCTCAATACCAAAGAGGCGAATCGGGTTCATATCTTCCAGTCTTTCAGCTGAGGGTGCCCCATTTGGTAAAGCTTTCGAGAAAGAGAGGTTTAAACAATTTGAGAGGTCCGATGCTCTTCTCCGTCCTTTCCTGACTGAAGGGAGGACACTCCGACAACCTGGTCCGGGTGATAATCCAAGAGTTTCAACCATTCCTCAGCTGAATCATCTGGGGGAAATATTTCACTCTCCTTGAATTCTTCATTGGTGGCAATGAGTAAATCATCAAGACTCAGCCCCGATGGTTCCTGGTCACCCGCTTGAATCGCCCGTTCAATGGCCCGTTCTTTGGCACGACGGACGATTCCCGCCAACACCGCTCCACTCAATAAATCCCGACGGTAGAGAATATCTCGCCGTCCGTTACGCAATCGAATAGCCAACACTCGATTCTCCTGGCTCCGCTGAAAGAGATTCTCTAACAGTCCGTCGATGATGCGCGACACCGGCATCCCTTCATCTTCTATGCTGCCAGTACCTTTCTTCGTTTCGTACGGAAGATCAGCCGTCAAATAGACACGCAAAATTTCCCCAACATCATTTCGCCCAGGTCGGCCAACTTTAATTTTTCGATCAATTCTTCCAGGACGCAGCACTGCCGGGTCAATCATATCCGGACGATTCGAGGCCAAAATCACCACCACCTGGGAAAGGCTTTCAATCCCGTCGAGTTCGGCGCAAAACATCGGCACCAGGGTGTTGGAGACATTGTAGGATCGCACCGCCCGTCTCGTCCCTAAAATGGATTCCGCTTCATCGATAAAAATAAACGGTAACTTTCCGGCCTGTCGTTGTTGCCGGGCTTGGAGAAATAAATCCCGGATGATTCGTTCTGATTCCCCGACCCACATATTCAGGACTTCCGGACCTTTAACATGCAGAAACACCCCGCCCTCGATCGGTGGAAGCTGTGAAAGAGAATCTTGCCCCTGATTCCCAACAATGGGCGTGATGGTATCGCGTTCTTGCGCTAAGAGTTGCCCAAGGCTTGCAGCCGTGGCTTGACCGATCAACGTTTTTCCGCACCCCGGGGGGCCATACAGCAGAAACCCCTTGGGTTGCTGAAATTGATACCGTGAGAATAATCCTTCATGCAGGAGCGGGTATTCTATTGACCGGCGAATGGCCCCAATGGCTTCCTGCTGGCCACCAATATGCTCCCACCGCACAGTTGGCAACTCCGCTAAAAGATGCGATTGGCCTTGGGAATTCTCCAAACGTTCAATGGCAATCCTGTGAGTCGGGTCCAATCGAACCTCGTCGCCAACCTTCAGGTCCGCAGAGGCAAGATCATCAGCCCGTTGAATAAGAATGCCTTGTCTGCCAGCCTCTTGGTCAATACGAAGACGCCCATCACCTAATATCTCGCGAACTTTTACGATCGGGCCACTCCGGTCATACCCGAGAGACCGGATGACGACATACGCCTCATTCACCAAAATCTGATGTCCAACCTTAAAGCCATCCCTCTCGAGCCTCGGATCGACATTGGCATAGTATTCCGCCCCACCAACCATGATTCTGGCTACGCCCTTATCAGGCTGACCCAACAACGTCCCGATTCGATTCGCCGGGGCCGTTAGTTTTTCAAGCACCCCCTGGAGTTTTTTCATGTCGGCTTCCTGTTGTTGGGAAACCGTCGTTTGTTCAACAAGCCGGTGTCGAAGTTGATAGAGCAAGGGAATTCGTTGATCCCCTTCAGGCAAAGATGCCAAGCATTGGTCAATGAGTGCTAATGGAGAATCCCCGGACTGACGGGATGATTTTGAAAATGAGGAACCAGCCGACGGAGAAGAATCCTGGGAGTAAGAAAATTCTGAAGAATCGCTCATCGTATATGTCATTCCATTCTAGTTCAATTGGAACATGAAAGCCGTGATACACATTAAAACCACTGACGAGTCATCTTGGGCGACAGTTGCCATTTCATTCTACAATGTTTCCTGACCATTACCCAAGGTATAAAAAAAGCAGGGGATCCGTTACCGGATCCCCTGCTTCTATTGAAAAGTAACCTTTAGTGACTTAGTGAGTTACCAACGGTCTCCACCGCCACCACGGTTTCCGCCGCCGCCACGATTTCCGCCACCACCGCCACCACCAAATCCGGTTCGTGGCGCTTGGGGCTTTGCTTCATTGACCGTCAGGGTACGCCCTCCCATTTCGGTCCCGTTCAGCGCCTCGATCGCGGCCTTGGCTTCAGCATCTGAGGCCATTTCCACAAAACCAAACCCCCGAGACTGCCCGGTGTACTTGTCCGTAATAATTTTAGCCGACGTCACGGCGCCGTGCTGCCCAAAAAGGTCAGCCAATTCCTGCTCCGCCGTGGAATACGGCAGGCCACCCACATAGATCTTTGAACCCATCGGGGTCCCTCCTTCTAAATGCGATATTGTTTTGCATGGTTCGAAGAAAAGAGAAGGGAAGGAACGGCCCGAGAACGCAAACCAGATGGCGACTTAGGACTAACTTCCAATCAGACTCCTTGCGGATTCCTTGGCAAAACAACATCAGTGATGGGCCCGTCACTCAAACATCCACCACGTGGCCCGAATGTCGTGATGAATTTCTTTTAAGTAGCATAAGTCAGAATGGGAAAGAATGCAACAGACCCCAGGTGGGAAACCACTACTCTAGAGCATTATTTTCAGGAAATTAATTGGGGAACACCCTTTCCATCAATGGCGTCTTCGGTAATCACAACTCGCTTAATGTCTTTCAGGGCTGGAACATCATACATCAAATCCAGCATGACTTCCTCCAGAATAGAACGCAATCCCCTGGCTCCGGTTTTCATTGACGAGGCTCTGGTGGCAATGGCCTGAACCGCCTCAGGGGTAAAATCCAACTGCACCCCATCTAATTGAAATAACGCTTGATATTGTTTCAGCAGAGCATTTTTCGGTTCTTGTAGGACTCGAACCATATCCTCCACGCGCAAATCATTCAGAGAGGCCAGAATCGGAAACCTGCCCACAAATTCAGGGATGAGTCCATACTTCAAAAGATCCTCCGGCTTGAGTTTTCCCATTAATTGATCAGAGGTCAATCCCTGACCATTAGTGGAAACTGCCCCAAAACCCATTCGCTTCTGATTGGTCCGTTGAGCAATAATATCCTCCACTCCGACAAACGCACCGCCACAAATAAAGAGAATATTGGTCGTATCCACTCTAAGAAATTCCTGCTCAGGATGTTTTCTACCCCCCTTGGGAGGCACATTACATAATGTTCCTTCCACCAATTTTAGCAATGCCTGTTGGACACCTTCCCCAGAGACATCCCGCGTAATAGATGCGCTTTCAGATTTCCGGCTAATCTTATCAATTTCATCGATATAGATAATGCCCACTTGGGCTCTGGCCATATTGAAATCGCACGACTGCAACAACTTCAAGACTACATTTTCCACATCTTCGCCGACATATCCCGCTTCCGTCACCGTGGTGGCATCAGCAATGGCAAAGGGCACATGCAAAATTTTCGCTAGGGTTTTTGCCAGTAAGGTCTTGCCGGTTCCAGTCGGCCCGATCAACATCACATTCCCTTTTTCTAATTCCACATCAGGCAAGTCTTTGCCGCTAAACACACGTTTATAATGATTGTGGACGGCGACCGACAAAACTTTTTTGGCACGGTCCTGTCCAATCACATACTGGTCAAGCACCGCTTTGATTTCAGGAGGGGTCGGCAAGGGACCCGCTGGCGGCTCTATGGCGGACTGACCTTCGGTATGGCCTGATAAAAACTTTGAACATTGTTGGATGCAATCCGCACAAATCAACACCGACCCTGGTGCCTGACATTGCGTACAGGCCAGTTTCGTCGGGGCCTGGATCAAATTCGTTGCTCCAGGTTTTGCCCGACCACAAAATGAGCAGACCGCATCCGCACGATTTCGTCCTTGCTTCGAATCCCAAAAAGCCACAGCAGTTACCTTTCCTTACTCTTCGTCAGATATCAATCAAATAGGTGCGTTCACTCATCCATGATAAGGAAGATCTTAATCTTCAAGAGGAAGGATATCAAATCATCCCCCTTTCAGGATAAACTTTCCAGGGATTCCGCCACAACCAGCGGCACAGCCTTCCATGACATTCCTCGGTCCACCGTCCGAAAAAGTCCTTTTCCATTCGTGCCCACATAGAGCATATCGGAATCGACCGCACTCATAGCTAAAGCTCGAATATTAACATTCGTCAAGCCCGCACTTCGAGCTTCCCAAGTTATTCCTCCATCTTCACTCCTAAAGACGCCGTCACGATTGGTCACATACACGACATGGGGGTGGGTATGATCGAGAATGAGATCGCTCAACATTTGATCGGAGAGCGTATCTCCAATGCGAGTCCAGGCTTGACCTCCATCCTTGGTGACGTACAATCCACTCAGAGTCGCAGTATACACCGTATCGGATTCACGAGGGTCAACCTTGATTCGAGTGACCCCCAATGCCCTGGAAGATTTCAGCACGTCAGAGGCCACCAACCCATTATTGACCATCCTCCAGCTGCGGGCGCCATCAATGGATTTATAGACTCCTCCACTTGTTCCCGCATAAAGCGTTTGGGGCTGACGGGGATCGCAATCAAGCGTCACCACCATAAGAACTTCTTTCATGCCCTCCATCCGTTTGCTCCAAGTTTCCCCGCCATCGTCTGATTCAAACACGCCTAATGAGGTGGCGGCAAAAATATGGGCACTGGATCCTGGAGCAAAGACCAATTGATGGACCACCGAAGAAATCGTCACATCATCCAATCCCGTCCGTCGTGATACCCATCGTTGGCCACCATCATAACTTTTATACACCGCATCCCCTTTAGTCCCGGCGACAATATTGGCTGGAAACAAGGGATCAATGGCCAGGGCAATGACGCGAGAATGGGTCATACCTGCAGACATGTTCTGCCAGATCATTCCTCCATCCCGGGATTTATAAATATAGTCGTTGGTAGCCAGGTAAATAATTTTGGGGTTTGTGGGATGAAGGGCGATTTCCACCACCGCCTCACTTTTCCCACAGCCAGCCAACATCATGCAGGCAACCACTGTTGGCCAAAATAGACCGAGACTGACGATCATACCGTGCATTGAATTACTATTTACCGGCTTCTCAGGAAAAGACAGAGAGACTTGAAGACCAATTTGGGCACTTTTCACAATCTCTATTGACGGAAACGAGCCCCGTTCGGTTCTTGTGAAGTACGTTGAGCAGGAGAAGGTTTAATGAAGGGCAGATTGAACACAGGTGCCTTCGAAGCATTTTCATACAGAACCATGGCCTCAGGCATCCATTTCGTGAGATCGGCAATCCGGGTTTCATGCGCTGGATGGGTGGATAAAAATTCCGGTGGAGCGCCATCAGAAGTCGCTGCCATCCGTTCCCAAATATGAATCGCTTCCCGTGGATCGTACCCCCCATCGCCGGCAAGCAAGATGCCGATATAATCGGCTTCTGATTCGTGTTTTCGGCTAAACGGTAGCAGAACTCCTGTCTGCACCCCAAGCCCCATCGCCTGCATAGCTAACGCGTTTAATGCCGGATTTTGACCTTGGGTCGAAAGCACAATCGCCGCTGCGGTCATTCCAAATTGAGCCACCAGTCCCTGGCTCATCCGTTCACCTCCATGTTCCGCCAATGCATGAACCACTTCATGCCCCATAATGGCCGCCAATCCTGCCTCATTTTTGGCCATGGGGAAAATTCCGGTATAGACCGCAATTTTGCCTCCAGGCAGAGCCCAGGCATTCTTCGTATTGTCATCTTTAATGACGGTCACTTCCCAATCAAATCCTTTCGCCACATCCGCGTATTTAGAACGCTTGGCCGCCTCAATAATACGAGCTGCGACCCGCTTAACCGGCTCAATTTCTTTGGGATCTTTGGATATGATGACCTTTGGGTCCTGCAAAACGTCACTATACTGGGCAGCCCCCATTTGACTCATCTGCCCTGACGGCATCAGTAGCAATTGAGAGCGATTCGTATAGGGATTGGTCTGGCAACCTGAGACCAGAATACTCAGGAACAGTGCACAGAATACGCCCGTGCGCACTCTGATGGCCCACCACAATATTAGCATGTCACAACCTCTCTGAATTCAGCATAGAGCACAAAGAGGCATCCAGCTCCTGCTACATGCAGCGGACCATCTACATTCCGGCAGAAGGCTCTGGAATGCCGATGTCCAATTCCTGAATTTTCTCGTAGCGAGCCAATGCCGGTTTGGTGCCTGCACGGGGGCCCACCACCAGAATCGCAAACTCCTTCGGTCGCAAATGTTTTTGTGCAGCCATTCGGATTTCAGCCGTGGTGACCTTGTCAATGCCCTGGCGAAATTCTCTCAGCCAGGACGAGGGATAGCCATAATATTCGTATGTGAGGTATTTACCAAGTACTTTCGTGGGAGAATCCACGGAAAAGACAAAGGAATTTAAAATGCTGGCCTTCGCGCTCGTTACTTCTTCATCCGTAGGAGGCTCAGCGACCATATTCCGAGCTTCAGCAATTAACGCATCAATTCCCTTCCCCGTCGTTTCCGTTTTAGTCGACATCGAGAGCATGGCCATGCCTGGATAGTCCCATTGCAAGCCAACGCCACCGTGCACATCATAGGCCAGCCCTTGCTTGGACCGGATGTTATAAAATAATCGGGCACCAAATGACCCCGAAAGAATTTGATTGACGATCACCAATGGATAATAATCGGGATCGTCCCGACGAATTCCCAAATGTCCCATAGCAATTTTTGCTTGGGTCATATCGTTTTTTTCAACATAAAACACACCAGCCGGAATCTTTGCCTGAATGCCGACGGGAGCATCCGGTACCTCCGGACCTTTGGGCCAGTCACCAAAAATCGATTGAATGAGCGCCAGCGTCTTTTCTCGCTCAAAATCGCCACTCACACCTACAATGATGCGATTAGGATGAAAGTATGTCGCATGCCACCGGATCACATCCTCTCGCGTGATAGATCCCACGGAGGCGTAAGTCGGCTCCCATGTATAGGGTGATTCTTTCCCATAAATTAACTTCTTAAACTCTCGTGACGTAATCTCATCGGGATCATCGTTTTGACGCGAAATCCCCGCCATCACCTGATTTTGAGCAATCTTTAACTTCTCAGGGTCAAACACCGGAAACCGCAACACATCCCCGAATATTTTCAACACATCCGGAAAATCTTCAGCGAGAGAACCCATCGATGCGGTTCCTGACGAGTCCCCAATATGTGTTTCAATCGCGGCAGCCTTCCCCTCCAAATACTCATCCAGCGCATCTCCACTCAGACCTTTTGTCCCGCCTGTGCGAAGCACGGTTCCCGTTAAGGAAGCCAACCCAATCGTTTCCTGAGCATCCAATCGGGAACCCGTTTTGATCATGGCTGATACACCCACCAACGGTAACTCATGGTCTTCCATCAACAAGACCACCAGTCCATTATCCAGAACCACGCGTTCAGGTTCAGGAATGACCAGTTCCGGCAAGGGTGGAAAATGCAACTCCTCGACTTTAGTCACTTGCGCCTGCACCCAAACTGGTACACAAACCATGACGAAGACGACCAATCCCATTCTCAGGATTGACCATCGGGCTCCTCCACACATCGCAGGCTGATGAGACATGATGCGATTCATGATTGACCCTCCCCGGAAGTGACTGGTTGAGGACTACCGGCAGGAGGCACCGTTTCAATCATGCCCACGATTCGGTTCGTCGATTGAAACATCGTGTTGGCGACCCGACGAATTTCGGCCTTGGTCACCTGATCCAACCGATCAATGGACCGGAATAACTCGCGCCAATCTCCAAACAACATCTGATAATCAGTCAGGTACATCGCCATGCCCAGGTTATTATTCAAGGCCCTGACAAGCCCGGCTTTCGCCCTGGTGCGAAATCGAGCCAACTCCTCATCGGAGACGTCCTGTGTTTTAAGCCGGTCAAATTCTTCTCGTAAGGCCTGTTGCACCGTCTGATTCGTCACGCCCCGGCCGGGAACAGCATAGGCCATCCACACATGCGGATACTTGTCACCAGGATATTCCCCATAGGCTCCGACCGATACCGCGATGCGTTTGTCCCGTATCAGCGATCGATACAACCGGGACGTCCGCCCGTTCGTCAAAATATCGTCGATCGCATCGTACACCGGTTGATCGGCATGAGTCACAGGGGGCTTATGATAACCCTCGATATATAACGGTTGGGAAGGATCCTGCAGCTTTACAATTTTTTCTGCGATGGAGGGAGGCTCAACGATTCGAAGCGGTGGGGGCGAGGGTGCAGAGGGGATTCGATTAAAATATTTTTCGAGAATCGGAATAACCGTCTCCGCTTTCACATCCCCGACGATCGCCGTCACCAAATTGGTAGGAACATACTGCGCATCATAAAACTTCTTCGCATCGGTCATCGTGTAGGATTGGATATCGCTGGCAAAGCCAATCACCGGATGATGATATGGATGAGCCATATAGGCCGTCGCGACAAATTGTTCGAGCAACCGGCCGAAGGGTTGGCTTTCCGTCCGCATTCGACGCTCTTCCATGACCACGTCCCGTTCCTCATAAAATTCCCGAAAGACCGGGTGCAGAAACCGCTCAGACTCCAGATAGGCAAACAATTCGACTTTATTGGCCGGAAGGGCATAAAAATACCCGGTCACATCAGCGCCGGTGAACGCGTTTAAGGCTACCCCACCTTCCCGTTCAATAATATCACCAAACTCATTTTTCACCACATAGGCAGAAGCCTCTTGTTGTCGTTCTTTAAAAACGGTATACAGGCGATCCACCGTCTCCGGATCAGAGACGGAAGCAAACTTTTCCTGTTGATAGGCCTGGTAAGCCTCTTCCAATGCCTCTAGCGCAACCTTTTCTGCATCGTAATCGGTCGTTCCAATGTGAGGTGTTCCTTTAAACGCCATATGTTCAAACATATGCGCCAGTCCCGTTTGCCCCATGATTTCCTGAGCCGATCCCACATTGACTCGCGTCATGAAGGCAAAGACAGGGGCCACTGGACGTTCCACAATAATGAAGGTCCACCCGTTCTTTAACGTATGCCGGGTCACACGTTGCTCAAAGGAGGCCAGATCCTGACCAAACACTATCCCTCCGCTGACGAACCACACCAGCCCCACAAGTCCGAGGGTCTTGCTCCATCCCATCATTCGTTTACCGATTCCCATTATTCACCATCCTGTTTAAGCAACATCTCTAATCCGAACATTAAATAATCCTACCCAGTAAATGAGAATTCTGGCAAGCAACCCACTCTTGAATCCGGAAATTCCATCATTACGACACCTGCCCATGTGAAAAGGGATTGCCAAACGTGTCTTGAGACTTGCGGCAAGAAAGACTGGTCCTCATCTAATCAAAAAAAAGCGTTTAACAATTGGACCGCCGCCCGTGCGATGGAGATTTCTGTGCACAACCAAGGAATGAAAATGCTGCTGGCATTCTAGGAGCCTGTCGGACTTAGGGGATCGAGAGCGAAAAAGCGGCTGAGCGAGGCCAGATTTTGACGATTTCGCTGGCCCATAGTGGGACTATGGTCCAAGAAAGCGGCGAAATATGGACCGCTTAGACACTTTTGCAGCCGATTCATCCTAAGTCCGACAGGCTCCTAGCTCAACCCTCCCCCTATTCAAGAACGATCACCGATGAGGGCTCTTCCCTCATCTCCATCCCAAGCCCGGACTCTTCCCATGGCTCCAAGACCGATCCCTTATACGCATACCCGCCTTGAACCGGATCATCTGACAACAGGAGCGGCATATCAAGATCTAAAAATTCAAATCCTCCCAATCCCAACACCAGACTCCAGGAACAGCCCATCGCCACACGACTTTCTACCATGCCACCAATCATAAGCCTGAGTCCTGAGGCGCGGGCCAACCCGGCAATATCCATGGACTCCACCACCCCGCACTTCGTAATTTTGAGATTCAACACATCCACTGCATTTTGTTCAATCAATCGTCGGGCATCCTCGACGGATCGAACCGATTCATCAGCGGCAAGAGGAATCGTTCCTGTCCGTCGCAAGGCCACAAATCCCTCAACATCCTCCCGGGCGACCGGTTGTTCGAATAACATCACAGGTAGATGCAATCGCTCTATTGCTCTTATGCACTCACTTGCCTGCTCCAATGAAAAACCTTGATTGGCATCAAGCACAAGCTTCGTATCGGGACATGCGGCACACACGGCCTCAATTCGCCGGATATCCTCATCCACCTCCAAACCGACTTTCATTTTAAATATCCGGAATCCCCTCGCATACCATGCTCGGGCGGTGTCAACAACCTGGTCGAGTAGTCCAATAGGCAACGTGACATCGGTTTGCTGTCGTCGCACATCCGCCCCTCCCCACAGTCCCCACAATGGAATACCCATGCCACGACACCACGCATCAAGGAGGGCCGTTTCAAGACCACATCGAACAGCAGGAGTCTGGGTGGCCACCTCACGAAGCTGCTGTGCTATTTTCCTGAAATGAGTGGCAGATTGTCCCAGACATGCCTTGGCTGCAAGAGGAAAGACTCGCAAGCAACTCGCCTGATCCTCACCTGAAATATCAGGAAACGGTGCCATTTCCCCAAAACCGTACGCCCCGTTGCGAAGCGTGACACGGACAAATACATTGTGAGCCACCGTCATGGCTCCTGATGCCACGACAAACGGGGCCAGGAGCGGCAAGGCGATTGGCCACGCTTCAACTTTGGTAATACAAAAAGGATCACGCACCGGAATAACTACAGGGAGAATGCACAGAAAAGAAAGGAAAACGCTTGATTACAGGAAGCCGAACCTCACGCTCAACCATAACGATCGTTGTCCCATGGAAGCGCGGTATTGGAATACCCCCGCACTTCCCAAAACCCCTTTTGGTCACACTCGGAAAAGGTAATTTTTTTGACCCACTTTGCCCCTTTCCATCCGTAACGTTTGGGAATAATCACCCGTACCGGACCACCATGATCTCTGGTCAATGGCCTCCCGCTCCAATGGGTGGCCAAAAGCACATCATCATCATTGCAGACCTTAAGAGAAACATTGGTCGTATATTCATCAAAGGCTTCGAATAACACGTACTTCGCCTCCGGCAAGGGACGAACCAAATCCAACAGATGTTGAAATTTCACACCACCCCACTCATTATCCAGCATGCTCCAGGACGTCACACAGTGAAAGTCAGCGGTCAGCTGCACCTGGGGTTGTCGTTGAAATGCCTCCCAATCCCAGGTCAACGGATTGGCCACGCATCCATCAATACTTAAGGCCCATTCCGCCAACACGATCTCCGGCTTACAGCCTAAATCAAGGACTGGAAAATTATTCACCACATGTTGCCCGGGCGGAACACGGTCATCCTGAGGTTCATCCACCTCCCGACAGGAGAACTCCCGCCGATGTTGGGAGACCTGTTGTTTCGCTTTCACCATCCGTTCGTTGGGTTCCATTTTGGGCCTTTCCTCCTCCGGTCCAAGAGAGAAATCTTAAAGGGAACTAAACATCCTACTCGCAAACGAAAGATCACGACAAAACACTGTTCGGCCTAGTATAGCGAGGTTCCCAGGCCAGGAATAGTCGAAGGAGGAGAGCCAGGCTAGGAGGCTCCCCCGAACCATCCGACTCTCTGGTCTTCCTCAGTTCACAACTTTAGAGGTTTTCATGAATCTCAGCCATCTTTTTCCCCTAGCAGCAGAATATTCCCTGATCACATAGCCAAGAAAAAAAATTTCTGATAGATTATTGCATTCGTTCACCAACAGTCTGGAAGCAAACGGTTGTTCCCCATCCCGTTCTAAACCGCCCCCATTTCCAGCCAACTGTTATATCAGCAATAATTTTTGCGGAGGATCAGTCTCATGGCACTGCATGTATTGGCTCGGATTGTCTGTTGCTCCTTGTTGGTGGCCTCAGGAATGGCCGCATCTGCACAGGCAGAATCACAAGAGGGAGGCTCACCCATGACCGTTTCCGAAGGAAAATCCATCTCGATGGAGTATACCTTGACGTTGGAAAACAAAGAGGTGCTTGACAGCAACGTGGGCGGAGAACCGTTGACATTTACCCAGGGATCCCACCAAATCATTCCTGGACTGGAAACTGCCCTGGATGGCATGAAGGCGGGCGAAAGTAAACAGGTGAAGGTTTCCCCGGAAGAGGGATATGGCACTATCGACCCTCAGGCCATCCAAGAAGTCCCTATTGATCAAATTCCCACTGATGCACGAAAAGTCGGAGTAAAATTACAAGGAAAAGATGGCCAGGGGCGAATGGTCACCCCGACCGTGACGGAAGTGAAAGAACAAGTGGTCGTCTTAGACTTCAATCACCCCTTAGCGGGAAAAACACTCTACTTTGACGTAAAAATATTGGACGTTAAAACTGCCCACTAAAGTTACGGGAATATCACAAATAAGAACCCCGCCCATTCAGGCGGGGTTCTTGTTTCCCCGGCCCACCATCACCTCTCCCAGAAACATCCTGCAGAGAGCCCCTTCAATAATACCCCGATGAGGGCGTCACTTCATTACTTTCTTTTATAGGGATCATTCCATCAATTTCTTTTAAATGCATTGTGGCAGATTTGGCATGATCGGTCGCCACATCAGCATGGCCGGCTTTGCCATGGGTAATGGCCTCCCCTAACTCGGTAATCGCCGCATCAAGGTGAGGATTATTCATGTCGTTTTTCGCGGCCTGCGCATGTTGAAGGGAAGCTTCCGCATGCGTCACAATCACCTCGGCATGCCCCATGCCACCATGATCTACCGCTTCCTGTGCATGCGTTAATGCTTCCGCCACATGTGGATTGACCGTACCAGTTGAATAGGAAGCACAACCCGCCATGAGCCCCATGCACAATAGGGCAATAGTGAGCCGAGAGATCCAGGATGGTACACGCATCGTCACCACCTCCATAGATAATGTTATGAAAATATTTCACTACCACCGAATTCTAGTGCAAAATGGATGGTTTCGTCCCCATTCTTCAATAATCCAGGACACAGGCCCTTCCCAAACGGCCATTATTCGACATGGAGAGCTTCGACCGGGTTAATCCGGATCGCGCGTCGAACACAAGTCACACTGAAAAGCAAGTTGGTCGCGATGGCTACAAGAAGACCAACAAGAAGCTATTGCTCATCAACCTAAACCGGAAACCCCGAGGACGATCTTTAGCAGCTACGCTCCCGGGACCCCAAGATCACGCCAAACCCTCCTCCACATATGGCACGAATCATTGATTCAAATAGAAAGATTCGAAAAGGCCTGCCTCCGATGGTGCGCAACAAGTTTTTTGTTGCATATCGCTCTTCCATAGTGATCCCCCATAAGGGTCCGAATATGGGTACCTCCTTCTAGCTAACTCGCGATGAGCAAAATCTTTGCATTGCCTGACGCGTAGACCCGATTGGCACCCGCATAAGGTCATCTAGCACCTTCAATTTGGCTGGATAGAGTGGTGAAGATAAAATCTTTCGTTTCCCGATGCTGGTTAGTGAGTAACGGCCTGATCTCAACGACCACCAGGGCACCACCTGGACCGAGTCATGAACCACACCAATTTCAACCACCTCGTCAACATTAAACATCTCCATCCCCTTCGCCACCGAAGCATACACGGAATCGTTAAGGTCAAAACCTAACACCTAAGCTTGAGATTCCGTGACACCCCGACCCGAAAGCGATACCCACCAATTCTGACCACTTGTCCAACAGAATTTCGAACGCCGAACAATTCACGTTTCACCTTTGAGCCCAGAACCACGATCGCCACAGTGCGAGGCACAACCTCTGTAATTTTTCATACGGGAAAAGGTAACGCAGGTCTTTATCGAATCAGCCAAAAATCCCACGAACAACGTGGAGTCATAACCTGGAATAAAAGGAGAAGGAAAGGGATATGGAGAGACAGAGACCATTTAAAAACAAGGAAGCCCGGACCAAAAGATCCGGGCTTCAAGAAAAACCCGCGATGCCCTTTATGAAGATAAAGAGGCTACGTGTGAGGGGTTAGGAAGCTAAGGTGGATGGACGCGGTCGGCGGCCAGCCGGTCGGTCATGCCGAGCCGGGCTCCCAGATCGTGAAGCGCCAAAGCCCCTCCCTCCCGAATTTGGCCGAGGCCCACGTCTCTCGGGTGAAGTGGCCGGCATTGGCGGCCGGCTTCCAGGGGCGCAGGGAACCGCCTTCCCCAGCAACTTTTCGATCATTCGTAATGAACGGTTATCCTCACCGGTCACAAAACTGGTGGCCCAACCTGTGGTATTTTTACGCGCCGTCCGACCAATACGATGGATATAATCTTCCGGCACATGAGGCAAATCATAATTAATCACGTGTTGAATATTGTCCACGTCTAACCCACGGGCCGCAATATCGGTCGCGACTAAGATTTCAAAACGTCCACGGCGAAACCCTTCCAGCGCGGCGCGGCGTTGAGGCAGCCGTCGTCCGGCATGCAACACCGCAACACGACAACCGACCTTTTCCAGAGTTTCCCCGATCCGGTCAGCTCGATGCTTGGTCCTGGTAAACACGAGGACCGACCCTTCTGTCTCCTTTAAAATAGAGAGCAGGAGGGAGGTTTTATCCGAATTGGCCGTGTGATGCACGGTATGGGTGACCCCTTCAGCCGGTGTGGCCGATTTCGCCACCAAGGCTTTAAACGGATCGTTGAGAGACATGCGCGCCAAATCCGCCAAGTTACTTGGCATCGTGGCCGAGAAGAGTAAGGTTTGCCGGGTTTCCGGTAAGGCCTCAATGATCTGATTGAGCTGAGGGGCAAACCCCATATCAAGCATCCGATCGGCTTCGTCCAGAACCACCATCTGAAGCTTGGCAAAGGAAACCGTTCCCTGCCACATATGATCAAGCAGACGACCCGGCGTGGCCACGATGATATCCGGACGCTGCCGTAACCCGCGGACCTGCGCATGCATATCAGCGCCACCCACAAGGGTGGTCGCAAAAATCCCGCGCACGCGCCCATACTTATCAACTGTTTCTTGAATTTGAAAAGCCAATTCCCGGGTTGGCGCTAAAATCATCGCACGCGGATGGCCCTTAAGACCATCTGCCAATCGTTCAATTATCGGAATGACAAAGGCGGCAGTCTTTCCAGTGCCGGTTTGGGCACAACCCAGTATATCCCGACCTTCCAAAGCCGGGGGAATGGCCTGGACTTGAATCGGAGTCGGTTCAGTTATACCGAGTTTATTCAAAACCCCAACCAAGGTAGCAGACACACCAAGCGCACCAAACTGTGACAACGCAGTTGCAGACATAAAAACTATTCCTTTTGTTACAAGGATCGTATATACACGGGGTCAGAAAACCGAGTGAAGCAGAAGTAGGTGGGTAGTCCGCTCCGAGCAGGATCTGGTCGCGATACGATCGCGGGGCCCGAAGAATTGTAGGATGTTCCCGTCGTCGGACCGAATCGACATGAACAGACCACACATTACAGGACAATCCATATCCTGTCAAATTTGCCTTCACCATAACATCGCATGGCCAAACCTATATCCAAATGATACGATCTCGGACCAATGAACCGAGTAGAGTGAAACACTGCCTCATTTCAGTCACTCGAACTCCATAATGTTAAAGGAACAAAACCCATGAGCACCATTTACGACATCTCCTGCCAGAGCATCCAGGGAAAGGATGAAATCCTTGCCACGAATAAGGGCAAGGTCTTACTGATCGTCAATACGGCCTCCAAATGCGGGTTCACCCCTCAATTCCAGGGGCTCGAAGATCTCTATCAGAAATATCAGGCCCAGGGCCTGGAAATTCTTGGATTTCCTTGCAACCAGTTTGGAAGTCAGGACCCGGGGGAGAACGAAGAAATCCTCACCTTCTGCCAAACACACTATGGAGTAACCTTTCCCATGTTTGCCAAAGTGGACGTCAATGGGCCGGATGCCCATCCCCTCTTCAAACATCTCAAAGCCGAGGCACCGGGAGTGCTTGGATCAGAAGCCATCAAGTGGAACTTCACGAAATTTCTCGTGGACCAAACCGGTGCAGTCAAAGAACGCTATGCCCCGGCAACGAAACCCTCAGACCTCGAGTCGGCCATCAAGGCACTTCTGAATACTCCGGCAAAGCCGGCATAAGTTACTGAGACCCTTCCGGCTAATCTAACCTCCATTGACAGCCCTTGGCTTGCGCGCCAGGCAACAGCCAGTACGAAACCCATTCCTTCCATCCGGGCCATTTGATATCATAGTCCCCCATGCTTGATATCTATACCATGATCCTTGCCGGTGGTCGCGGCGAACGACTCCTCCCGCTCACCCAACACCGCGCCAAACCTGCAGTGCCCTTTGGAGGCAAATACCGCATCATCGACGTGACCTTGAGCAATTGCCTCAATTCGGGGCTTCGCAAAATTGCCGTGCTCATTCAATATAAATCCCACTCATTAGACCGCCACATCCGAAGAGGCTGGTCGATTTTCAACCCGGAGCTGGGGGAATTCATCTTTTCCATCCCACCGCAACAACGTATCAGCGCCGAATGGTACCGGGGCACAGCCGACGCAGTCCATCAAAACCTGTTTCTGCTGGAACAGGAACGCCCGAAGTTTTTATTGGTGCTGGCCGGAGATCACCTTTACAAAATGAACTATGCTGACATGCTCAGGTTCATGCAGGAGACGGAGGCGGATGCCGTCGTGGGCGCGCTTGAATGGCCGGTCGAAGAAGCTCGGCAGTTCGGGGTCCTTGGGGTAGACGCATCCAACCGTGTCACCAGATTTGAAGAAAAGCCGGCCAACCCGTTTCACCTACCTGAGAATCCAACGCATGCGTTTATTTCCATGGGCATTTACCTTTTTCGCACAGACCACCTCTATGAGGAATTGCGAAAAGATTCCGAAATGGCCACGGCCCATGACTTTGGGAAAAACATCATTCCCAACATGATTCAAAACAACAAAAAAGTTTTCGCCTATAATTTTGAAGATAAAAACAAAAAACAAGTCAAGTACTGGCGGGACATTGGTACCCTGGACGCTTACTACGAAGCCAACATGGATCTCGTCGGGGTTGATCCCCACCTCAACCTCTATGATGAGGCCTGGCCAATTCGCACGTATCAGGGCCAATACCCGCCAGCCAAATTTGTCTTCGCCGATGACTTCACGGGAGGGCGCAGAGGCATGGCACTGGATTCTATTGTCTCAGGAGGCTGCATTATCTCCGGAAGTCTGGTGCAAAATTGTGTGCTCTCACCAAATGTCCGCATCGAGCCTCATGCCGAAGTCCGCGACTCCGTCATCATGGAAAATGTCAAAATCGGCGAACGGTCCCGTATTCGCCGGGCCATCATCGATAAGGGCGTCGTCATTCCTCCCGATACCACCATCGGTCACGATCTCGAGCACGACAGTCAACGCTTTTCTGTCACCGAAGACGGCGTGGTCGTCGTCACACAGGATTCACCCAGAAAGTAATCGGGCCCAGCCGGAACAAGGATATTCCAATATCCGACAATCCATCAGGTCACAATCAACACCCCCAGTCCACACACAATCAAGCCGATCCCGGAAACCCCTCCCAAGGCTCCACTCCAGATGCCCTGCGGCAATACCTTTTCTAAAAAAACAAAGACTGTGATCACCGCGATCCAGAGCACATTCATCACTCCACCCACAAACAACAACCCCATCAAGGCCCAACAGCAGCCCAGACAAAACGCACCATGATGAAGCCCCAAGCGAAACGCGCCACAAACGCCTGGTCGCCAATGCTCGGTAATAAAATGAGCAGGTGCCCGACAATGATCTAAGCACGCAGCCTTCCACGGGGTCATTTGATATAGGCCTGCGACGATCAACAGCGCGGCTCCTACGACCTGACTTTTGGCCTTCATCATGGGCGAAAGCATGGCCATTTCATGCAATCCCCATTGCACGAGAGTCGCGGCCACACTAAACACACTCCATAGAGCCAAATAGCCACCAACAAAGGCCCCCGTCGGAGCCATGGGGGTGCTCTGCCGCTCGGCCTTACGGACCATACCTGCATACAACAAGGTCATCGGGACAGCACCCGGCAACATCATCCCGACCATCATGACGGCCCACATCAAATACACAAACACAAAGTCCACCGGTATCCACGGATGCAACTGCAGGATGGCCTCAGGCGCGTCAGCATTCATCATGGGCATCTTTGCCCAGAGATACAGGACATACGCCCAGGCTAAAGTAATCACCCCAATCAGGGCTGAGAGAATTGTGATTCGATCACGCTTGGGTAACAAAGAAAAGGAAGGCGCAGGAGAGGGGCTCATGGAAATGGACTATAAGAAGCCCTGAAACAATCAGCAACTGACAGGTATGTTGAAAAACCGGAAGGAGGACACCAAAGAAAAAACGCGCATGGAGCCAGTGCATTCAGTTCCACAATCCCTAAATCTCACAGCCCTCAATGAGAATCCCGCTGCTAAGGACCTGGCAGCAAGAGCGTGTCGACTCGTGGGCAACAACAAGGTCTTCCCTGAGCCAAACAGCGAGAACGTAAACGACGTGGGCAAAACTCCGCCAATTCAATTTCCAAAAAAAAACGATGGGCAACGAAAAAGTCCCTGACAGGGGTGAACGCCTCGCTCAAAATTTCAGACCCTGATCACTCCATCCTGATTCATGTGAAGAATATTAAATTGCCCGTAACTATTAGACAGGTTCAACGCAATTCCAGCTTGGGCCTTCGTCGATCCATTACCCACTTCGGCCACGGTGTATTCAAATCCCTCCGGTAAATTAATCCTGGCACGATGGTCTCTTCCGGTATGAGGATTGGGAATGGGTGTACCCATCGATTCGACCAAGCCCGGCACATTGACGGTGGCCTTTCTCCCGTCGACATCTATGGAGAGATCAATAGGAACAAACTGCGGTTCCAACACGTTAGACATCGTACTATTGAACACAAAAAAGTGAGTAGCACCCGGGGTGGTCGCCTCGCCATGTAATATTTTCCGGAGGGCTTCACGTTGCGAGGCATTCGCACGTGCATCGATCAAAACCTGCTGCGTTCCATTTCCCTGTGCAATTTCCCCGGGCCATTGCAAGAGCATGACGTAATTCAATCCATCCAAACGGATGTTATTGAAAAACCCCTCTTCAATATACCCCGAGCCCATCGCTTCACAAAATCCATTCGTCGAGGGGGCATTAAACTGGCACCCACACCCATAGGAGCAGTTGCAATTGGAAAACTCGACACCACGCAGCATCCATTGATCAGCCATCGTGCGCTCCTTTAGAAAGCCATGTCGGACACCCTCTCAATTATTCCCATCTTTTACCATGCAGCCCATTCACGTTTCCACCGGCACCATGAACATGTGCCATCCACCAGAGGTCTCCGTCCAGAACCTCTCCTCCCCTTTCATTTACCTACACATTCCAACTTTCCACATCACGCCATCTATACTTTTTCTCCCGAGTTCGCTACCATTCGCCTCCGAACGGCGCAGTAAAAAGGCCGCACCACTTACAACACAAGGAGCACACCCATGGGCAAGAACCAGGACGCACGCAAAGAAACCAAAAAGAAGCCAGCTAAAACCATGAAAGAAAAGCGGGCCGAGAAAAAAAGCAAAAAATAGCTCCGGGCATTCTGGCCCAATAGGCGAAGACCCACGAGTTGACGAGGCGGAAGCAAATACCCCCTCGTCAACGCTCACAAGCTCCCCTGCAGCAGCCGCAAGCCTGATGATTGCAAACCACCCGGCATTTCCTTACTCTCCAATGTATCAATAGGGACGAGGGCCCCAAAGAATCACTGCCGCTCCTACAAGGCACAGCCCTCCCCCGAGCAAATCCCAACGATCCGGTTGCATCCGCTCAACACCCCAGAGCCACAAGAGAGAGGCCGCGATATACACTCCGCCATATGCCGCATAGGCTCGCCCTGCAAATGCGGCCTCCGTTCGGGCCAATAACAGGGCGAACACAATCAAACTCACAATGCCTGGCAATGTCCACCACCCCGAACGTCCAAGTTTTAACCAGACCCAGAAGGCAAAACACCCGCTAATTTCGGCCAGCGCAGCACCGGCATACCAATACACGGCATTCATATATTCTCCTTATTCCGTGAAAACACCGTCCACGATTATCCCCGTTTCGGATGAAGAGTATCCGGATTCGGGACGACAAACCCGAGCAGGGCGTTAGCCTTCATGACCGCTACACTCAGAAAGGTGGCTGACAGACCGAACTGGTCCCAGAGGAAACCTGTCAGCACACTTGCACAGAGGAGTAACTCCCAGCTTACGAAACTGAATACACCAAACGCGCGTCCGCGAAGTTCAGGCGGTGAGGCTTCCGTAGTGAGAGTGGCCAGGAGGCCTTGCGTGAGGCCCATATGCAGGCCTCAGATTGCGACCCCAACCAACACCATCCCCACATCGCCGGCTACAGCAAGAATCACATCAGCTATGATTAAGACCAAACAACCGGTGATCAGGATAGGACAGCGACTCATCTTATCCGCAAGCCTGCCTGAGGGATAGGCCGACGCCGAATAGGTCACACTCATCACAACCATCACTATTGGAATAAATGTCACCGATAACCCGACATGTTCTGCCCGTAAAACAAGGAACGCTTCGCTAAATCTGGCAGGGGTTAACAACCCTCCAAACAAAACAACCCACCAATAGGCAGGACCAATCCGCTACAGATCACTCAGCCGAATACTCCTTCGAAGCCCTCCCTCAGGATGAGGAGATGAAGGCTCCTGAACACCGACAACAAGAAGGACCACGGCCAGTACTGCGGGGATGACGGCAACCCACAATACGGACCGAATACCATTAGCAAGCAGAACCATCAATCCCATGGCCATCAACGGACCAAGGAACGCGCCGACGGTATCGAGCGATTGGCGAAGCCCGTAACAGATCCCCCGCAAATTCGGCGGCGCCAACTCTCCAATAAGCGCATCACGCGGCGCCCCACGAATGCCCTTCCCTATGCGGTCCAGAAACCGCGCGAGAAAAACGGTGGCCAAACTGGACGCTAACGGAAATACCGGCTTCGTGACTGCAGCCATGCCATAGCCAATTACCGTTAGCTGCATGCGTTTATCCCAATAATCACTTAGCACGCCGGAATAACATCTTGGACAGTAAGGCCGTGGCTTCAGCAAATCCCTCAATGAGGTCAACCGGGAGCAGGCGGTGAATCAGCTCTCAAGACATATCCATAAACAAACTCACCAAGACCAGCGCCCAAATACTTTTTGGGATAACCGGTCGCCCTAGGGGAGAAGGAGGGGGTGAGGATACCATGTCGGGCATATCAAGTTATTGGGTGACCTGCTGCACACAGTGACCGTGTTCAAAAATCATGGCCGTCTCAGGATTTTGCGATGAGAGGAACGTGGGGAATCATACCGGCATCCGGAAGGTATTTAACCAGATCTCAGTTCTAACTGTGTCAAGATATACAGATGGTGAGCACAAGCAGCTCTGCCCCTAGCGTTTGCGAAGGGCAGGTGTATATCCCACCGGAGGAAGCGTAGATTCCTAAGAAAAAATTCCTGTTGCGTGGAGAGGAGCCATGTTATAGGCCAAGGCGTGATCGGTAAAATTACGGACATCAGGCAACCAACACAGTCTTCAGTTCATCATGGTCATGCCCTACCCGTACCGGAGCTTCAGAATAAAAATCCAGCCAGCCAGAAACAACGTCACCATATTAGCGATGACTAATGGCCAGTCATGATTGATCAATCCATACACGCTCCAGAGAATTAAGCCTAAGGTCAAAATCGAATACATGCTCAGGGAAAGATCTTTGGTATGTTTCGTTTTCACGATTTGAATCGCCTGCGGAAGAAACGACGAAGTCGTACATGCCCCCGCGACATACCCCATCACGGTTACCCAATCCATGTTGCCTCCTATGTTATTTTCCAATGAGCCAGTGCTGGTGTTTCCGTGAAGCACCCTGCTCAACTGACTGCTAATGCCGTACACTCTACACATTGATAGGACCAACGAGGTTACAGGTTTTTGATTGGCAAAAACATTGAACCGGAAGAGACGCCAAATGTTTCCAGGATCATGCGGACAGTTGAGTCCCGGAAAGAAAATGACGTATGTTGGGTGGCGATCATTCAAGAATGTCCAAACGAAAGGATTCTCAGTACCATGACATTGCACGCTCATGCGGAAGCACTGTATACAGGCATTCAATCATTACTGGGACAGCATGACGCGAACCAGGTGCAAGCTAAACTGGAACGTGACCTGCGCCACGTGGTTCCGACCTGGAGTCATACAACACCTGACTGTCCCGGATGGTATTGGTTTAAAACGCCGGGCGTGAGTGAACCCCGACTACTGTTTGTTGGTCATGGCAGGATTGACACCAAACTGATGGCTGATCTGGGTCCGCCGAATAATCTTGTGGATGTTCAGCGTGTTAAAGGGCAATGGGCGGGTCCTCTCCTTCCACCAACCTAAAAGGGCTTGTTCTCAAGAAATCCTCACTCCATTTCATCCAACCCCGTTCTCCATTTCAAATCTGACTGAAGTCCAAATATTTGTGGACAACGCTCACCACATCCCGCAGCTTCTTCATCTCCTGTGAGTTATCGTAAATGAGCCAGAGCCGGTCCTGGAGAGTGCTAATCAGCTTTACTGTTGGTTGATGATGAATGGACCCGACAGCCCACACGACTTCCGTGAGCACAGGAAAGTCGATATCCGAGGAAGACCTAATCTCCAACACAGCATGGGACAGATACTCCTGCAACATCGTCATCACCTCAGCATCCCCATCGGCTCGCAAAATTCTTCCCAAGCCCTTGGCAGCGGCGGCTCGAATTGAGACCGGTTTGTCCTGACATTCAAACAGGTGTTGCAGATGCGGAACCACCTCGTGCCCCAGCCCGGATAGAGCAGCAATGGCTTCATCAGGAGACCGCCCCTGTTCAATTCGTTCCAGGAGAGAAGGAAGGGCCTCCCTATCCGGGAACTGACGGAGCATATCAAGAATGACCAATTGACGGGTTTGGGGTGTCTCAGGATCGGTGAGCAAGGCCACCAGTCGATGCGTCTGTCCCCATTCACTGAGTAGCATCACCGGAAAATCAAGCCCTTCAAGTTCACGGGCGAGTTGTTCAAAAACGGAAGCTCCGGTGTCTACGGCCTGCGCCTCTCGCGGAGGAAGGGAATCCTGCTCAATTGAGGCGCGCACTTCTTTGTGCCAACCAAGGTCCTTCCTGTCCAGACGATAAGATAACTGGCAGGCCGGGCCATGCCAGAGCCGGTCCGGCGTATGGGTCAGCTCAGCATCACCGCCATAGCGTGCGACGCGCTGTTGGTGCTTACGCTCTTCACAGATAACGTGGAATTCCACATCATGCGGTTGGGTGGCATCCGTGACAACCTGGAATCCCAGCTCTTCGAACCGCCGCTGGACCACGTTGAGGATACCCTCGAACGACACAAAGCCATCTTCGGTCAGCGCCAGAGTGGAAACCCGAATAGTTTGAATGCTGGAGAGCTGTGCTTTTTGTTCAGAAGTGAAAGAGGCGCGGCGGGCCAAACTGTCCGTAGGCCATACCAACATCAGAAGGATAACGAGATGCACCACCATTCCCATCATGGCAATCTCCCTTATGGTCAAGATTACCAGAGATGGGATTAATCGCAAACATTTTTTTGTGGAAGGAAGAATTTTGCGGAAAAGGGCTAGACACCCTCCGCTAATGCGTATGGCTTCACAAACAGAATGGGAACAGGTATTTCAAGCGTAATGACAGACAATTCCCGCCTGGACGAAATCATAAAGATGCAACCGGACACCACGATGGAAGGAAGGATTCAAACAACTGAGCATGGGAATAGACCCATCGTCCTCTGTAGCCACCAGAACTCAATCCCCAAAGATTTCCTTTGAGAAGTGGAAAACGATGAGACCGAACGACCACCGGAAAAAACGTTTCTATTCAGGCCTACCAGGTAAGGAGGCCATATCGATGACGAAACGAAAACGTACGTCGCCCCGCATGACCCGTTCATAGGCTTCATTAATCTGTTGGATGGGAATGACTTCCACATCACAAGTGATGCCATGCTCTCCGCAAAAATTCAGCATGTCCTGCGTCTCGCGAATCCCGCCAACCAGGGAACCCACCAGACGTCGCCGCCGCATTATAAGCTGAAACGCCCCAAGGGCAATGGGCTCACTCGGCGCACCGACAAGAATGTACGTGCCATCGGTTTTCAGTAATTCGAGATGAGCATTGTAATCATGCTGGCCCGAAACCGTATCAATGATAAAATCAAACTGACCCGCCAAACGCGTAAACGTCCCCTCCTGCGAAGTCGCAGCGAACGCTGTGGCCCCGAGACGTTCAGCCTCCACGCGCTTTTGGTCGGTGCGGCTAAAAACAGTGACCTCCGCTCCAAAAGCCTTTCCAAATTTTACAGCCATATGGCCAAGCCCCCCAAGCCCCACGACCCCGAGCTTATGCCCTTTTCCCACACCCCATTGTCGCAGCGGAGAATACGTCGTAATTCCGGCACACAATAGTGGGGCAACAGCTTCCAACGGGAGAGCTTCAGGGATGGTCAGCACATACTGTTCATTGACAACGATGTGGTGGGAATACCCGCCATAGGTGGGTTGGCCGTTTTTATCAAGCCCGTTATAGGTCGGAATCATTCCCGGTTCACAATATTGTTCCACACCCTGGGTGCATGCCGGACAGGTGCGACACGAGTCGACAAAACATCCCACTCCGACCGTCTCACCTTGACGAACTTTCTTGACGTCCGTCCCCACGGCCGTCACGGTCCCGACAATCTCATGGCCTGGGACCATGGGGAAAATCGATCCGCCCCATTCGTCACGCGCCTGATGAATGTCGGAATGGCAGACTCCGCAATAGTCGACCTTGATCAGGACGTCATTCGACCCGACCGGTCGCCGGGCAAAGCTGAACGGTTCGAGTGCGGCGCCGGCTTGCAACGCGGCATACCCTTTGGTGTTTCCCATGGGTGCGCTCCTTTCTTTGGTCAAAGCAATCCTGCCAGAGGGAGGAGCATTATGATGGCTGATTGAGAAATCTGGGACGATCCCTGACGGAAATCATTCGCATCAGATCCCTCACGGACAAAATTCCTACAATCACATGATTTTCCGTAATGGGCAGATGTCGAATATTTTTTTCGGCCATAAGGTCGCTGGCATCATGCACGGTCCGGTTGATATCTATATCGATCAGCGCTTGCGTCATCACGGAACCCGCCCTGGCCTGAGTCAGATCCCGGTTCTGAGCCAAACCTTTATAGATCAGATCACGCTCTGTGACAATCCCCACCATCTGGCCAGCCTGCGTCACCATGAGAGCGCCGATCCGCTTGTCGGTCATACGCTGGGCGACGGTGATGAGTGTGGATTCCCGATCGATCGTTTCAATGTCACGCCGCATCAGCACGCTGAGCGGCCGATACACATCATCAAGATCTCGAATCGGCCCCTTCTCAGCATACACAAAATGTTTCACCAGATCGCGAACGGAGATCAGCCCGACAACCCTTTCCCCTTCTGTCACACAAAGATGCCGAATGCCATTCTTCTCCATGAAATGGCTGGCATCCAGCATCGTTCGATCAGAGGGAAGGGAGAGTAACGGGCTTTCCATAATCTGCCCCACATTCGTTCCGGCCACAGTCAGATCTTTGGCTATGACCCGGCGGACGAGGTCGGTCTCTGAAATGAGCCCGATAATTTTTGTTTGCTGAGATTCCTGCCCTGACGGATGGACAACGAGACTCCCGATCCGTCGTGCCGCCATAAGACTCACCGCATTCCCCACAGAGGTGTCTTCGCTCACACCTTCAAGATCGCGCTGCATATTATGCCCAATGGTTTCAGGGATATTGACGCTCATAATTTTTCCTTCTTTATCATGGGGTAAATGCCGGCCCGGTCTCTCCTGCTGATTCGAATGTGGACCCTGCTCCAGACATACCGATTACGTACGCTCCTGTTCTTGAATAAACTGCCGCGCATTAGTCAGTTCATCATACAGGCAGAGTTGATTCTTTACTAAGAGATGCTCAATTGCGGCAATCCGGAACATCACTTCAGGTAGCATGATATCAAGGCGTTCATTGAGAGACTCAATCGTTTTGGCCATGCCTCCCGGTGCTCGAGCAGTACGGGCGGGTTGAGGCTGTGGCGATTTTCTAGAGGCCCCCACTTTTTTTCGAGTGGCTGTCCCTTTTTTGGAGGAGGCTGGTCCTTTTTTGCGAGAAGGCGTCGGCTTTTTGCCGGGAGAAGGAGTCCGTTTTTTGGATGCTTGACGTATCGACTTCTTTTTTAGGGCCATACTATCCTCCAATTGACCAAAAATGGATCTCACAACGAACAACCGGTCACAGAGATTTGCGTCCTTTTGTCCACGATTACGCTCAACGACTATACACCACCATGTCAGATTTTTTCGAGCACCCTCAATTCCATCGCCAATCCGAACATGGTCATGACAGGTTCTACCTGGTCACTTCAGATTTTTCAACTCCTTCTCGATGGTAACCTGACATTCGGGACAAACAACATGTGTCAGGTTTGGCATGATTCCGCCTCCAAGGAGATCAAGGCGGGAAATGGCATCTTCCAGCTCCACCCATTTCTGATTCCGGAGGCAGGCTTTTATACACCAGCTACAAATCCTGAGATATTGCTCCCCCCTCTTCACATCAGGGTCAAGCAAAGGAACAGGGCTCCGTGAGTCTTCACGAACGGGATGAGTCGAGAACATCAGTTCGCCTTCAGGGAGAGGAGACACGGTAAGGAGAAAATACCGCCGACATACTGGAGAATCGCAGCGAAATTTGAATTCTTGAACTCGTTGGTTGGCCCGCACTGTTTTCAAAATTAAACGATGAATCTGTCTGTTATCCTCCCCATCGATGAACTCCCAAAGCGACTTTCCGATGACATAGGCACGACTCAGGTGTGCTCCGTCATTTTGACAGGCGAACTGCAACCAGGCCTCATTGATAAACCGGATATGATCGGTGCTGTCGATGCTGTATTGAATCGACATGACCCTGCAGGACCTCCTGCTTGGATGAGACTTCCTACAACAATCGTGAAAGGCGGGTTCATCTTACGCCAAATGGTAAACCAGTTCAAAATCGGCATGGCGGACGTCTTGAGTATACAGTGCCCCAGACACCACACCCATTCCGCCGTTCGTGGTCCCCATCTTCTGGAAGAGGTTTCTGTGTTCTTGCTAAAGTGCGAAAAATCTTTCCCCCTGTGTCCCAAAAAAATTTATGAGGAGTGGCTGAATGAAATATGTCCATCTGGGTCGATCGGGGTTGAAAGTCAGCCGGTTGTGTCTGGGCACGATGAATTTTGGGCCGGAAACCACAGAAGCCGACAGTGGACAGATCATGGATACGGCGTTGGAACTCGGCATCAATTTTTTCGATACCGCAGACGTGTATGGTTGGGAGGTGGGGGAAGGCATTACCGAACAGATTATCGGGCGTTGGTTTGGACAAGGAGGCAACCGCCGGGAAAATGTCGTACTGGCCACCAAAGTATTCGGGCGGATGGGAGACCGGCCCAACCAATCCCGTTTGTCCGCACTCCATATCAAGCGGGCCTGTGAAGCAAGTTTGCGTCGGCTCCAAACCGATTATATTGACCTGTATCAAATGCACCATGTCGACCGGCATGCGCCATGGGAGGAAATCTGGCAGGCCATGGAACAACTCATGCGCGAGGGAAAAGTCTTATACATTGGGAGTAGTAATTTTGCCGGATGGCATCTGGCCCAAGCGCAGGAAATGGCCAGGCACCGGAATTTCCTGGGACTGGTGGCCGAGCAAAGTTTGTACAACCTGAATGACCGCATGATTGAGCTTGAGGTCATTCCGGCCTGTGAAGCATATGGAATCGGCTTGATTCCCTGGAGTCCGGTCGCGCGTGGCCTCCTGGCAGGAGCGCTTGAACCGGCAACGACCGGACGACGGGCCGATGAGGATCTGCGGAAGAAGGTGGAAAAATACCGGCCACGGTTGGAAGCCTACGAAACACTTTGCCGGGAATTAGGCGAAGCGCCGGCACATGTCGCCCTGGCATGGCTCCTTCACCAACCAGCCGTCACGGCACCCATCATTGGCCCTCGAACCATGGACCAGCTAAAGGGCACCATGCGCACCACCGAATTCACTCTCTCCAAGGAAGTGTTGAAAAAGCTCGATACCATCTTCCCCGGACCTGGCGGCCCAGCTCCCGAAGCCTATGCCTGGTGATGGCCATCGGTGGGTGTCAAATATTAATCGGGAGTGTTGAATATTAATAATTTCCAAGGGCATATTGACCCACAGGCACGTTGCATATCAGAGGCCTCGGGGCGGTTCAAAAAAGTTCGTCCAGCAAGGCCGCAGTCATTTTTGCGCGCAGAGCGTACTTCCAGTACGTGAGCACGGAAAAATGGCGAGAACGCCGCTGGCGGCTTTTTTCAACAGCCCCTTATAAATTGTGCAGAAATGGATAACCCATAGGCATAATATTGACGAGTGCGTCCTGCCCTCACCTGCCTCCTCCCCATTCTAATCCCTTACAACTCAATAGGTTGGTTTCCCTCGACACGAGACGAACACCAACGTCTTCTTTGGCATAGCAGTTGCTCTAAACAAGGGCTTAGGAAGCTCACACATAACAAGGTAGTCGGGCAAAGGGCCTCAAGCCAAGGAGGATGTCATGCGAACGACCATCCCCATTCACGCATTCGCCATCGGATTAGCCCTTGTTCTCGCTGGAGGAGAAATAGCCAAAGCCGAAATGCCGCCACTCGAACCGGATGAGGCGTACCTGGTCGACGAAGATATCAATATTATGACCGGCCTCTACATGCGGGAATACTCCCTCCGCAATGACGGAATCGTAGATTACAAAACTGCCCGTCAAATCCTCATCTCTGAATATAATGAACATTGGAATTCCGTCGTCGAAACCAACGAATGGCCGTTATTCTACTGGCATGATGTCAACCGGGATGGTCATTGGACGATGTATGTGGACCGAAAGGTCAATGGCTGTGCCTGCGATATCGTCCCCTACGAAGTGAAGACAGACGACACGATCGCGCAGAACGATCCTAATTAAAATACACTCGCCCTCGGCAAGCGTTACTCGACCCGACACAATCTCCCGCTCTACGGGACCAGTTACCACGCTCCCTCGCCTATGACTGGAACTCACCACGTTTCCTGCCTTCCTCCACACAAAAAAAAAGAATCGGTCGGAAGCCTGCTGTACGGTGAACCTTTTCATTTATGTGCCTGAGTACACTCTTAGGCTAATTTCTTGTTAATCTAGAATATAATTATTCATACGGTTGGAGCAGGATTTCAACGAAAGGAGACATTCATGGCGGACTCATTAGAACAGCTTCAGAAAATTGCCGATGATCTGAAACGCCAGCGTGACGAGCTTCAGGTCAAACTACACCTGGCCAAGGCGGATGCGCGTGATGAATGGGCGAAACTTGAAACACGGTGGGAAGACGTCAAGACCAAGATGGAAGCGGTCCGCAAGGAAGCCAGCCAAACAACAGGGGCAGTTTCCACCGGTCTGGGACTTGTGCTGGACGAACTCAAAAAAGGCTACGACAACATTCGCAAGACATTGTAAGCTCTGCATAGGCCAGATGACGCGCGACGAATTCACCAGAATCATTGACCATACGGCGTTAAAACCGGACACCACGAAAGACGGGATCCGACAGCTCTGTGAAGAGGCGCGTACGTTCGGCTTCGGGGCGGTCTGTGTCGCCCCGCTCTGGGTCCCGCTGGCCACGCGTTGTCTGGCGGGATCTCCAGTCCGAATTGCCACGGTCATTGGCTTTCCTCACGGCAACACCTTTCCGGACGTGAAAGCCTACGAGGCCAAATTGGCGATTGAAGCCGGAGCGCATGAATTGGATATGGTCCTCCAGATTGGCTTGCTTCGAGCAGGCAATCATGGAGCCGTCCTGGACGATATCCAGGGCGTCGTAAACGTCGCGCGGCGTACCCACTCTTCAAAAATCCTGGTCAAGGTCATTCTCGAAACGTCCCTCTTAAATAAGGAAGAACAACAGATTGGGTGTCAATTAGCCGAAAAAGCCGGAGCCGACTTTGTGAAAACGTCGACCGGATTTTCCGGTAGCAAGGTAACCATTGAAGACGTGGGATTCCTGCGTGGGATTGTAGGACAACGTCTGGGTATCAAGGCTGCCGGTGGTATTCGCGATCTAATTACGGCCGTGGCGTTGGTCAATGCCGGAGCCTCCCGCCTGGGAAGTTCGTCGTCCGTGGCCATCATGAAAATGTGGCCGGTATAAAGTTCGCCTTCATTGAACATTCAAAACAGCCAAAGGATGGAATGACCAGGGATCCTTTCCCTGCCCTTTCCATTCATCAATTCCGCCGGTCGTAGGCGGGAATCTAGTATTCCATGTTTTCTTTTCCGTCTAACAGTAGCCGATCTTCCGGAATGCCGGCTGGGCATGATATCGTCTCATCCGGCTGGGACTGGTGACGACAACCTGGAGTAGTAAATGGATACCGAAGCCACATCTGAAATGGGGAAAAATGCCCAACCTCATCCCCTCTTAGATGAGGTGATGAAACAGTTACTCGACCATCGCCAGGCCTTTCACGCCTTCCTCACCCGCCGTCTCGGCAATCCCGCTTTCGCCGAAGATCTCCTGCAACAATGCTTCATGAAAGCCTTGGCTCATTTCCATTCCATCAAACAGATGGACCGGATCATCCCCTGGTTCTACCAAATACTCAGACACGCCCTAATTGATTATTATCGGAGCAAAGAAACGGACAACAAGCGGCTCCAAGCTTTCCTTGACGAGAACGAGACTTTGGGAACGAATCAGGTCCCTTCGCTGGATGAGCTACAGCCGACGATTTGTGCCTGTCTGGATCGCCTCGTGTTGACCCTCAAACCTGAATATGCCGCCATCATTCGAAGGATTGATTTATCCGGAGAATCCCTACAATCCGTCGCCAAGGATTTACACATCACCACGAATAATCTCACGGTCCGTTTGCATCGAGCGCGTCATGCCTTGCGCAAGTCCCTGGAAGAATCCTGCGGGATTTGCAGTAAGCATGGGTGCTTGAATTGCACCTGCGAATAAGCCCTTACACTCCGTCTCCTCATTCTCCCACTCCCCACATTCATCCCTCCGCTCGCGAACATTGGCCCGCCGTTGGGTAACAAAGACTCATGCCAAACACCTAAGGGAATGTTCAAAAATGTCCGTCCAGCCCTGTCCTGAGGCTTCTCGAAGGAAAGGCCGCAGCCACTTGGACGAGCGGAGCGTACGGAGGAGTACGTGAGCACGGCCAAGCCGCGACCTGCCTGCGCGAAGCCGCTCCGGCGAAGGCAGGGAACGCCGCTGGCGGCCTTTTTCAACATTCCCTCACTGTAAGAATCGGCATTGGGCTCCGTCTATATAAGCAAACAGGGCGTGTCAGACACAGCAGCTGACATGCACCACACCAATACCCATTTCAACAAACGGAGGTTCCCATGGAAGATCTCACACTCACTATTCAAGGCATGAGCTGCGGTCATTGTGTTCAAGGGATTACCAACATTCTCTCCAACCTGAAAGGCGTGAAGGTGGATCAGGTGAAAATTGGGGAAGCCACCCTTGG
>CABVRQ010000004.1:94698-100374 GCA_902500695.1 uncultured Nitrospira sp. | reverse complement strand
AGTGCGGTGGCGCTGGTGGTGTCCACGGGGCCGGCGGTTCCGAATGTCGTGGGGATAACGGAGGCCGCAGCGAAAACTGCGATTACCCGCGCAGGATTGACGGTTGGGACGGTGAACTCGACCAATAGTCAGAGCGTTCCCATTGGGAGAGTAATTAGTCAAGCTCCTGCGCCAGGAACCAAGGTGGCGGCGGGTAGTGCGGTGAACCTGGTCGTTTCCCTTGGAGCCGCAGTGCCGAATGTGGTTGGCTTGCAGCAGGCCGCGGCGCAAAGTGCAATTACCGGTGCGCGTTTGACGGTTGGGACGGTGACGACAGCTAATAGTGCAACCGTGGAGATTGGTGCGGTCATCAGTCAAACTCCGACAGCGGGAGACAATGTGGCACCGGGCAGTGCCGTGGAGCTGGTGGTATCGTTAGGGGCTCAGGTGCCCAATGTTGTTGGTCTGACGCAGATCAATGCTCAAAAGGCTTTGACCACGTCGGGCCTGACAGTGGGGACGGTAACGACAGCCATTAGTGCCACGGTGCCGCTTGGGGAGGTCATTGGGCAAAATCCAGGAGCAGGGACCAATGTGGCTCCGGCCAGCGGGGTAGCTCTGGTTATTTCGTCAGGGCCGCCGGTTTTTCTTATGGGGGTCCAAAATGATCCCAAGACCGGTCCGCTCGTGAATAGTCTCTACCGCCTTCGCACAGATGGGGTGGTGACCAGAATCGGAAATTTGACGCACCGCACCCATGGCTTGGCCTATGTCGGGACCACGTTGTATTCCGTCGAGGAACTGTCTCTTTCTCCGCGGCCCGGGACTTCGCCGAATTTGTATCGGCTGAATCCGGAGAGCGGGGCCTCTTTAGCCAAGATCCCCCTGTCGTTATCGACGGGCGAATCGGTAGAGGGTGGGCGAGGGTTGGCCACGGAGCCTGGGACTAATCTGTTGTGGGGGTTGCTCGTGGTAACGTCCGAAGTGAACAGCACCCGCCGGTTAGTCACAATTAACACGACGACGGGGGTGGCTACCCAAAAGGCGAAACTGTTTGGAAACTTTATGGACTTGGCTTTCGATGCAGCCGGGACGCTTTATGCAATCACCGACAACCGACCTGCGCCAGGGGGGTCGAAGGTGTTTCCGGCGCGGATGTATACGGTGAATAAGTCGACAGGGGCGGCGACGGAATTTCTGGATGTCTCGGCCGGCGCCGTGGCGGGACAACCAAATTTTAGGGAAAGCGAAACGATTGGGATGGGGCCTTCATCTGACCTATTGTATCATCTCTCCGGTCAGCATAAAGTAACCTCAGGGTTTTCCAAGAATATCCTGTTTGAAACGATTCATCGGACGACGAAAGCGAGAACAGCGATGGTGCTCACAGGCCCTGATTTTTTTGTGACGACAGCCTTGACCCTGGTGCCACCGACAAGTCCTCCGGCCTTGGGAGATCTTGATGCGTCGGGAACGGCCGATCTGATCTGGCGCAACCAGAATGATGGGAGCACCGCGATCTGGTTGATGAACGGAACGACGATCGCTGCCTCCGGCTTTCCAGGCGGGGTGCCAAAGGTCTGGAAGATCGCGGGAGTGGGGGATGTGAATGGCGATGGCAAGGCGGATGTCATCTGGCGAAATGGTATGAGTGGCACGGTAGCGATATGGCAGATGAACGGGGTGTCCGTGACGACCGTGGGGTTTCCCGGAAGCTCGTCGAAGGCTTTTGAGATTGCCGGCGTGGGCGATGTCAATGGTGATGGCAAAGCCGACCTGGTCTGGCGGAATATCACTGATGGCAGCACCGCGATCTGGTTGATGAACGGGACCGCTATTGCTGCATCCGGTTTTCCGGGCGGAGTGCCTTTGGCCTGGCAAATCGGGGGTGTGGGCGATGTGAATGGAGATGGGAATGCCGATGTCATTTGGCGCAATGGAATCACTGGGGGAGTGGCTATATGGTTGATGAACGGGTTGTCAGCCACGGCAGTAGGCTTTGTTGGAGTTGCCCCAACCGCTTTTGAAATTGCAGGGGTTGGCGATATGAACGGCGATGGCAAGGCGGATCTGGTCTGGCGCAATCAGAGTGATGGCAGTACCGCGATCTGGTTGATGAACGGGGCCGCCATCACCACGGCAGGCTTTCCAGGCGGAGTGCCCGTAGCCTGGCAAATTTCTCAGGTCGGCGATGTGAACGGGGATGGCAATGCCGATGTCATCTGGCGCAATGACAAGAGTGCCTTAGTGGCCGTCTGGCTGATGAACGGGTTAGCAATTTCGACCGTGGGTTTCCCGGGTTCCGCTCCCTCCGATTGGGAAATTCAGTAGTGTGGATATCCCGAGCTGAACGGTTTTCCAGCCCCATAGAGATAGAACCTGTAAATTTTCACATGTTGCATTTTAGACCACATTCTATTTCTCTCTTGCTCATGATCAGGTATCTTTCGGCCACTTAGTTTATTACACGACCGGACTCCCCATTAATGTGATGAAGGTTCAGCACCAGACAGAGTTGAATCCAACCAACCAGAGGTTGCAAAGGTGTCACAAGTTGATCTTTTTGCGGTTGGTAGTTTTCGTAAGCCTTGTTTTCCTCACCTTTATTTTCCCAGCGACAGCAAGAGCCGTAGAAGTTCCTAATTTTATCGGGATCCCACAGGCTACGGCAGAGTCAGATATTACGAGCCTTGGTCTCACCGTGGGAGTTGTGACGGCGGCCATTAGTGGTGGGGTGCCCATTGGCAACGTCATTAGTCACGATCCAGCGGCCGGGATCAATGTGGTATCGGGTAGTCAGGTGGACCTCGTGATTTCCGGAGTGGGGGTGCCGAGTGTGGTGGGGTTGGCACAGGCCGCGGCCCAAAGCGCTATTACAGATGCGGGTCTCTCGGTGGGTCCTGTGACGGCAGCCAATAATGCCACGGTGCCTATTGGGAACGTCATCAGTCAGAATCCGGCGGCGGGGACAAATGTGTTTCAGGGTGATGCGGTGGCCTTTGTGGTGTCGCTGGGTATCGAGGTGCCGAATGTCGTGGGGATGCCCCAAGGCACGGCGCAAACGGCGATCACCGGTGTCGGCCTCTCGGTGGGGACAGTGACGTCAGCTAATAGTGCCACGGTGCCCATTGGGAACGTCATCAGTCAAAATCCCCTCGCAGGAACCAACGTGGAAGCGGGTAGTGCTGTTGCCTTGCTAGTTTCAGTTGGGGCGGCAGTGCCAAATGTGGTGGGCTTAGCGCAGTTAGCGGCTCAATCGGCCATTACGAATGCGGGTCTCACAGTGGGGACGGTGACGTCAGCTAATAGTGCCACTGTACCTATTGGGAACGTCATCAGTCAGAATCCGGTGTCGGGGGGCGGCAATGTGGAGCCTGGCAGTCCCGTGGCCTTCGTGGTGTCGCTAGGCACCGCCGTGCCGAATGTGGTGGGGTTGGCGCAGGCGGCGGCCCAGACGGCAATCACTAATGTCGGTTTGACGGTTGGCACCGTGACGCAGGCAGGAAGTGCCACAGTGCCTGCGGGAGATGTCATCAGTCAGAATCCAGGGGGCGGGAACAATGTGGAGCCAGGGAGTACTGTGGCTTTGGTGGTCTCCCTGGGTCCTGCGGTGCCGAATGTGGTCGGCTTAATGCAGGCGGCGGCACAAACGGCGATAACCTCGGCCGGTCTGACGGTGGGATCGGTGACCTCGACCAATAGTCAGACGGTGGCCATTGGGAACGTCATCAGTCAAACTCCTGTCGCAGGGACGAATGTGGCGCCCGGCACTGCGGTAAATCTGGTGACTTCCCTGGGCACCGCAGTCCCGAATGTCGTGGGGTTGGCGCAGGCGGCGGCCCAGACGGCAATCACTAATGTCGGTTTGATCGTGGGCACCGTGACGCAGGCAGGAAGTGCGACGGTGCCTGCGGGAGATGTCATCAGTCAGAATCCAGGGGGCGGGAACAATGTGGAGCCAGGGAGTACTGTGGCTTTGGTGGTCTCCCTGGGGCCCGTGGTGCCGAATGTGGTCGGCTTAACGCAGGCGGCGGCGCAAACGGCGATAACCTCGGCCGGTTTAACGGTGGGCACCGTGACGACTGCCACGAGTGTTACGGTGCCCATTGGGAACGTCATCAGTCAAACTCCCGCATCAGGAACCAGTGTGACGGCGGGTAGTGTGGTGAACCTGGTCGTCTCCCTTGGAGCCGCCGTGCCGAATGTCGTGGGGTTGGCGCAGGCAGCGGCCCAGACCGCGATTACCACGGCAGGCTTGACGGTGGGGACGGTGACGACCGCCACGAGTGCTACGGTGGCCATTGGTGCCGTCATCAGTCAAAATCCGATAGCCGGCGTTAATGTGACGACGGGCAGTGCGGTGAACCTGGTGGTATCGTTAGGGGCTCAGGTGCCAAATGTTGTGGGCTTAACGCAGGGCATCGCTCAAACGGCTTTGACCACTGCGGGTCTGATAGTGGGGACCGTGACCCCAGTTTTTAGCGACACGGTACTCCTCGGAAATGTGATCAGTCAAAATCCCACTGCGGGGACGAATGTAGCGCCGGGCAGTGTGGTGGCTCTTGAGGTTTCCTCCGGACCGCCGAATTTTCTCATGGGGGTGCAAAATGATCCCCGTACCGGACCGCTTGTAAATAGTCTCTACCGCCTTCGCACCGATGGGATCGTAACCAAAATTACTGATCTGACGCACCGTACGCATGGCTTGGCCTTTGTCGGATCTATGTTGTATTCCGTCGAAGAGCTGACGCTTGCGCAACAGCCTGGAACCCCGCCGAAAATATATCGGCTCAATCCCGATACCGGTGCCACGCTGGGCACGATCTCCCTGTCGTTGTCGACGGGTGAATCCTTAGAAGGGGGCCGAGGGCTTGCCACGGAGCCTGGGACCAATCAGCTGTGGGGGTTGCTCGTGGTGACGTCCGAAGTGAACAGTGCCCGCAGGTTGGTGACCATTAATCCCCTGACGGGTCTGGCGACCCAAAAGGCTAAAATGTTTGGAAACTTTATGGACCTGGCCTTTGATTCGGCCGGGACGCTCTATGCGATCACGGATAACCGACAGGTATCCGGTGGGGCCGTGGCGCCGGCCAGAATTTATACGGTGAATAAGACGACGGGGGCCACGACGGAATTCCTGGATGTCTCGGCGGGCGCGGTGGCGGGGCAACCGAATTTTCGAGAAAGTGAAACGATTGGGGTAGGGACTTCATCGGACCTGCTATTTCATCTTTCCGGGCAGCATAAGGTGACCTCAGGATTTACAAAGAACATACTGTTTGAAACGATCAATCTAAACAATAAAGCCAGAACCGAGATAGCGCTCACGGGCCCGGACTTTTTTGTGACGACGGCCTTGACCTTGGTGCCACCCATGAGTCCGGGTCGTTCAGTCTTGGGAGATCTGGATGCGTCCGGTACGACCGACCTGGTTTGGCGGAATACGTCTGATGGCAGTACGGCGATCTGGTTGATGAACGGACCTATAATTGCCTCCTCCGGCTTTCCAGGCGGGGTGCCGCTGGCTTGGCAGATCTCGGGCGTGGGGGATGTGAACGGCGATGGCAAGGCGGATGTCATCTGGCGGAATGCCACCGGCACGGTGGCCGTGTGGTTGATGAACGGGGTGTCGGTGACGTCCTTGGGCTTTCCCGGTAGTGCTTCAACAGCTTTTGAGATTGCCGGCGTGGGCGATGT
>CABVRQ010000004.1:87782-94598 GCA_902500695.1 uncultured Nitrospira sp. | reverse complement strand
TGCCGGCGTGGGCGATGTCAATGGCGATGGCAAAGCCGACCTGGTCTGGCGCAACAGGACTGATGGCAGTACCGCAATCTGGTTTATGAATGGGACTTCCATTGGTTCTTCCGGCTTTCCTGGCGGGTTGCCTTTGGCCTGGCGAATTGCGGGCGTGGGTGATGTGAATGGGGATGGCAAGGCGGATGTCATCTGGCGGAATGCCACTGGCACCGTGGCCGTGTGGCTGATGAACGGGTTAAGCATCACGAGTGTGGGCTTTCCCGGTAGTGCTTCAACGGCTTTTGAGATTGCCGGCGTGGGCGATGTTAATGGCGATGCCAAAGCCGACCTGGTCTGGCGCAACCAGAGTGATGGTACCACCGCGATCTGGTTAATGAATGGGACCGCCATTGCCACTGCGGGCTTCCCGGGCGGGGTACCCTTAGCGTGGAAAATTTCTCAAGTCGGTGATGTGAATGGGGATGGTAAGGCGGATGTCATCTGGCGAAATGCCAAAGGCACGGTGGCTGTCTGGCTGATGAACGGGTCGTCCATTTCGACCGTGGGGTTCCCCGGTTCGGCTTCCTCAGCCTGGGAAATTCAGTAGCCAGTGGTTCCCGTCGATGGGGCTCACCTGTCCAACGTGCTAAGGATGGAACCCGTTAACCCTCGCATGTTAGAATAAGCCTTATTTTTCCTTGCTCCTGATGAGCAATCTTTTAGTCACGTGTTTTACCACAAGACCGAACCCTCCCCCATTGCAGTGACAACGAAACCCCCTTCTTTAAATTCAACGAAATAAGCAATAACAACCCATGGGGCAGGTGTATGCGGCGACTTAACCAGGCAAGTCTTGGTCGCCGTGTGATGGGTTGTCGACTATTGCTGATTGGAGTCAATGATATGATCGTGATGAAGTTTCCGCACCAGAATGGATTGAACTTTAATTTCACCAGACAGAAATTGCAAAAAGGTTATACGGCGATCCTTCTGCGGCTGATGGTTTTCATAATTCTGCTTTTCCTCACCTGTGCCTTACCTGCGACGGCAAGAGCCGAAGAGGTTCCCAATGTTGTCGGGAGCCCACTGGCAACCGCAGAGGCGGCAATTGCCAGCACCAATCTGGTGGTGGGAGTCGTGACGCCGGTCAATAGTGCCACGGTGCCCATCGGCACGGTTATCAGTCAGGAGCCAGCGGCCGGAATTAATGTGGTCCCTGGCAGTCAGGTGGACCTCGTGATATCCGGAGCGACGGTGCCAAATGTGGTGGGGTTAGCTCAGGCGGCCGCGCAAGCCGCCATTACGGCATCTGGTCTCACGGTGGGGACAGGGACAGCAAGCAATAGTGCTACGGTGCCCATCGGCAGCGTTATCAGTCAAACCCCGGCAGGGGGTACCAATGTGTTACCGGGTAATGCCGTAACCCTGGTAGTGTCCCTGGGCACCGCAGTGCCGGATCTGGTTGGGTTGACCGAGGCGGCCGCACAAACCGCCATTGCGGCAGCAGGTCTCACGGTGGGGACAGGAACAGCCAGTAATAGTGCTACGGTTCCGGCTGGCACGGTTATCAGTCAATCCCCGGTCGCGGGGAGCAATGTCCCGCCGGGTAGTGCGGTGACTCTTGTTGTGTCCCTTGGGGCGAAGGTGCCCAATGTGGTGGGGTTGACGCAGGCCGCTGCGGAAACCGCCATTACCAAGGCGGGGTTGACGCTTGGAGCGGTGACGACGGCCACCAGTACGACGCTGGCGGCGGGGACTGTTATCAGTCAATCTCCGGTGGCCGAGTTGAATGTGGCTCCAGGTACCGCTGTGACGTTGGTGGTGTCCCTGGGGGTGGTGGTGCCAAATGTGGTGGGCTTGACCCAAGTCGCCGCAGAAACGGCGATCACCGGGGCCAGCCTGACGCTGGGCAGGGTAACGACCGCCAATAGTGCTAGCATTGCGGCGGGCAAGGTCATTAGTCAGGATCCGGCGGCAGAGGCTAAGGTAGAGGTAGGCAGTGCGGTGGCTTTGGTCGTGTCCCTTGGGGCAAAGGTGCCTAATATCGTCGGGATTTCGAGGGGTAGTGCGCAAACAGCTTTGAACTCAGCCGGACTTAAAGTTGGTACAGTGTCCTCGGCTAACAGTCAAACTGTGGCCATCGGGAATGTTATCAGTCAAGATCCGACAGGGGGCTCCAATGTCGCCCCGGGCAGCGCTGTTGCTCTGGTGGTGTCGCTGGGTACGGCCGTGCCCACGGTGGTCAATAAATCGCAGGCTGCGGCGCAAACGGCCATTACCAATGCAGGGTTGACTGTGGGGAATGTGGACTCAGTTTTTAGCGACACGGTTCCTCTAGGAAACGTAACCAGTCAAAATCCCATAGCTGGGACGAATGTGGACCCAGGTAGTAATGTCAGTTTGGTGATTTCCTCTGGTCCACCGGTTCTTCTCATGGGTGTGCAAAATGATCCCCGTACCGGGCCGCTGGTGAATAGCCTCTACCGTCTTCGTACCGATGGGGTTGTGACCAAAATTGCGGATCTGAAGCACCGCACGCATGGCTTAGCCTATATCGGGTCCAACTTGTATTCTGTAGAAGAACTGACGCTTGCGAAACAGGCAGGGACTCCGCCAAATCTGTATCGGCTCAATCCCGGCACCGGGGCCACATTAGCCACGATTCCCTTGTCGTTATCCACGGGTGAATCGTTAGAGGGGGGGCGCGGATTGGCCACGATGCCTGGGACCAATCAGCTATGGGCCTTGCTCGTGGTAACGTCTGAAGTGAATAGTTTCCGGCGGTTGGTGACGATTAATCCGACGACTGGCCTTGCCACGCAAAAGGCGAAACTCTCCGGAAACTTTATGGACCTGGCCTTTGATGCAGCTGGGACGCTTTATGCGATCACGGATAACCGACCGGTGTCCGGGGGAGCCGTGGCGCCGGCAAGGATTTATACGCTGAATAAGACGACGGGCGCTCCAACCGAATTCCTGGATGTCTCGGCTGGCGCGGTGGCCGGCCAACCGAATTTTCGAGAGAGTGAGACAATAGGGGTGGGGTCGTCCTCCGACCTCTTGTTTCATCTGTCCGGGCAACATAAAGTGACCTCAGGATTTACGAAAAATATTCTGTTTGAGAAGATTCATCGGACCACCAAAGCCAGAACGGCAATTGCGCTCAAGGGACCGGACTTTTTTGTGACGACGGCCTTGACGTTGGTGCCACCCACAAATACGAATACGAGTACAGGTACTCCGGCTTTGGCCGATCTGGATGGGTCCGGCACGACCGATCTGATCTGGCAAAACACCCAGGATGGCAGCACGGCGATCTGGTTGATGAATGGAACGACGATCTCAGCGACTGGCTTTCCAGGCGGGGTGCCGGAGGCCTGGAAAATTGCGGGTGTGGGCGATGTGAATGGAGACGGCAAGGGGGATGTCATCTGGCGCAATGGGACAAGCGGCACGGTGGCCGTGTGGCTCATGAACGGGGTGTCGGTGACGTCAGTGGGTTTCCCAGGAAGTGCGTCGCCAGCGTTTGAAATTTCCGGGGTGGGCGATGTGAACGGGGATGGCAAAGCTGACCTGGTTTGGCGCAACAGGACTGATGGTAGCACTGCCATCTGGCTGATGAACGGAACGAAAATTGCCGCCTCTGGTTTTCCTGGCGGAGTGCCCGTTGGCTGGCAAATCGCGGGTGTGGGCGATGTAAATGGAGACGGCAAGGGGGATGTCATCTGGCGCAATGGGACAAGCGGCACGGTGGCCGTGTGGCTGATGAACGGGGTAGGTATTGCGGGGGTCGGCTTTCCCGGAAGTGCCTCCCCGGCTTTTAAGGTTTCGGGCGTGGGCGACGTCAATGGTGATGGGAAAGCCGATCTGGTCTGGCGTAACACGAATGACGGCAGTACCGCGATCTGGTTGATGAACGGAACGAAAATTGCTGCCCCTGGTTTTCCTGGTGGGGTGTCGGTAGCGTGGCAAATTTCTCAAGTCGGCGATGTGAATGGGGATGGCAGGGCCGATATCATCTGGCGCAATGGTCCGAGTGGTACGGTGGCCATCTGGTTGATGAACGGGGTATCGATTTCGACCGTGGGGTTCCCTGGCTCTGCCCCATCCGACTGGGAAATTCAGTAGGCATTGATTACACATTTGCTCCAACAGGCTCATTCACCGGTACGGAACCCACTATCATCTCCAGTCCGGCCAATGAAAAGTGGAGGGGAAAGTATTAATGGAAAGGCGAGCGCGAACCGGAGTATGAATGGAAACCCCTGTGATGACATAATGGGAGTGTTGAATAATAATAATTTCCTAGGGCATATTGACCCACAGGCACGTTACATATCAGAGGCATCGGGGCGGTTCAAAAAAGTTCGTCCAGCAAGGCCGCAGTCATTTTTGCGCGCAGAGCGTACTTCCAGTACGTGAGCACGGAAAAATGACGAGAACGCCGCTGGCGGCTTTTTTCAACAACCCCATAATGGTCAGTCAATTGTTGCCGCATGGAGCACAGAACGTGAACGCAATGCAAATGCAGCCTCAGGGCGACGTGAGCCTGACCAACGGGTCCACCCGTCGAAGATCCAATTGGTTCATTTTGCAACTGGGGATTCTGGTATGTCTGCTGTTCCTCACCTCTGCCTTCCCCATGACCGCAAGGGCAATCGAAGTCCCCGATGTAGTGGGTCGTACCCAAGCTAAGGCCGAGGAGGCCATTACCAAAGCCGATCTTAGGGTGGGAAAAGTCATTTCGGCGAAGAGTGTGACCGTCCTGCCGGGTATCATTATCAGTCAAAATCCGGCACCAGGCATTAATGTGGTCAGACGCAGTAGGATTAATCTGGTAGTTTCTGGAGTGGGGGTTCCTGACGTCGTCGGCCGTAAGCAAGCTGACGCTCAGAAGGATCTGACTAAAGCAGGTTTAACCATAGGGAGGGTGACGACGGCCAATAGTACCGTCGTGGCGGAGGGCAAAGTCATCAGTCAAACTCCCCCGGCCGGAACTAAGGTGGAATTGGGCAGTCCGGTGGACCTGGTGGTGTCTCAGGGCAACAAAGTGCCGAATGTGTTGGGATTGACGCAGGCAGACGCTCAATCGGCGATTACCACGGCCGGGTTTACCGTCGGAGCCGTCACGACGGCCATTAGTGTCACTGTGGCACCGGGCAAGGTTATTAGTCAGAAACCTGGAGCCGGAAGCAAGGTGGCGGCGGGCAGTGCGGTGGCCCTGGTTGTGGCCCTTGGGGCAAAGGTTCCCAATGTCGTTGGTCGTACGCAAGTCGACGCTCAGAAGGCCATCACCAGCGAGGGCTTAACTGTGGGGACGGTGACGATGGCCAATAGTGCCACGGTGGCGGTGGGTAAAGTCATTAGTCAAAGCCCAGGGGTGGGCACGATTGTGGTGCCGGGTAGTGCCGTCACGCTAGTGGTGTCGCTGGGGACGGCGGTGCCAAATGTCGTGGGTTTGTCTCAGAGCCGTGCTCAAACGGCTCTGATCGCGTCGGGCTTAACCGTGGGGACCGTGACGGCCGCAAATAGCGAGACGGTGCCCAGCGGCACCGTCATCAGTCATACACCCGTGGCAGGGATAAGGGTGACCCCTGGCAGTTCGGTTGCCTTGGTCATTTCTTCAGGACCGCCGGTATTTCTCCTGGGCGTTCAAAATGATTCCAATACCGGGCCGCTCGTGAATAGCCTTTACCGTATTCGCACCGATGGGGTAGTGACCAAAATTTCTGATCTGACGCACCGCACGCACGGTTTGGCCTTTGTCGGATCCACCCTGTATTCCGTGGAAGAGCTGACGCTTTCGCAACAGGCAGGGACACCGCCGAATCTGTATCGGTTGCATCCAGACACCGGCGTCCAACTGGGCAAGGTCCCCCTGTCGTTGTCGACGGGGGAATCCATAAAGGGTGGGCGAGGGTTGGCCACGGAGCCTGGGACAGGGCAATTATGGGGCTTGCTCGTAGTGACATCCGAAGTGAATAGTTTCCGTCGATTGGTGACGATTAATCCGGCGACGGGCCTGGCCACGCAAAAGGCCAAACTGTTTGGGAATTTTATGGATCTGGCGTTTGATGCGGCCGGGACGCTCTATGCGATCACGGATAACCGACCGGTGCCCGGAGCATCGACGGTGTTCCCGGCCAGGATGTATACGGTGGATAAGGCGACGGGCACTGCAACTGAATTTCTAGATGTTTCGGCCGGCGCGGTGGCGGGACAACCGAATTTTCGAGAAAGTGAAACGATTGGGATAGGGCCTACATCAGACCTGCTGTATCATCTTTCCGGGCAGCATAAGGTGACTTCTGGATTTACCAAAAACATTCTGTTTGAAGCAATCCAACGGACCACCAAAGCCAGAAAGGCAATTCTGCTTACGGGTCCGGACTTTTTTGTGACGACGGCTTTGACGTTGGTGCCAATCAGGACTGCTCCGGCCCTGGGAGATCTCGATGCCAATGGCAAAGCTGATCTGGTTTGGCGCAACAATTCTACTGGCAACACGGCAATCTGGTTGATGGATGGAACGACGATTGCGGCCTCAGGCTTTCCCGGTGGGGTGCCGGTGGCCTGGAAAATTGCCGGAGTTGGCGATGTGAATGGCGATGGCAAGGCAGATGTCATTTGGCGAAATGGTTCGAGTGGAGGTGTGGCCGTGTGGTTGATGGACGGGGTAACCATTATCTCCACGGGGTTTCCGGGTAGTGCCTCGCTGGCGTTTCAGATCAGGGGCGTGGGCGATGTGAACGGCGATGGCAAAGCGGACCTGGTTTGGCGCAACACGACTGACGGCAGTACGGCGATCTGGTTGATGAATGGGACCGCTATTGC
>CABVRQ010000004.1:0-87682 GCA_902500695.1 uncultured Nitrospira sp. | reverse complement strand
GCAACACGACTGACGGCAGTACGGCGATCTGGTTGATGAATGGGACCGCTATTGCCGCTTCCGGTTTTCCTGGCGGGGTGCCGGAGCCATGGCAAATCGCCGGTGTTGGGGATGTGAATGGGGATAATAGGGCCGATCTCATTTGGAGGAATGGCACCAGTGGGGGTGTGGCCATATGGCTGATGAACGGATTATCGGTGACGGCCGTAGGCTTTCCCGGAAGTGCGTCAACAGCTTTTCAAATTACGGGGGTGGGCGATGTGAACGGCGATAGCAAAGCGGACCTGGTTTGGCGCAACACGTCTGATGGTAGTACCGCGATCTGGTTGATGAATGGGACCGCTATTGCTGCTTCCGGTTTTCCTGGCGGGGTGCCTGCCGTTTGGCATATGGCAGATGCGCGGGATGTAAACGGGGATGGCAAAGCGGATGTGATTTGGCGCAATAGCACGAGTGGAACGGTAGCGGTGTGGCTGATGAACGGGCTGACGATTTCCGCCGTGGGCTTCCCGGGATCGACTTCCTCAGATTGGGAGATTCAGTAGCTCATATATTTCCGTAGTGGAGGGCCTTAGCTCGAAACAAGGCAAGAAGCCATTCGGGTATGGACTATTGAGTAGGACCAAAGAGTGGATGGGAAAAATTACTGATAGGACTTGGCGCACCGCATGCCAATGTATGGACTTTTCTTTTCAGGATTCTCTCGCGCTCGATAGGTTGACCGGGCAAAAATCGAACTCACACTCCAAGATCCTCCACGATGTACTTTCATGGTCCCGGAGTCCGGCCCGCTGGGATTCTGGATGAGCGTCGGTTGGCTCTCATAGGGTGAATACCAATCGAAGACCCACTCGGATACATTTCCAGCCATGTCATGCACCCCAAATGGGCTGACTCCATTCGAGAATGTTCCAGCTTCTAACGGGCCGGCTTTTCCTTGATCCAAAGCCGTTTGCATCCATTCAGCCCATTTCGCAATGGATAAAAATGGTTTCCCTGCCCAATAACTCGCTGTGTTAGTTCGTTGAGAATCCCACGTATTTCCCCAAGGGTAGACATAGCCTTGAGGTCCCCTGGCAGCCTGCTCCCATTCGGCCTCGGTGGGAAGGCGTTTGCCAGACCAGGTGCAATAGGCCGTCGCATCATACCAGGTCACTCCGAGGACCGGATGGTCTGGTTGGTGAAATCGTTCATTCTCCCAGAATGCGGGGGCGTCCCGACCTGTGGATTCAAGGAATTCACGATAGCGGCGATAACTGACCTCATATTGATCAATATAATAGGCATTGAGGCTCACCTGACGTTGAGGAATTTCTGATTGAAAGGCATTGAACCGGACTCCTTCAAAATCCTTCAAAAAGCCAGAAATCTGGTCATCAGTACTTCCCATCCTAAATTCTCCTGCGGGAATCAAGATCATGGGGACGCTATCCTTGCCTGACAGGGCGGACTGAACGGCACCCGGTAAATTCTGTGGATGTAGCCGTGCTTCAAGAACAGCCTCCGGTTGAGATCCGACCGGTTGATCGCTGGTCGCTGGCGGTGAGCCAGTGTCCTTGTTGAACATATTCTCAAAAAATCCGAAAAACCCGGAACTCTCATTCGAGGGTGGATCAACCACAGGGGGAGTGGGGGGGGGAGGAGTGAAAGCGGAAACGGTACCAGGTGATGACGACCTTTGAGGAGGAGTCGCTGCCTGTTTATTTCCACCATTTGGGACAATCTGTGGTTGTGCAACTTTGGCCTCTAGTTCCTTGCGTTCCTTTTCTGCGGCGACTCGTCGTCGCTCTTCTTCCAGGTCTGCCAGTCGACGCGCTTCTGCGGCTTCCTGGCGTTGTTGCTCTTCAGCCGCGATTCGGGCCTTTCTGGCATTCAGGGCGGCCTCTTCCTTCAAGCGAGCGACTCGTTCCCGCTCTTCTTCCAGGTCTGCCAGTCGACGTGCTTCCGCGGCTTGTCTGCGTTGTTGCTCTTCGGTGGCAAGTCGGGCCTGTTCGGCTTTCAATGCGGCCTCTTCCTTCAGTCGAGCCTGTTCTGCCGCCATTCGTTGGGCTTCGGCCAATTGAGCCTGGCGTGTTTGTTCCTGCCTGGCCAAAGCTTCCTTGCGTTCCTGTTCCTCGGCCGCCACTCGTTGGGCTTCGGCCAGTTGGGCCTGGCGTGTTTGTTCCTGTTTGGCCAAGGCTTCTTGGCGTCGCTGTTCCTCGGCCATTCGTCGGGCTTCAGCTAGTTGCATTTGACGCGTGAGTTCTCGTTGGGCCAACGCCTCTTTGCGCCTCTGTTCCTCGGCCTCAACTCTGGCCTGTTCCTCGGCCATTCGACGGGCCTCAGCCAGTTGAGCTTGACGTGTGAGTTCTCGTTGCGCCAAAGCTTTTTTTTGTCGTTCTTCCTCCTCGGCCAGTCTAACCTGTTCGGCTTCCGCTCGCCGTCGTTCCTCTTCGGCAACCATTCGCTGGGCTATGGCCAGTTGAGTTTGAAGCTCTCGTTCTTGTTGTGCCAAGAGTTGTTTGCGCCGCTCCTCCTCAGCCGCGAGCTTGGCTTGTTGGGCTTCTAACGCGGCCTGTTGTTGAGCTAAGAGGATTGCTTGTTCGTGACGGGCCTTTTCAGCCGCCACCCGTCGCCGTTCTTCCTCCGCGGCCACCCGTTTGGCTTCGGCGAGTTGCGTTAAGGCCAGTTGGCGTTGTTCTTCTTCCGCAGCCATCCTGGCTTGTTGGGCTTCTAACGCGGCTTCTTGTTGAGCTAAAAAGGTCTCTTGTTCCTGGCGGGCCTGTTCGGCTGCCACCCGCCGCCGCTCTTCCTCGGCTGCCAGTCGTTGGGCTTCGGCCAGTTGGGCCAGACGAGTTTGTTCTTGTTCCGCCAAGGTTTTCCTTCGTTGCTCTTCTTCTGCAGCAACCCTGGCTTGTTCGGCTTTTAACGCGGCTTGTTCTTGAGCTAACAGGGCCGCTTGTTCCTGGCGGGCCTGTTCAGCAGCGAGGCGCCGGCGCTCTTCTTCCGCGGCCACTCGTTGGGCTTCGGCCAGTTGCGCTTGAAGATCTTTCTCCCGTTGTCGCTGTTCCTTCAACGTTTGGAGAGCCTGTAGTTCAAACTTTTCCCGCTCTGCCTTTAGCGTGGCAGCCTCTTCTGCCAAGGATTTTTGCTTTTGAGCTTGCTCACTCTTTCCAGATGGTACCTTGTTATTGAAGACATCCAAGGGATTTCCAAAACTCTTTAGAATGCCGACAATTGTCTCGACCGTTCCGGGGACAGCATTGCTTGTACCTCCTTGGCGATTTGGGTTGTTCGCAATTTGAGGCCCGGAAGATTTTTTTTCCGGAATAAACACAAATTCTCCCTTATCCGGACTTAACCCCCACATTTCTGGTCTTTGTACATGTTTATGGGTGAGAGCTGCCGATTGCACGTGCTCATCGAGAAAGGTGAAGAGTTCGGATGTGGGAATGATGCCATCGCCGTTCAGATCACCACGGCCTTTCCCAATGCCTTCCAGAAGATAATAGGTAAACACGCTATGTTTCCACTTTGGTCCGGCTAAGGCTTGTTGCCCGGTTCCTCCTGCGGTTATCAATTGGCGGGCAGGTTCACTGGTAATCATCTCCAAATAATTACCGGTCATTGGGGGAAACGAACGCTGACTGCGACCGGCAATGCCTCCATAACAAATATCAATGAGAAATAGGACCTGTTTTGCCGGAAGGGCCTCAGAAAGTTCACGAAGAATCTCCACGCTGATTGCGGTGTCTGGAAGAAGGCCAGGTTCGGTATCGACGGGCATCATATAGCCCACGGGTTGTTGGTTCCCCTTACCTGGAGTTTCTCCAATATGACCCGCAAAAAAAATTATCACCCGATCATCTTTTTGTACTCGGGTCAGAAGATTCTGGCGCAACTCGCGCAGAATCGCCGTTCTGGTGGCTTGGGTGTTGTAAAGTGATGTGACCTTAAATCCCTGCCCCTTGAGCATACCGGCCACGGATTTTGCATCATCGACCGCATAGGCCAGATCGGCGAGATTCAGATATTTATCAATTCCTATGATGACAGCCCAGGCGTTTCCCTGAGTCTCGGCTATATATTGGGCAGGATTTTTTCCGTTGACCGTATTGCTTCGTGGATCTGCCTGCGCCTGTACCGGGAGGAACAATGTGATCAACGGGAATACCAAGAAAGAGAGGAGAAAGAAGCTGGGATAGGCAGGGATTCCTCTCCTCGGGATGGGACGATATAAAACGGAATCAAACACGGGGCACTGGCTCCTGTGAGGAATGTTGGTTTTATTCAAGAAAATTCTCAGAATAAAATAGGCAATGGCCAACTCTCTTTTTGCATCGGATTTTCTCAAGGCCTCCTGGTCTCGTTGCGTCAGATCACCATCGCGTCAAGAATTGGAAGGAGGTGTAGCAGGATTATAGTGGTCTTGTGGCGTTGTCAGTTCTTGAGACCAGTTTACTGGGTCTTGCGTCAGAGATGCGAGTATTGACTTTGTGTCTAGTTCAAAAATTAAGAGACGTTTCGTTCCTTCTTGCAGCCTGACAGTCTTTTCCCTAAATAGAGACCACTATGCCTAGTGGAGAGTCGGTGGACCCGGTGCCCCTGGGAAATATGCATTGACTTCATGGGAGAGAGTTTATACGATCGCCTGGTTTTCTCTACTTCGTCAACATCGCGTTTTTTGGATATGAATCCATCTGATAGCCACATAAGCTGAATGAGGGTGTGAATAAAAACCCTCCTTTTGGACCTGTGGTGTTGAGCGTACCATCCCCCAAACCCATAGTTAAAGTCGATAACTGTGCGTGGACAATTGTGCCAAATTCTTTGTTCAGATTCTTTCGGGAATCCTCTTTGGGGTTATTCTAATTTATGAGGAGCAATAATGAACTATTGGCTCATGCAGAACTTTTTATGTAGACGAATTCAGTCGTTGGCCTGTTTCTTTTTGTTGGCAATGCTCGTCATCAGTCAATCTGTCACTCAAGCCAAAGAATTAAAGGATGTGATTCCTGATCTTTATGGAGGGGATGGATTTCAAACAGATCCAAATTTTGCAGGCAATCGGTCCAATGATTTCGGCAATTCGGTGTTTAATTCATTTAATGAGCTGACCAATGGCATTGGTGCTCAAACAGGGCAATTTGCGGTGAACTCAACGGTGGCGGCGTATCGGTTTGATGTTGAGCGGGGAGTTCCTGTTGAAGTCACCAAAAGCCTCGGACCACTTTTTGCGGAACGGGCTGACACACTGGGTAAAGGAAGATTTGATTTCCAGGTCGTCTGGTCAAATGCCAATTACAAAAAATTTAATGGACAGAAACTGTCTTCTCTCAGTGAAGATGTCTCTCCCACCGCCGGGCCTGGAACTCCGCCGAATGCCCCAGGGTTGGATGAGCTATTACAAGTTAACCTGGATGTCAAAGTGATTACCAATTTTGTGGGATTTTTTGGCACGTTTGGTCTTACGGATAATTGGGACATCAATCTTTTGGTTCCTCTCATCAATAACCAGATCAAAGCAAAGGCGAAGGCGACCATGCTTGATGCCAACGGCGTTCCTTGTACTCAAGGTGGAAATTGTAGCGGCATTTACGTGATCAATGGAACGGCACCCGGCACGGGAGACCCTTCAAAAGACAGTTCTTCGGGGAATAAAACCGGGATCGGAGACGTCCTTCTTCGAACCAAATATAACTTTCTGAAAAATCACGAGGTCTTACCCGATTTGGGGGTACGGGGGGGTGTTTCTTTTCCCACGGGAAACGAAAATAACTTCATGGGAGTCGGAGAGTTCAAATTTGAGGGGTTGGCTGTGGCTTCTAAATATTATTCATCCCCAATCGGAATGATTGGGCCACATGTGAACTCGGGCTTTGTGCTCGTCAACAACAAATCCGAACTGAATCTTTTTACCTATGTGGCAGGGTTTGACCTGGCTCCTATTCCGACCTTTGCTTTCTCTCTTGATCTTCTGGGCCGTCACGAATTGGACGATAAGGATAAAAGCGGAAAGGACATTGTGGACTTGGCTCCCGGGTTAAAATGGGCTCCACTTCCCAACACTCTGCTTCAAGCTGCGGTCCAGCTTCCCCTCAATAAAAATGAAGGCCTCCGTCCGGATGCGGTCTGGACGTTAGGACTTGGAGGAACGTTCTAAGGTATTGAATCGTCACCCTCCCTGCTGCTGTTCTTTCAAGGATGATTTAGCAAAGGAAGGGGCTTGCAGGGGAATAGAAAAATAGAAGAATCGAAAAGCTAATCAATATCTTGCGCGAGGCGAAACCCGATCTGGATACTCCGTGAGTCGGCGTTGTACCCATTTCGAAACGAGGAACGCAAAGATATGGGATCGTTAGTCCAGCCACCTCCTCGCCTCACTCGTGTTCCACAGTTTCCGTTATTCGCCTCTAACCAGGCCGAACCATTTGTTGGGGCATGCTGATAGTCGTCATGCCAGCAGTCCTGGACCCACTCCCATACATTTCCACTCATGTCCTGAAGTCCGAGGCCGTTGGCTTGTCGGATTCCAACCGGCTGGGTTCTCCCGGTACTGTTCGAATTGAACCAGGCGTAGGGCTCAAGCTGTTCTTGTTCTGAGGTTCCCGCCCAAATCTCGTCTTTTCCTCTATTTCTGGCTGCGTATTCCCACTCAGATTCTGTGGGTAGTCGATAGCGACGTCCGGTTCCCTCCGATAACCATTTTGCATAATCGCCAGCGTCTTCCCACGAGACATTAATAACCGGGCGCCTTTCTCGTCCCCACCCCTCATCTCCCGGAAACGCTCGACCCGTCGCCATGGAGAACCGGTCATATTCTTCGAATGTGACCTCGAATCGCCCTAAAGCAAATTTTTTGATATGGACCTTTCGCAGCGGGTGCTCGCCTAATGTATCCTCCCCCCGGCTATCACCCTGCTGAAAAGTTCCGGCAGGAATTGAAACCATTTCAGGGTCCAGATGGATGCTCATCACTGGAGAGACGACTCTCAGTATGGCCATTTTAAAAGCCTTATTCTCCCCAGCTAACCATGTGCCTATACCACCCAATAGAATAACCACCACCCCCATGAGCCCTGTTATCTTCAGCCAACGTTTCTGACGTTTTGCAAGCTGGTACTGCTTCTTCAGCATGGACACGGTTTCTGCATGTGAAGGTTCCTGCGAGTTCAGGCTGGGAATTCGGCCCTGAGATGAAGGCTTCCCGATAGGAACTGATTGTCGTCCGAGGCGGTCAGGCTTTGTGTGCTCAGTCAGGGGGGGGGAGGAAGATTTTTCCGCAGGTAGGGTTGATTGGTTTTCCTCGTTCATGGTATGCGCGATCTGAGCCTGCTCATGCGAAAAATTTCAAGTCGCCTGTCGGGATGGTTCGTATTCTTCCGCGACTTTTCGGTCAATGTTATCAGAAAATAACAAGTTTCTCCTTTAATTTCTGAAGGCGGCCTCTAATAATTCTTTTGAATGAAAGACCGAATATCATTTTACGATATTTTAACAGATAGCGCCCTGAACAAAAGCTTTATTGCTTAATGTAAAAATTCATAAAGCATTTCACAAGGGCCAGTTCCCGTGAATTTGGACAATAGGTTGAACTGGTAACATTATTTTTGGAGGGATGAGGCTGTTTGTCCTGACTTCCAAGGCTCACGAAGTAAGAACCAGTTCCTGACATATCAGAATGTTTTTGAACCCTTGGGTCGGTCTCAACACATTGGAAGGGCTGGAGGGAACGATTGAGTCTTTAGCAGGTAAGGGTGTGAATTCTTCCCTTATACTGGTAGTTGTGCACTTCTGCCAAATCTTGGGAATCGTCAGTTGTGTGGAGCTGGCGAGAGGAATTGAACCTCCGACCTGCGGTTTACAAAACCGCTGCTCTACCGATTGAGCTACGCCAGCTCGGCGAATATAAGGACCATCATACCAAAGGATGAAGCATTCAACCAGCATTGAATACATAAAAATGATTTTCCAACTAGCCCCGATTTAGTTCATTTGCAGCATGACCTTTCGTATGCCACGTTGTGCGGCTTTTTCCATGGCCAGAACGCCATCCAGGAGTGGATAGCGGGCATGGATGAGCGGGTCGACACGGATGTGCTTCGTTTCTAAGAGGCGGATGGCCGGAGGGAAAGGACCACAACGAGAGCCAATTAAGGATATTTCCTGAATGACAAAATTCGCCATATTCACAGATATATTTCCATGATAGGTGGATTTGAGCACAAGTGTTCCCCTTGGCCGAATTAATTGCATGGCTGTGGAAAGCCCTTCTGGGCTTCCAGTGGCTTCCACAATCATATCTGCTCCCCGAGAAATATCAGCCGGGTGTGAGGTCACTTGGATTCCCATGTGGGTGAGCCAGGTGTTCTGGTCTGAATGGCGACCCAATAGGGTTACAGCACATCCTGATAATACAAGAACTTGGGCGCACAATACCCCTAACTTCCCATCTCCGATGACGACCACCCGGTCTGTTGGTTTGATGGAGACTAATTGTGGAATTTCACAGGCCGCGGCTAGGGGTTCGATAAAGACGGCCTGATCATCGGAAATAGAATCAGGCACGACAAAAAGGTTTTCAACAGGCAGGGTCAGAAAATCGGCAAAGGCGCCATCTCGGCCCTGGATCCCTAATGTGGTGCGATGAGGACAATGGGTGGGATGTCCCTTGGTACAGGTTTCACAATTGCGGCAGGCGGCATTGATCTCTCCGACGACCCGTTTCCCAATCAATGCTGTTTCTGGAGCCTCATCGACTATCCCAACAAATTCATGCCCCAAGATACCTTCAAAGCTCATATAACCTTTCATCAGCTGTAGATCAGTGGAGCAAATTCCGGCTTGGATGACCTTGATTCTGGCTTCCCCATGTGGTTGCGAGGGAAGGGGAAGGTCGGTGTGAAGTTGAAGCGTCTGATGAAAAACAAGTCCCCGCATACTGCTTCCCTCTGAAATAGCTTAGGTGATGGACAGATAGGAACATAACAAAAAATGCTGGCAATCTTCAGTAATTTCTATGAATATTTCAGTTAGACGAATTTTCCCGGCAGTTTGAGGAAACATCTTCCGTCTTGCCAGGAAAGGTTTCTGGCCTTTGGTCGATAACGTGAAGGTGTCTGTGTGGCTGCGAGATGCCCGTCGAATGATAGGAGAAAAATGATGATTGCCGGTATGGCCTCTGCACTTTCTGGCATTCAAGCTGGAGGAAGAATATTCAGCGTTGGCGCCCATAATATTGCCAATGCACAAACAGAAAGTTTCAAACGAATCCATGCTCTTCCCGTAGAATCGTCAGCCGGTAATGGTGTGAGAATAACTATGCAAGCAGATGAACGCCATGGTCCACAATTTCTCTCAAGTGAAGATTCGATCAGTCTTCGAGAAGGATCGAATGTCGATCTCGGGGAGGAAATTATTTCCAATTTGCAAGCGGTGAATCTCATAGAAGCCAATAGTGCCAGCCTCAGAATTCAGGACAAGGTTTTGGGCTCTCTCTTGGATATTGCCGGGTAATTCCTCCTGCCTGAATGTAACCCTTTGTCATTCGATCGAGCCAACATCCTCATTCCATTACACCTGCTTCGCTCTTTCTAAAATCTCGTGCGGTATTTTCACGTCTTCATCAATCTAAAAAGGCAGTTCTGAAGGTGTTCCGGTCCTCTCAGGGTGCTTTTTCTTCATTAAAGCAAAAGCCTTGACAAGATGGATGAGACTCTGCTCGCCGGTAGGATGTACGAGTGGCAGAAAAAACTGGGTATTTGACTTTGAACGTGGGAAAACAATTATTGTAGAATCAAACGGTTAGACGAAGTGAGGCAATCTGTCTTGGAGAATTTCTTAAGAATGCCAAGTGTTGTGAGATAGAAATTTTCCTATTCACTCCGTTTCTATTAAATTTTTTGAACAGGAGATCGGGATGATGCACATGTCATGGTTGTTTGCTGGCGCTGCCCGGCCGTTTCGAATTGCCCCTCCGTGGGGGTTTCTTGCCCTATTTTTAGGACTGGGGATGGTAGGTGGATTTTGGGGAAATGGGTGGTTTGTTCCAGCCCAGACGCAAGCGGCTATCCCGGGAGCGTTTATTGAAGGTTTTTCAGAAATTGTTGAAAAAGTGGGTCCCGCGGTTGTCAATGTGGCGGTGACTGGTGGAGGTGGACCATCCAGAGGCTTACCCCCAGGGCCGTTTGGTGGGCCTCCAGGCGGTGGTCCCGGTGGGCCTCCAGGCGGTGGTCCCGGTGGCCCTCCAGGCGGTGGTCCCGGTGGGCCTCCAGGTGGTGGTCCCGGCGGCCCTCCAGGTATGAGTGCGGGGTCCGGTGTAATTATTGATTCTCGCGGATATATCCTGACGAATAACCACGTTGTGGAAGATGCAAGCGATATCAAAGTGTCCTTTCATGATGGACGGGAGATGTCAGCAACCGTGGTGGGGACCGACCCGAAGACTGATCTAGCGGTCATTAAAGTCAAACTTGAAAATGGTCCTCTTCCTTCAGTGGCCTGGGGAGAATATGAATCCCTTCGTGTTGGAGATGTGGTTCTTGCCCTTGGGAGTCCATTCGGATTACGCAATACCGTGTCTTTGGGAATAATCAGTGCCCTTGGCCGAGGCAGTGTCGGTATTACGGAATATGAAGACTTCATTCAAACAGATGCCGCGATTAACCCTGGAAATTCCGGTGGAGCCCTGGTGAATATGAAAGGGGAGCTTATCGGGATCAACACGGCCATTTTCTCCAGGACCGGTGGTTCCGAAGGCGTGGGATTTGCAATCGCAGTCAGTATTGCGAAGGATATTGCCGCAAGCCTGATCGAAACGGGGAAGGTGGTGAGAGGATGGATGGGAGTGGCCATTCAGGAATTAACGCCAGCCTTAGCACAATCATTTCAATTACCAGAAGGTCGACAGGGCGGGGTATTAATCAGTGAAGTGCATGAAGATGGCCCTTCCGCAAAGGCCGGACTCCAACGAGGCGATGTGATCCTTGAATACGGTGGTGAAGCCGTCAAGGATGTCAATCATCTTCGTAATATTGTTGCCCGAACCAAGGTCGGAAAGAAAAAAGAAATTAAAGTTTTACGTGAGGGCAAAGAGACGGTGCTGACCTTGGAGCTGGGAGAGCGTCCCTCCGATCAAGCATTAGCCAAGAATGGGCCGGTAGAAGAAGAAAAAGCTCCGGCCATGGAAAAACTCGATAACGTGTTGTCGGGAATGACGGTCGCACCGATTAGTGGGGAAAACCGGAGTGAATTTAATATTCCGGAACCAATTAAAGGTGTGGTCGTTTCGAAAGTTGAATCAGGCAGCGCCGTGGAGGCTGCTGGTATTCAAATCGGTGATGTCATTCAAGAAGTGAGTCGCCAAAGCGTGAAAACGATTGACGACTTCAAGCAGATTGCGTCAAAAATTGCTAAGGATGAGTTGGCTGTCCTATTGGTCAACCGACGAGGCAATAATCTGTTTGTCGCTGTGAATCCTCAATAAGGGATGTGAGTTCTGAGGGGGGGCTGTGAGCCCCCCTCGGATTTTTTGGATACCGAACTAACATGGCCAAACAAAGCAAAATGGGTTCCTGGTTTGAAGAGAAAGTCTTTAAGCCATTGGAAGACAAAAAAATGCCCGTCATGGAGCATTTGCATGAGTTTCAATGGCGGCTCACACGGGCAGTCATTGTTATGGCCTGTGTCTTTGTTGGGACATTTTTTTATGCGGATACGCTAGTGTCCTGGCTACGGATTCCTCTGCAAAATTATTTCATTTTAGATTCCTGGGAATGGATGCCATCGGATTTGCCAAAAATTCCCTTTGTCTTTCTCTCCCCGGCTGAAGCCTTATGGCAAAATGTGAAGGTTGCCGGATTATGTGCCCTGGTCTTGTCGACGCCGCACTGGCTATGGGAAGTCTGGCAATTTGTTCTTCCTGGATTACATGCCCAGGAACGCCGATTTGTCGGGCCTTTCACCGCCATAAGTACTGTGGCCTTTTATTTGGGATTGACCTTTTGTTTTTTTGTTGTGTTGCCCTTCGCGTTGCATTTTTTGATTTCCTATGGGCTGGCTTCTGGATTTATTGCACAAATATCTATTGCCAATTATGTGGGTTTTATTCTCTGGTTTATGCTGGTCTTCGGCCTGATTTTTGAAGTTCCGCTCGCCTTGACCTTGATGGCTAAATTAGGGTGGGTGGATGCTCCTCTATTACGAAAATACCGGAAATGGGCATTTCTGGGCTCCTTTCTCTTCGCGGCGATTCTAACGCCCACCCCTGACCCATTTAACCAATGCATTATGGCCATCCCCATGTATTTCTTTTATGAAGTGGGGATTATCAGCGCCCAAATTTTTGGCAAGAAAAAAGCTCCGGAAAGTGAAGATGGTGTGGCATCCGCTCCGGCCTCCGGCCCACCGGCCGTTCGGCGTCCCCCATTAGCCCCACAGCCTGTGGGAGCCGGGTCTGGAGGGGATGAGGAATATGTCGATGTCCCCGACTCTGGTCCTCGGTAATATGAACGTCCGTTGGGACTTCTGATGATAATACGGGTAGCCGTAGTGGTGATCAGCAGCAAGATAGAGTCAGGCCAAAACCCTGATGAAAATCGAAAACCTTTGGAAAGGATCTTGACGAACCATCAATTGACCCTCTTATCCTATGATGTCGTGGCGGATGATCGTCAGGCCATTTCCCGTCAATTGCTGACACTTTGCGAGATTACTGCACCTCACATCATTTTGACCATTGGGGGAACGGGGGTGCGACCGACAGATTGGGCTCCGGAGGCAACCAGAGACGTGATTGAAAAAGAGATTCCCGGGATAGGAGAAGCCATGAGGGCTGAAAGTCTCAAAAAGGTCAAGACCGCTATGCTTTCACGCGGAACCGCTGGAATTAAGGGGACCACCCTGATTATTAATTTGCCGGGTAGTGTGAGAGGTGTGCAAGAAAATTTAGATATGGTGTTACCGCTTTTAGAGCATATGGTGGGGAAAACGGGAAACGTGGCCACCCAATGACATTGTGGCGCAAGGCCGAATTTTATATTATCTAAAAATATCATCGTAATGAATGTATCTGGAGGGATTTATGGCAACTGAGCTGAATATGATTCAACCATCCTCGAGTTCGAGTGGGGATGTCTGTACCTATATGTGGGCTTGTGCAATTTGTGATGAGACCGAAACCTGCCAAAAAGACCGTGAAGGACATAGTCGTTGGCTAGTCGGAAAACGCATGGAGCGTATTGATTACACCATCTTGGTGATGAGTAATAAGGGTGGGGTCGGAAAAAGTACGATGACGACCAATCTGGCTATTAGTCTGGCGCTTAAAGGGTATGAAGTGGGGATTTGCGACATGGATATTCATGGTCCCAATATTCCAAAAATGGTAGGAGCCGAAGGTCAAAAACTCAAAATCAGTACAGGCGGCGGGATTATTCCACATCAAGCCTATAATCTGAAAATTGCCTCGATGTCCTTTCTTTTGCAAAACTCGGATGACCCGATCATCTGGCGGGATGCGTATAAATTTGAATTCATCAACCAACTGTTGGGTGGAGTCGAATGGCAAGACCTCAATTTTCTTCTCATCGATCTTCCGCCAGGGACCGGGAATGAATCGGTGACAACGATTGATCTCATTGGTGATGTCACGGGCTGCGTCATTGTGTCCACCCCGCAAGAGGTGGCCTTGTTAGACTCCCGCAAATCGGTCACCTTCGCCAGAGACAGTGAAATTCCCATCATTGGCATTGTGGAGAATATGAGCGGCTTAGAGTGTCCTCACTGCCACCAATCCATTGAGTTGTTTCGAAAAGGAGGGGGCGAAGCCTCAGCCGCGGACATGGGTGTCCCCTTTCTCGGTCGCGTGCCACTGGATCCGGAGATGGTTCTTCAATGTGATCGTGGTGAGCCCTATGCGCTGTTTCATTCAGATCTTCCCACGGCTGACGCTATTCATGGGATTGCTAACAAAGTCGAGGAGTTCTGTAAGAAGAAAGATTCCCTGGTGAAGGTATCGGCCAGGCCGGCTCCCTTTAAAAAGGTCTAACCGGCACCCGGAGCAGTCTGCGAAATGTTCCCCTAACCATCTGACTATTTGATCGGACCGGCATAGGATAGTCGGATGGACAGGAATGGAATTTTTTGTGGCTACCGTCGCGATAATAAAGAAACAGATATTTTTGTGCGCTATGGCGGCGAGACTCTTGGTAGGGTGCAGGCGCTTTCAGAGAACCACTTTAACCTTCGACATGATTAGGCAGGACACATGGATCAGCTTACTTCGTTAACTTCAGCTCAACAAATCGTCCTGGATGCGGCGCATCCACTGGGCTGTGAAAAAATCGGACTCCTTGATTCCTTGGGGCGGGTCTTGGGAGAGGATATTCTTGCTCCGCGATCTAATCCGCCATGGGACAATTCGGCGATGGACGGCTTTGCGGTCCGGTGGAATGACATAAAGCAGGACTATGCCATCACGCGTATTCCCGAATTGAACATTGTAGAAGATGTCGCGGCAGGGGCAGTGGCTACCAAAACCGTCGGTCCAGGGGAAGCGATTCGGATTATGACCGGGGCCCCTATGCCGGGTGGAGCAGATACCGTTGTGCGAGTGGAATACACTGAGCCTTCCGGCACGAAGGTTCGTATCATGAAGGCAGAAGCCGGACAGGGTTCCAACATCAGGCCTAAAGGGGAAGATGTCACCGAAGGAGAGTGTATTATTCCGAAAGGGACCCAACTGCGTTCAGGAGAAATCGGCATGTTGGCCATCCTGGCAAAATCGTTTGTCCTTGTGTCTCAGCGGCCTCGAGTGGCTATCCTTTCTACCGGGGATGAGCTGGCAGATCTAGATGAATCATTTGAAGAGCATAAAATAATCAATTCCAATAGTTATGGAATTGCTGCTGCTGTTCAGGAATCAGGTGGGATACCGGTTCTCTTGGGAATTGCGAAAGACGACCCTGATTCCTTAAAAGACAAAATCCGACAGGGTCTCACCTGTGATATTTTGGTGTTATCCGGCGGGGTCTCCATGGGAGATTATGATTTTACCAAGCCTGTGTTTGCAGAACTTGGGGCAGACATGAATTTCTGGAAATTGGCGATTCGCCCAGGGCAACCTGTAGCCTTCGGGAAAATTCAAGGGAAACTCGCCTTTGGCTTGCCTGGGAACCCCGTTTCGTCCATGGTCACTTTTGATCAACTCGTGCGCCCGGCCATGTTGAAAATGGGTGGGCATCGAAAGTGGGAACGGCCGGTTGTGAAGGCACTTTTTCAAGAATCGTTCTCCAAGCATACGGATCGGAGGCATTTTCTCCGAGGCATCCTTCAGCACGAAAATGGCGTTCTCACGGTTCGGACGACCGGTGGGCAGGGCTCAGGAATACTCACCTCAATGGTGAAAGCCAATGGATTTATTGATGTGCCGGAAGAGGTCGAATCTCTTAAGCCAGGCGATTCAGTGAACGTCCAATTATTATCACGGAACTTTTAAGCAACATACGCATTATTTTCTATCATTCATGCCGCCTATTGGGAATTATTCGATCTCCTGGAAGGAAGTATAGGGTTCATCATGACACCTCCCATATTGGGTTTTGTTGGCCGTTCCAACAGTGGCAAAACGACTCTAATCGAACGGCTGATCCCGGAACTGACGCATGCGGGCTATCGAGTAGCCACCATCAAACATGCCGGGCACGGGTTTGACCTGGATACCGAAGGCAAAGACAGTTGGCGTCACAAACGTGCAGGGGCCAGTGCGGTCATCGTCTTATCCAAAGGTAGCTTGGCCATGTTTGCTGATGTCCCGGAAGAACTTCCTGTCGAGCAGATTCGGGAGCGGTTCATTCATGGAGGAATTGACTTAATTATTGCCGAAGGCTGGAAAAGCCACGGCTTCCCCAAGGTCGTCGTCGTGCGTGAGCAATTACAAGAAGTGGATGTGTCGTTGGATGGTTTGTTGGCGGTGGCCTCAATGAAACGCATCGAATGCTCGGCTCCCTGGTTTGATCGGGACGACGTCCAGGGACTGGCGGAGCTGATCATGAAACAGTTCCCCCTGCAAAGGGATTCGTAACCTCCATGGGAAAAGGCCTGACCCTCATTGCGGCCACACTCCTGGTGCTGGCCTTAGGAGGGGCCGCGGCTATCCCGCTGACTAATCAGCCGACCTTCTGTGCGAGTTGTCATACTATAAAACCCTCCTACGATTCCTGGATTCGGTCCAGTCATAAAGATGTCACCTGCGTTGATTGTCACGTGCGTCCAGGCATCTCCGGGTTTATTGAGGATAAAGTCTTTGCTGGACTAGAAGACGTCGCGATCACATTTTTGGGAACTCCGACCGAACCACACAATCTTCAATCCCATGTGACTTCTTCCGTGTGCATCAGTTGTCATCGAGCCATCTTGCGGGTGACGGAAGTTTCCGTCCGTGATCTGCCCGCCCCAGTGAAGGATGTCGGACTGATTATGAATCACCGCGAACACATGGAAGCCTTTGAGAAACGCGGAAAAGGGGAGGGGTGTACGACCTGTCACGGGCGTGTCGTCCATGGATCGCCGATAAAAGCATATCCCATTGTGATCCCGCGTGGGCATGTCAAGCTCGATGACCAGTCCCATGAACCAGATCATCCCACGGACTCTGTGCTCTGGAAAGCCAACATGGCCGATTGCCTTCGTTGTCATGATGGGGAACAACAGTACGAAGGCGAAGTGCTGAGTAATCGCTGTGAAACCTGCCACTTACCCGATAAAATCGGTGGATTTTTGTTTTAATGCCTGCCTCCGGTTCCATCACTTCCTCTGTCGTTGAAGTTCGAAACCTCACCAAACGGTTTCAAGGCTTTACGGCCGTCGATAATATTTCTTTCGACATCAAAAAAGGTGAAATACTCGGTTTGCTTGGTCCGAATGGTGCCGGCAAAACCACCACCATTCATATGTTGTTAGGGCTGATCACGCCGACGGTCGGAAACATTCACATGTTCGGGCTGGATCTGGCCACACATCGGGAAACCATTCTGCAACAGGTGAATTTTTCCTCAACCTACATTTCGATGCCGTTTTCCTTAACGGTAGAGGAAAATCTCAAGGTCATTGCTAGACTCTATGAACTCAAGCATATCCAGCACCGTATTGATGATATTGTCAAAAAATTGGAAATGGAGGACATTCGGCATCGCCTCACGAGAAAACTGTCTTCCGGCCAAATGTCCAGGCTCACCTTGGCCAAAGCTCTCATGACGGAACCCAAGGTGCTGTTTCTCGATGAACCGACAGCCAGCTTGGACCCTGATATCGTCAATAAGATTAAATCATTTTTAAAAGAATACCAACGCTCGGAAGGATTGAGTATTCTCTATACCTCGCACAACATGCGGGAGATGGAGGAAATGTCCGATCGGATCATCTTCCTGCAAAGGGGGAAAATTGTGGCGGAAGGCACCGCCCAGGAAATCATTCAACGCTACGGCCAACGAGACCTGGAAGAGGTCTTTTTAAAGTTGGCCAGGGAACAGAACGGTCCATGAGTCTCGGTCGTATCCTCGCCTTATTATCGCGTCATATGTATCTCTACAAGCGAAGCTTTGCCCGGTTGCTGGAGATCTTTTATTGGCCGTTTCTAGATCTCGTGGTGTGGGGATTTATTACGATTTATCTGGAAAAGGTCGGGATGTCGCTGCATGGCGCCGTCTCATTTTTTCTTGGAGCGCTGATCCTCTGGGATGTGTTGTTTCGCGCGCAGCAAGGCATTGCCGTCTCATTTTTAGAAGAAATGTGGGCTCGCAATCTGATGAACTTGTTTGCCAGTCCGTTAACGGTTGGAGAATATCTCGTGGCTACCATGACCATGAGTGTGCTGAAGGTCACTGCCGTGGGCGGGTTGATGATGCTGTTCGCCTGGGTATTTTATTCCTACGATATTCTCCAGATGGGACTCTCCTTGCTCCCCTTCGTTCTCAATCTGGTGATATCCGGCTGGATTATTGGCGTGCTCACCACCTCGATTATCATGCGCTTCGGACAGCAGGCAGAAGTGCTGGCCTGGGGAATGGTCTTTCTTTTTCAACCCATTTCTTGCGTATTTTACCCCATTGAGGTTCTTCCTCCAGTGCTCCAGTCGATTGCCTGGATGGTCCCTCCCGCGCATATCTTCGAAGGGATGCGTGCCGTCCTCACCACTGGAGAGTTGCCGGTAATGCATTTGTTGTGGGCCACGGGACTCAATTGTGGGTTCCTTGTGATCATCGTGGCATGGTTCTACCACACCTTCAGTATCTGCAAAGATCGCGGCATGCTTGTCCGGGTAGGGGAGTAAAAACATCAATAAGACCAAACATCCTTCCCCCATCGTTTCCCTGTTCAGGACAGGTGAAATTATGACTGGTCGTTCTTAGATCGCCCTCCTTTGGAAGAAAAGGTTGCGCCCTGTGGGACCCACCATGAATAGCGAGGGGAGGTAGGCTCTTCACTGGGCAGCGGTGGCTGACAACTGCAATGCATCACGATACGTCAGGGTCTCTACCGCACTCAGCTGTCCCTCTTCGGTAATGTTTCCCTTGCAAGGGTGAGGAAGCACAAGGTGGCTCCCGCTAGCAAGCACGGTGTACCCTCGAAAAAACTGAATAAGACAAAGACTTTAAGCTGCCATAAATAATTCAAATTTTGCACGAGAAAATATTTAAATATTGAAGTAAGGGTTTTGTTTTTGTAGAAGGTCCGTAGTGCGGGCGCGTTGGAGTGTTTGGCAGGACAGGCCTGGCGATGAATGCCGTATGCAATTCAAGAGAATCTTTGGTTCTAAATTAAGGGGCCGCTGGTTCCGTAATCAGCGTGCTGGGGATGTTGAACACATTCATTGGTTCTGATCCGAATGGTGAGCTGAGCCATGGCAGTGTCAGAGAGAATGTATGAAGCCTGCGAACGAGGCAGCAAAATCCACTTCCGTTGGTAAATCATGCGGCAAGGCCTTCTCAAGCCTATTAGGGCGCGAATTGCGGACCGTGTATTCTTGGAGGGGGACTTATTCCTTCTTCTATGGTAGTTCCATTCTCAGCGATAGACGAAAACGACCTACCAAACCTTTCGGAGTCCTGACTGAAGTCCTGCCCCTTGCCGTGTTCTCCTTCCATTTCTTTTGGTAACCGGCTTTCATCCACAAAACGTGTGCGAAAGACATTCGACAAGTGGTGGGTATTGTCTGGTTGCCGAGCGTCCTCTTGTTCGAATTCCTCGATTATTTTGGTGCCCCGTGTGGTACGTTTCCATTGCTCAAAGTCATGTTGACACTGCTCCAGATCTAATTCGCACCAGACGAAATGCTTATCATCCAGTGTGCTGAGATAGAGATCAATCTGCTCATCATTGGCCGTATGATACGAGACGCATCCACCAAGGAAAGCCAAGAAACCCACAAGCCCAAGCGTACAAATATTTCTCATTTCACCCTCGACATCTCGTCTCTATCGGTTAGATGAGATTTTCCTATACGCAAAAGCAATGCATTAAGCGAGTTGTGTGAAGATCGTGAAGTTCAGCGGTGAACCGTTTCCGTTTTTCCCCGTTTCTGACGTTGGAACGTGGTTACTCTGTCATTCCCCGTATGGTGGACAAGTCAGAAAACACGAAAATACGGGATGAGCTAGAGGCGTGCACCTGATTGGTGAGCAAGTGAGATGGACTGTGCACGGGGCAAGAGCGGAAGGCGGTTTTTGTAACAGGTCCCAGGCATTCGCTCGATGGCAGAAATTCCTGTACTCCTGGCTTTTATACTTGGACTAGCTGAACATCTCACACAGAGGCCCTGGTCGTGGCCGCTGAAGACTGATGCAGGGAACAATAAACCGAAAGTTTTTCGTTTTCCCTGGTCAAGAATGGGCTTGCTCCTGAACAAATCAAACGATGAGATGGAAGTGTCAAGGCTGCCCAAGCTCGCACGCAAAACTCAGGAACCCGAAACTGTAAAACCTTCAATCATGACCCACAAAAATTAGCGTGGTCATAAACGGCCGCTGTTTTGGTTGACGAGGTTGGATCTATTGCCGGCAGCGTTTGCATCGTGTCAAACACGTCTTTTGCCCGTTTCGCTACTTTACGAGGAAAAGTATTTTCTCCATTCGGCAACTCGTATTTGAAAGAGATCTCGGCAATCATCGGATGTGTGGCGGCTTGATCATTTTTTAAATACCAGAGTGTGAGGGAAAAGGTAGCATCCAGCTTTCCTAAGTCCATGATTGGGCCCGTATATACCTTTTCGTACACCTCCATATCCGAAACCGGCACAATCGTTTCGTCTTTGTTAACCTTGGCGGATTCCTCTTTCAGGCCGTCGCTTAAGCCTGGATATAAATTGAGCACATCCTTTATCGTATTAGGTGTTTTATTTTCTCCAAAGGGATGAGTCGTTGAATGTGAATACACACTTTTAAATGAGGGATTGCTGTCAGTATATCGATGAAGCACACCGAATTCGTCAAAAACTTGAACGATGACTTGGCCGATATCTTCTTCAAATTTTGTCTCGGCTTTATCATTTTTGGCGATCATCTCCTTGGTGGCTGCGAGATATTGGTCAGCACTCCGAAATTTTAGCGTCACTTCGCGGGTTTTTTTATTTCCTTCTTCAATTCGTACGCGTTCACGAAAAATATAGCCGTGTCGTTTCAGTAAACATGGCCGGGGAGCCGGGGTATCCCAGAACCTGACGATACGTTCCTTATCGAGGTGAAAACTTCCGTGGTATCGAGGTTTGCCATCTGAATGGAGGTCGAGCGTGGTATCAAGGATTGGTTGGAAGGACATGTTCCATAGCGTTTGAATGGCCGGTAAAGGATCGGTCCCATTAAAAATTTCCGGTTTGAGCATCAGCTTGTATTCCCGGGATGTTGGAGACGGGTCTTTGGCGTGGGCCCCTTGTATTGAAAGGGAAGTCAGAACGAGAAGGAGCACAAGCCAAACGCTTATAGTACAGGAATTTCGCATGTTCAGGACCTCCTTCATTTTTCATCTACCTGAAAGATGTTGTTTCACCCTTCAACCGCTTCAATCGATCTTCTTTTAATTCAATCCAGAGCGACTTCTCTCTCTCCACGGTGACGGATCCGGGTTTGAAGCCTTTGCCTTTTTTAACGAATTTTCGCAAGGTATAAATCACTTCCCCTTTCCCGCTCTTGCGGAAGTCACTAAACCATAAGGTCAGCGTCGCCGCATCCTTCAACGTTTCCGGAGGTACCGTGGCACCTTTTTCCAACCGAACCACTACATGAGAGCCTGGTGTCCCTCGAGCATGGAGCCACAGATCATCCGGATTGGCGACCTTCAAGGTCAGATGATCGTTGTCCTTTGCCGTTTTCCCGACTAAAATTGAGAGCCCATCGGCCGATGTATACGTCCGGTAGCCTTGGGCTGGAGCCGGTCTGCCTTTGGATGCTCGAGTGCCCGGGGAAACCGGGGGCCCTGTTGCTTTCCTGGTTGTAGGCAAAAAATCAGGATCCGCTATCCCATTTTCCAATTGAGCCAATTTCGCCTCCAATCGGGCCACCTCCTGTTGGGCCTGGTCCACACGGGGTTGGAGATGCTCCTGAGCCCCGATATATTTATGATATTTCCGAAAGTAATCTTCCATATTCCACACCGCATCTTTTGACGGGTCAAGAGGGAGCGTCAGAGTGGGCAAGGCCGGATCGTAGTAATCAACGATGGCGATAGACTCCTGTCCTCGTTTGATCTCATGGAGATGACTCTTTAAGAGTTCCCCATAGCGGGTATAGTCCCGGAACCGTTCCACTTTTTTGAAATCTTCCTGTAACGCTTGGATTTTTCTTTTCGCATGCTTCAGCGCCTTCCGAACCTGAGCGAGTTGATGTTCAAGGATAGTGTCTTTGCCTACTTCCTGTTCTTCTTCCCCATAACGGGCTTCCAATTCAGCGGATACTGGATACCACTGCCCAAATCCCTCTTTTCCTTGAGTGGAGGCTTCAGGAAGCGGCTCACCAATTTGCTCTCTTTGATGAACAACAGTTTTGTCCTGTGGGATGCGGCTAGCCATGGTTAGGGAAGGGACAGGCTCCGGCGGTCTCGGCCTTAACTGTGGGGGCGTATAGTGCTCGCCAATCTTGACCCGCGACTCCCGTAGCGACTGCAACACCAATCTCCCTTTATTCAAGACATGTACATTTGCCTGATTGCCCGTTAAGGCAATCACCAACACAGACACCTGTTCGGTTTTTATAATGGTGATAGACACAATCCGATCCTTGGGCTCCTGGCTGATCTCCACAATTCGTCCACCTTCAAGATGTGAACGCAGGAACGCACAAAAGGGTGGGGGAGCTGGCGGATTCTCAAACTTCTGAGAGGTGAGATGCAGACGGGCGAACCGTGGCTCCACGCAGACCAGTAATGAACAGGTTTGTCCTGGCGATCGGACATCGAGAGTTAATGTCAACGGTCGGGGCTGGTGAATTTTCTGGATGAACCCACCGACAAGAGCCCGGTTCAATTCCCCGACAATGGACTCACATTCAGGAAGGGAAAGTGCCATAGCTACGTTGTGTCGGCTGGAAGAAGAGGGTGGAAAAAAGAAATGAATATTTCAATTTCTTCGGGAACATGCCAGACAACGGTTCTGCCAGTTGCAAAGAATGATAGGGAGTTATGAACGGGTATTGGATCAAGTTGAGATACCATCCCTTATTCTGGATTCTGGCCAACCAGATAGGCAATCCATGACGGGTCGGAATCACCGTTCTCCACGCGATGATAGGTGCCTGTTCCTTCATTCGCTTCTGCATTGAGGCCTTCCCAGAGAAAGTGCACGTCTTCAAAGCCGGCCTCTTTCATGAGTTCAGTGACTTCGGGAATCGTCCACAAGCGCCAATTATAGACAAAGGCATTGCGAAGCTCACTGCCATCGCGAAAGAAGAAATGAATCCGGGTTGTACAGAAATACGTGGAGGGGTCAAAGACATCCTGATCCCAAACAAAGATAAAATCGCCAATGCCGTCATCAGCGGGATTGTCAATGTCTCGATGCTCCTCTTGCTCCACCTGTGTTTCGCTGCCGCCCCAGATATCCAGCACAAACAACCCGCCGGGCTGAAGCGACCGTCTGGCATTCCTGAAGTATTGTAAAAGGGTCGGGCGCTCACGGAACACCATATAACTAAAATTCATGGCGACGGTGAGTTGCGAGAGGGGGTGTTGGACGTTCAAGACATTGTCATTCACGAGGGAGAGCCGCTGCTGTTGCTCAGGAGTCAGATGCGAAACGTTGTGTTTGATACCCCAATTCAGCGTAGGCCAATCCAGGTCGATGCCCAAGGCATGATTGTCGGGATGCCGGGTCACGAAATGGGAGGATAAAAAGGCGGTTCCGCAGAAATCCTCCCGAAAGTGCCGAAGGGGAGTATTGGTATAGCTCTCGAAATATTCGGTGAGGAACGGCATATCAAGTTCAGGGCTTTGCACGCTCTTTTGGTAAAGAAGATGGGGATCGGCTAATTGAGCCATTGAAACTGATTGGGGAGATTCATCTTCAGGAGAAGTCATGGAAACCTCGTTTCTATTATCGGAGTGAACTCATTTTACGATTTCGCCAAACAGTCGGGTGGGGTATTATTGAAATAAGGAAACCCTCAATCCCTTGCTTGTTGTGCTTTGCAATCTTACGGGAATGCGGTGGTCTCTTTCCAGGGATATGGGCCGGGAAGAGTTGAATCTCTTCATACTCACTCCATACTCGACCTTTTCCGCTCTATTAAAAGTATTGCTTCCGGAGTGAGGAAAGGAGAAACGGAAATTTGAAAATCACTTGTTCCGGTTGAATACGCTCGACTCCAATTTCATGGTTCCCTGCTACATTTGGTTCGTTGGTTTCACACAATTTCGAAAAGGAAAGTTTTCATGGATATTACATCGTTAGCCATTATTGCGAGCGGGGTTTTTGTGGGCATAGGTGCTTCCTTCACTGGGCTTGGCGGCGGATTCTTGATGGTTCCCCTCCTCCTTTTTCTAGGCTTCACGGCACAAAAAGCTGTTGGCACCTCCTTTGTCGGGATCCTGGTTATTGCGATCTCGGCTTTGTTTGCCCACGATAGGCTGGCTCATGTGGATTACAAATATGGCCTTTTGCTCGGCCTGGGGGGAATTATCGGAGCACAAATCGGTGCGCGCTTTGTTGACGGTGTTTCCACTGATATGTTCAGGAAAATCTTTGCCCTCATTCTCATCGGCCTGGCGATATATCTGTTTGTAAAAAAGTAAGTGCAGGCGGAGCCACCAACAAATGAGCCGCAGGTATCAATACTGAGCCTCGTCAGTTTTCGTTACCGAATATCTGGTGAAGGGTAAATTCACTTTTCCTTGGAATGAGATGTGTCACAAGGGGATCTTGCCAATTCACCATATTTAATAGTAACTATTGTGGGCATGGTTTCTCTTGGGCTACATCCTAGATTTTAGCCCGCATGGCCGCTTTTATCCTTTCATGATGAGTTTTGTGTTTCTTGGGACTCGACACCGTCCGTCGTGATACGTTTCCCATGATAGGTTTCGGAGTAGCCTCGGAACAGACGTAAACTTTTAGCGGTCGACTGACGGTGCCCAAGAACAATTTTAGACCCGTATGGCATCGATGCTTCCGGAAGAATTTCAATGATTGAGCAGTTTTTTCTGCAGTCTCTTTTGTTACTTGGAACGGGCGTGGTCGTTGTGGTTGTATTCCACAGACTCCATATCCCTTCCCCACTTGCATACCTGCTCGTTGGCGTGTTGCTGGGTTCCTACACCCCCGGACCGGTGATCGAAGCCCAGCCCATTCGGGCACTGGCAGAATTCGGTATCGTCTTCTTATTGTTTACCATCGGCCTGAACTTCTCGATGCCGCAGATCCATGCCTTGCGTCATCAGCTATTGGGTCTTGGCACGGGGCAGGTCCTGCTCACCACGATCGCAGTGGGCCTCCTGGCTTGGCTCGTGGGGATGCCCATTGCGGCGGCCTTCGTGGTGGGAGCGGTCTTCGCTCAGTCCTCCACGACCATTATCAGCAAGCAACTTACCGATCAGGGAGAGGAGCATAGCCGGCATGGACGGTTGGGGATTGCCATGTCCGTCTTCCAGGATGTCACAGCCGTCCCTTTCGTGGTCGTCATCCCTGTACTCGCTATGGCGAATACGGAGGTCGCGGTTCTGGCAAGTTCGCTCGGAATGGCGTTTGCAAAGGCGGCCCTGGCGTTCGGACTGGTCTTTCTGGCCGGCCGATGGGTGATGCGCCCCTTGTTTTATCTGGTTGCGGAACTCCGTTCGACGGAAGTATTCACCCTGACCGTGCTGTTTGTGTCATTGGTCTCGGCATGGACCACGAGTAGCCTTGGCCTGTCTATGGCGTTCGGTGCATTCCTGGCAGGCATGATGCTAGGAGAGACCGAATTCCGACATCAGGTGGAATCCACAATTCGTCCATTTCGCGATGTGTTGCTTGGTCTATTCTTCATCGGGATCGGTATGTTGGTCGACCCGTCGTCCATCCCTGAAATTTGGCATTTGGCATTGGCGGGAGCCGCAGTCTTGTTGCTCATCAAGACCTTACTCGTGGCGCTGATGGTACGCATTGCCGGAATGGATGCGATGACGGCCTGGCGTACCGGTTGGCTGCTGGCGGTGGGAGGTGAGTTCGGGTTCGCTTTGCTTTCTATCGCGTTGGACGTAGGTGTGATCCAACCAAAAATGGGTCAGATTGTGCTGACCTCTGTATTATTTTCTATGATTGTGGCTCCATTTCTCATCCGGTACAACCAGGTGCTTGCCCGCTGGTGTGCACCTCGTCCGGCCCGTGAGGGAAAGGATTCCGTTCCCCAAGTCAGCATCGAAACCGTTGGGCATCTTCGCGATCATGTCATCATTTGCGGGTACGGGCGCATCGGTCAGAGTGTGGCCCACCTTCTGGAAGAAGAAAAAATTCCTTATTTGGCATTGGATCTGGATCCCTCCAGAGTAAAGGACGCGAATATCGCCGGCGAGGGAGTTTTTTACGGGGATGCGTCCGAACGCACCATTCTGGAAGGCGTTGGTGTCGGCACGGCCAGGCTGGTCGTGATCGGCCACGCAGATGTGGCCTCTGCTCATAAAACCCTGCATCACCTTCGGACCCTGCGTCCAGATCTTCCGATCATGGTACGCACCCGCGATGAAACCCACGTTGATGAACTGCGTGCGGCTGGCGCAACAGAGGTGGTGCCGGAGACACTGGAAGCAGGCCTCATGATCGCCGCACATGCCCTGGTGTTGCTGAATGTGCCCATATCCCGTATAGCACGCCGTATGCGGGAACAGCGAAATGGGCGTTATCATTTATTACGTGAGTTTTTTCTAGGCGATAGCCTTTTGGCCTACACGCGACAGGAACATAACGTCGACCGCCTTCGCCCGGTGGTTCTACCCCCGGACAGTTCGATTGTGGGACATTCCTTACATGAATTGAATCTCAATGGGGTTGCGATTGCCGCTATGGTGAGGGAAGGGCAACGGCAGCTCATGCCCTCAGGTGAGACCAGGCTGGAGGCAGGGGATGTTCTTGTGTTATTCGGCTCGCCTGATGACCTTCAGCGCGCCGAGCGTGCCTTGTTCGGATAAGGTGGGGACCAGCCTCGCGGGGTTATGAATCGAATTCGTCATGGAAGCCCTACATTTTCCGTAGTGGATGAATGCCGACCGTCACTCCACGCGTCACACAAAAATCTGTTTAGAACATCTTTTGAGCTTTCTGGCCATTTTTTTGACAAACAGCGACATTTTCAGCATATTGCTAATGGTACTTCATCGGACTAATAGACGTTTATTGTTGTGAGGTATTCTTATGGCAACATGGCTTATTCCGGCACTTAAAGCCGTTCTTCCACATATCGGGACAATCATTTCGGCCACTGCACCAGCGTTTACCAAGAAAGGCTCTGCCCCTCCCACAGATCAGACACATCTGTTGCAGCAACAAATTAGCGAATTACAAACAGCCGCCTCCCAAAACGCCACCCATGTCAAGGAACTTGCTGAACAATTGCAAAGTACGGTTGCGGCCATTGAACAGGCCGCCTCAGTGGCCACATCTAATCAACACCGCGCCTTGCAACTCAGTCTTGCGGCGATCGCTCTATCCGCCATCTCCCTCTGTGCCGTCCTCTTGCATGTTCTCTTCCTCTAAGGCTGAACCAGTCCATCAAAAGTATCGGTCATGCCACCAAATGGTGAACGAGTGAGGAGAGATTCGATAATTTTTGATACCCGCATGCGCTTTGGTAACATATGAGCATAAATAAGATAATTCCTCCATTTCACAAAAAAGGAGATAGAGCTCTGAAAAAGATCCATATTGTCATATTGATAAGTCTGGTATTGATGGGAAATTTGCCGGCAGAAGCTGAATTCATAAATGAACCAATCCGGATGGAGCATTTTCCTCCCTATTATTATCCCCATGAAGCTGTGGTCTGGGCCGGTGTTCCCATTCAGTGGATGAATGCCACCGCGTCTCCTCATACCGTCCAACATGATGATTGTGGAACAGAGAAACCGTGTCTGTTTGATTCAGGGAAGGTCGCACAGGGGAAGACATACACTCTTCCAGGGCTACCCCCTGGCCGCTATTCTTACCATTGCCAAATCCATCCGATTATGGGCGGAACGTTAATCGTAGAGGATCCGAAAGGCAGAGATGCTCCTCCACAATAGAATTGCACTCTCCTTCTAGTTTGCGACAATTATTTTTTGCGTTAAAAAAGATTGACGATTCATTTTAACCCAGGAGTCAACATGCCGGATGCAACCTGGATTGATGTCGGTGGTGTGGAAGATTTAAAGCATCAGCCTGTGCAGCAAGTGCTGATCGGGCGAACCCCTGTGGCTTTAACCTACCGCAATGAGCAGTTCGGAGCGATCAATGGCGCGTGCAACCATGTGGGCGGGCCATTGGGTGAAGGAACCTTAGATGGGGAATACGTGGTCTGCCCCTGGCATTATTGGAAGTTTCATTATCAAACGGGCAAAGGGGAACCCGGGCATGAAGAAGACGCGGTGCCGGCCTATGAGGTGAAAGTAGAGGAGGGGCGAGTCTTGATTCGGTCCACGGCGATTTCGAAACGAACTCGTCAAGCACATGAACCCCATCCGCTTGCTCGAACTCCCCACAGAGAGGAAGGTCCGATTCGGGTTCTCGGGCTTTCCACGACCGTTATGACGCCCGATCATCCTCGCTACAGTACCTCAGAAGATTTGCTTGAAATCGGGCTGAAGCATGCCTCGGACAATCTAGAATGTGAAACCCGCTTGTTGCGTCTTCGGGATCTGTCCTTTCGCCCTTGTGAGGGTTTTTATTCCAAATCATCACGGGCCTGCACCTGGCCCTGTTCGATTACGCAGATGGATCCACAAGATGAGATGGACCAGGTCTACGAGGGACTGGTGCATTGGGCTGATGTATTGGTATTGGCCACTCCCATTCGTTGGGGGGCTGCAAGCAGCCTTTATTTCAAGATGGTTGAGCGGATGAACTGCATACAGAATCAAGAAACGATTTCAGATAAACATTTGCTTCATCATAAAGTGGGCGGGTTTATCATTACGGGTGGGCAGGACAATATTCAGGCTGTGGCTGGGCAACTACTGGGGTTTTTCGCCGAAATCGGTGTGCAGTTCCCGCAGTTTCCCTATATTGCCCATTCCCGAGGATGGAGTGCGGAGGACATGCAAAATAATATGCGGTACGTGCAGAAGTCCCAATCTCTCCGGGAAGGCGCGACCGCCCTGGTAGAACGCTGTGTTCAAATGGCCAGGCTGATGGTGCACGGAAGTTTAGGCGAATCCCGAACGGCGAGAGGAGGGCGAAAAGCCCACGAACTGGACACCAGGGCTCAGTTGCAAGGCTCTAGGGACTCACAAAATCCCTCAGGGGATTCTCAGGATTAAATTCATGAGAGGGAAGGATGGCGCACAAAAAGATGATTGCGGTGGTGGGGGCGACGGGCGCTTAAGGTGGAGGATTAGTTCGAACCATTCTTAACGATCCGGCTGGTGGTTTTGGGGTACGTGCCTTAACTCGTGACGTGAACTCGGATCATGCCCAGGATTTGGTCAAACTCCGAGCGGAACTGGTGCTAGCGGATGTGGATGATCCCGAAAGCCTTCAACGTGCCTTTCAAGGGGCGCACGGTGCCTTTTGTGGCACATTTTTCCGGGCACACTTTTCACCTGAAAAGGAATTGGACGAGGTAAAAGCCATGGCGATGGCAGCCCAACAGGCCGGTGTGCAACATGTGATCTGGTCAACGCTTGAAGATACGCGTCAATGGGTGCCTCTCAGTGATACCCGAATGCCAACGTTAATGGGGAAATATAACGTGCCACACTTCGATGCCAAGGGAGAGGCCAGTGCTCTCTTCACCGAACGAGAGCTTTCCTCCACGTTTTTATTAAAGAGGGGGTCCCGGAAAATTTGACACCGCCTTAAGTGGATAAGTAGACCTGTTTCAATCATCTGCATTTCATAGACAGGAGCTTATCATGAGTAGACGAATCAGACGGAATCACAACCCAGTGTTCAAGGCGAAGGTGGCGGTGGCGGCCCTGAAGGGCGATTTCACCACTGCTGAGTTAGCGAAGAAATTTGATGTCCACCCCAACCAGATTGCTCAATGGAAAGCCCAGCTGCTGGAACAGGCCCCCGGCGCCTTCGATGAGAAGTGGCGCGAGACGTGTTGATGTGAAAACACTTCATGCAAAGATCGGGCAGCTGACGCTGGAGAATGATTTTTTAGAAGGCGCGCTCGGCAAGGCCGGACGGTTGAGCGCAAAACCATGATTGACCGGAAGCATGCCTTACCCATCTCGCAGCAAGCCAAGGCACTCCGATTGTCTCGAGGCTCTCTCTACTATAAACCAGCACCAGTCAGGGAGCATGAACTGGGAGTGATGCATCGTCTGGATCAACTGCATGTGGCCCACCCATTCGCTGGATCGCGGATGCTGAGAGATCTTCTGCGATTGGAGGGCTATTGCGCTGGACGGAAACACGTCAGAACCCTGATGAAACGGATGGGCATCGAGGCGCTCTATTGCCAGCCTAGGACGACGCAGGCGCATCGTGGCCACACCGTGTATCCGTACTTACTCAGGAATCTGTCCATTACGCACTCCAATCAGGTGTGGGCCTCGGATGTCAGCTACATCCCAATGGCTCATGGATTTGTCTATCTGACCGTGATCCTCGACTGGTATATTCGCCGCGTGCTGGCATGGCGCGTGTCGGTGACAATGGATGTGGAATTTATCATGGATGCCGTGGAAGAGGCGCTTGAGACATATGGTTGTCCAGCCATCATGAACACCGATCAAGGCAGTCAATATACCCGTGCGCGATTCATTCAAGCGCTTCAAGATCAAGGCATTCAAGTGAGCATGGACGGCAAAGGCGCGTGGCGTGACAATATTTTTGTTGAACGATTATGGCGATCCGTCAAGTATGAGGATATTTACCTGCACCCCTATGAGACCCCGAACGAGGTCAAGCAAGGGCTGAAACGGTATTTTGCATTCTACAATTCCAGGCGCCCACATCAGGTACATACTGGACTGACCCCAGACACCGCGTATTTCACCCGGTTGCCAGTGGCTGAGGTCGCATAATTTATGGGGATGCGTATCCACTTAAGAATGGGGTTCGAGTGTGCAGAGAAAGGGAACCACCTCTTAACGTCATTTTATTGGGATAACTTTTTCACTTCGGGATGGGGCCAAAGCCAGGCGCTGACGGGAAACTCGCCTTTACCTTACCCATGGGTGACAAAAAACTTCCCGGCATTGCCGCAGAGGATATCGGCAGGTGTGCCTATGGCATTTTTAAGAGGGGCAGGGAATATATCGGCAAAACGGTCGGTGTGGCAGGGGAACACTTGACGGGAAAAGAAATGGCCCCGACTTTCACTCAGGCTTTAGGGCAAGAAAGTCACTACCATGATGTATTTCCGGAATTATATTGAAGCTTTGATTTTCCCGGGGCAGACGACCTCGGAAATATGTTCCAATTCAAACCGGATTTTCAGGAGGTATTTTGCGAGGCCCGTGATCCTGCAGTGGCTCGCGCAGCCTCAATCTTTCACTCCAGACCTTTGCACCCTGGTATCGTTCAATAAACATCGCATTCCGCTGGCGTGAGTGGATCAATATCATGTCTTGTATTGGGTCATCCTTCGTTTCGCTCTTCATCCTTCGTGGCTGTCTCGCCCTCATAGCCCGTATTCCACAATTTCTTTTCCGATCATATTCGGAATCCATCCAATTACCTGGTTAACCGTGGTTTCTCCACATTCGGCCATCTTTTGCCAACAAGGCATCGGCTTCCGGCGGTCCCCAGCTACCTGAGCTATAGGGACGAATGGCATGCGAGCCCAGGCTCTCCCACACTTTGACGATGGGATCGACGATACTCCAGCCCACCTCGACGCTATCACTTCGCTGGAAAAGTGTGGCGTCTCCAGCCATCACGTCGTGTAGGAGGGTTTCATAGCCCGTGCTCGGGGCATCACCGAAATATTCCGCATATTGGAAATCCATATCCACCGTCCCCACCTGGACTTTTGGTCCGGGAATTTTGGCTCCAAAACTTAGGGAAATGCCTTCATCCGGCTGAATGCGAATGACGAGTACATTCGGGGTGAGGCGATCGACGGGAGTCTTACGAAATAACATCAGCGGAGCAGATTTAAACTGAATGACCACTTCGGTAACCCTGGTGTGTAACCGTTTTCCGGTCCGAAGGTAAAAGGGCACGCCTTCCCAGCGCCAACTTTCAATGCCTAAGGTCATGGCGGCAAACGTTTCAGTCAGGGAGGCTGGATCGACATCCTTTTCCGTTCGATAGGGAAGGACACTATGACCATTAATCGATCCGGCCTCATACTGCCCGGCCACCGTTGATTGTAAGACCTCTACGGGGTTCATTGGCTGGATGGCGCGAAGGACCTTGGCTTTCTCGTTCCTGACTGCTTCGGGATCAAATGTATTCGGTGGTTCCATCGCCACGAATGCCAAAATTTGTAAGAGGTGATTGGAGACCATATCGCGGAGCGCGCCGGCTTTTTCATAATAGGCCCCACGATGCTCAACTCCTAACGTTTCCGCCACAGTGATTTGGACATGATCAATGTATTGACGGTTCCAGATGGGTTCAAAGATGCCGTTCGCAAAACGAAATATTAAAATGTTTTGAACGGTTTCTTTTCCCAGATAATGATCGATTCGATAAATCTGACTTTCATCTAACACCTGTTTCAGTGCTTGATTGAGCGATCTGGCCGATGGCAAATCATGTCCGAATGGTTTTTCAATGACGATACGCCGGGAAAAATCTTTTCGATGTTCTACTAATCCTTTGGCGCCAAGTTGCTCAACGATTTCAGCAAAAAATGTCGGAGCCGTGGCCATGTAATAGAGATAATTTCCCTGGGTCTCGTGTGTTGTATTTAATTGTGTCAGCAGGTCATGAAGACGACTGTAGGTCTGGGGATCCCGAAAATCCCCTGACAGGTAATACAGGCGATCAAGGAGCCATTCTTTGATCGTGGCATCGATGGGACGGGGACACAATTCATCAATGTCCTGACGGATCTTTTCCCGAAAGTCATCGGTATGCATGGGAATCCCATCTATCCCAAGGATGGCAAATTCTTGAGGGAGATGATGGCTTGAGGCCAGGTTATACAACGCGGGAATCAATTTTCGCTTCGTGAGATCCCCCTGGGCCCCAAAGATGATAAATAACGTGGGCGGTCGCGTCTGCCCATTACTGGACTGTTGGAAGAGGGGACTTTCTTTCAGTTCATCGGCGTGGTCGAAAACAGGATGGGACGTTTTCACTGACTCTCTTACCTTTCCGGAAGTGTTATTCCCATTGGGGGTTCATGGAGAAAATCACTCAACCGAGGAATGGAACTTGAATCCTTAGAATGGTCTTTTCATGATAAAAAAGACCACAGCAGCTTGCCGCAGCCTCAAACGACTTTGCCTTTCATGAACATCATACCATTTTTATGGCAAAGCGCTATGTCGAGTTAACTCTCCGTATCATCTCATCCTTAGCTAGCGGACCAACCCCTCGACTTACGGCTCCTCCATGGCTCCCTCAAAGGCGAATGAGATCTTGAAGCATGGAATAAGAAGAAAATAGAGCAAGTATCCGGTCGAGCGCTATCTGTGCTCGACCGGGTCCATCTAGGATCAGGAATCATTGCGTAGGCGTGCCAACGTTGAAGCTTCCCCACAGACCACCTGACCACATTTGTGCCGGGCCATCCCGATACAGCCAGTTGCCCTCCTGAGCTTCCGGAATCGTGACAGTTATCGCCTTGCCCACCGAGATGAGCGGACTATGCGGAGATCCGAAATCCGGCAACATGTCCTGGAAATCATGTCCATACACCATGAACGCATGCTGCCGACTTCGTCCATGAGGTTGCAGTACCCTGAATCGTACCTCTTCCCCTGGCTCGGCGGTATACGTGGTGGTGGGGATGGGTTTGTATGCTGAGGTGAAGAAGTTGGTCGGATAGAATGCTTCGTTCAAATTTGCGTCAGGTTCCTGGCCCAGCCGCGTTTGAAAGGGCGCGGTGTGATGGTTAAACGCTTTATCTCCGAGATCGTAGGAATCATCGCAGATCCGACAGTCGGGGATTGGTGAGGTAGAGCCATCTTTTTTTGTGTAATGAAGGTTCAGCCCGTCTCGATAGAGAATCACGTGCTCACGGAAGGAGCGTGAGACTCCCATCTCCGGATCCGGGTATTTGACCTGGACGGAAACCCCTCCGTTTGGAACCCTTTCACCTGAGACCTGATCATGATAGGTTGCCCCTTGGGGCTCGATGATCAATGTGCCGATCAAACCATGAGAAGGCTGATTGATAATATCACCCCAAGATGTGAGGTTCACCGGACCAAACTCCTTTGGTTCGTGCTTTAGCCGATTGTCCTCAATGGTGACCACACCCGCATACCAATAATAGCGTGTCTGTTGACCAGGACCGATCGGGTCCCCACCATTGAATCCGACAGCCGCCCCATTTTGTGAAGCGACGTCATAGGAGACGAGTTGAGGATGCAAGGTTATAGAGGTGGAAGGTCTGATATCATCGGCATCGGATGCTCCCTCTTCTAAATTTTGGTCCACATTGAGCGGGACAATCTTAGGCATTAGAGCATCACCAGGTTTGTCCGATAAGGATTTAGGTAACTGATTGGCTAGTTCGACTCTGATGCAGTCCCCCGCGTTCGCTCGAAGGACGAGCGGCTCAATCGGATCCATAACGGTAGGGTCCTCCAACCGTGCTTGATAGGTTGCTCTTAAATTTTCTCGTAGCTGATTTAACGTTTGATCGTTTGGAGATGTTTCTCCTGGAGCAATTCGCTTCAGGAGAATAAAGGCTAGCGCGTCAGGATCGAAGATGCCTCCAGCGCGATCAAACGGCAAATCAACGCCCAACCAATCAGGAATACTCACCGCGTCGATATAGAAGGTCACCTCCGCCGACTTCCCCTCCTCCCCGAAGTTTTTGGGTTTTAGGCAAGTGCCTTCATAGGGATCCATTTCTGGTAATAGCTCAAGTTTCCCAGAGGGATTGCTTGGTAAGGGCTGAAGCCTTTTCCCAATAGGCTTGAAAAGTGGGTCGGTGGTTTTCAGGGCGTGAGGTGTCCTATTGCCGAGCTGTGCCAAGGTCAGATTCCCCGGATCAGCCGCTGTTTTTCCATTAAAGGCCCGAATGAATCCCCACGCGCCGTTCCAAAGATCATCGACCGCGCCGAAGTCATAGAGGTAATCGACAAAGTGCAGTCCTCGGGTCACGTTGCCGAAACCAAGTTTCATCTCAAAATGCTCCGAGATGCCGATCTCTTGTGCGGCTACCAATGGAGAGTCGGGGTTGGCAATCTCCCGAGGCCATCGCATGCCATGAATGTTCAACATGTGCTGCACTTCTTGCGCACCCTGTATCACCCGCAATTGCGCCAATTCTCCCTCATAGCCTTCGAAAATTTCGGTGAAGGGATCGCCATGCACTTGTGAGTTGAATGCCATGGCCATGTCACCTTCCAGTCCAGATTTCTGACGCTTAATACTGCCATCCGTATCACGCAGGCCAATACGGAGTGGAATGGCTTCATGGCGATAGTTCACCAGGTAGGGATTATGGTGATTTTTTGAAATGGCTTCCGGCAGCAATGGAGGCTCCACCGGGCGACCATTGGCATCCCAATATTCCTGGGCATGTTCTCGGAGCTCATCCACCACGGGCGGATCGATTTCTGCCGCGGCGGCTTTCTCGATCAGTTTCTGCATTCCATGAGGCGTGCTCTCTTCCTGTGTTCGGTTCGGATCATACAAGAGGGCAAAGTCTGCAATGGCCAGAGCGAATTCCCGGTGGTCAGGATGCATCATTTCGTCATGGGCTTTGGTAATCATGGCTTGTGTTCCGACTCCATCTTCAAGCGGATCTCCGTTTGGTTTCAGCCATGTGGATCCTGAAGGTTCGATGAGGAGGGCACTGTAGAATCCATGCTGTTGAATGGAGGAGGGACCAAAATGATCATGGGTAAAGACCGTACGAATAGTGCGATCTTGACATGCCTGTGGAGCCCCCGAAGGCATTCCCCTCACACCGCCCTGGGCTTCACAGAGCTTATAGTCTTCCATTAAGGGATCTGCGAACCAGCGCTGAACGGTGGTCTGATACTCGTTGGCTCCCGGTACGTTCAACGCGATAGGGTGACCATGTGAATCTGTGGCATGACCATCAGGTTGGTGACTGGCTTCAATGCGTTCTCGAATGGCTCCTTGTGCAAACGTGCCATCTTCATAATTCCAGCCGTTGCCCGATCCGTCCGAGGACATCACGTCAAACTTCACGAGGTGGATATGTTGCCCGATGGTATCCGTGGGTGTGGCTACTTGAAAGTCGTCCAGCTCCAGTTCGTGGGAGGTTCGATTCGTATGATAGTAGCGAATGCATTCTCCCGAATTGGCGCGGAAAAAGAACGGCTTGGCTTTATCCGTGCTGACTTTTGTCTTTCCGCTGGGATCGGTGTATTGGCTCACATCAGTATCGAGAACGTTGATACGCCCTTGCGGATCGTGCCATCCTTGCTTGTTGACAATCAGATCCACATCAATCGCCGAAACATGGTAGTCACGGAAGATGATATCCCCTTTGGGATCAACCTGTCCTGCAAGTTTGGCAATAGAGCGATCGCAGGGATCTGAAAACGGAGAGCCAGGTTGGGGGGCATGGCCGTTCACCTCATAGATTGAAGGCGTCCCATCCGGTTTGGCACTGGTATGCCCTGTCGCTTTGGCATGAAACGCCATCGCCGCTTGCTCCGTGGCGGTGCCGTCTTTCGGCAAGACCTCAATCTGTGCTGACTCCAGAGCGACTGACAGGTCTCCGGTCGATAGGGCGCGTTGGACCACCTCCTGGCCTCGTTGCGATTCCGGGATATTTTCAATCTGTGCGTGAGTCATGTGTGAGACCGTTCGAGTTCCTCCGGTGATGATATGGCGAGGCAGTCCGCCATCATGCACCATATCCATCGGTGGCTGCGGTGAGCGATGGCCGGCTTCTCCTGGCATGAAAAAGGGGAAGCCAGGGTTTTGTTCCGGCCCATACCCAGGAGCTGGCGGCATGGCTTGACCGGGAAGCGGGATGATGGCTGCTATAGGAGTGCCTTTGTCCGGATCAGTCGCCCCCGTCTGCGGGTGAGTGCCAGGGCCCCATTCACCGTCCGGAAGACGACGTGAACCGTCTTCCAACACATCATGAACACGCCATAATTCCCACATGCCCTGGGCAAAGTGTGGGTACAGATGGCAATGAAAGATTGAATCGCCAGGCGTTTTGTTTCGATTGCCGCTTCCACCATAGTAAATAGGATAGACAAATCCTTGTTGAGGGGCGATCGTTTGGGAATCCAAATATGTTCCGGTTCCCGAGTCTTTTTGGGCAAGCCATTGATGTGCATGCAGGTGGAAGACATGGGTCTCTTTTGGGCCGGCGTGCAAATTGCGAAACTCTACACGATCGTTCAAATACGAATGATGCACATTGGATGGATCGTCGGCAAACTCAGGCAGGAGTGCCGGATCTCCGTTTGCCCAGGATTCGAGAAAGAATTCTTCGTACGCACATTCAACGCAATCTTTCGCCGGTCCGATGCCTTTACGATTGGCCAACAGAATCGTGCCCATCCCACTGGCACCGTAATTTATCCCAAATCCATCACGTATTCCTGACAACGTATACGACTGCTCGAGCTCGGTGAATTCGTCACGGTAGAAGGTTTTCAATTCATCATGAAACACGGCCGTAAATTCTCGAAACGAAGGCGATTCACTCAACTTGTTGTCAATGATGATGGCGTTCAGATCTCCGTGAACGAGGTCGTAGTCATGGGGGCCGCGCTGTTTCAGGAAATTCAGAATCGGGCTTCCGCCTTCCGCCACCGCATCATAGTTGAGTAATGCGGAGCCCTGTCTTTGGGCTTGAACAGCTTCAAATTCACTTTGAGTGGTTTGGCTCCGGTACCATCGACTCTGTGCCGGCTCAATGTGCAGAGCCCCGAAAAGGCCATGCACGATGCTGCCTCCGTCCCCTTCACCTCCTGCTGGTGCGGCATTACTAAAAAAAAGGTGAGTGGATGGTTGAGCGGTTGTGGCAATGTTCCACTGATAGGTCATCGATTCTCCCGGGAGAATTCCCGCAATCCCGGTTGTGTGAGGATCGAATGTGTCTCCGGCCGGAGTCAATCCTGAAATAGTGATCGAGGCACAACGTGTCCGTGGCCAGTCATTTCGGCGATCAGCAGGATTTGGGGGTGTTCCGGTGGAGAGATTCGAACCGCATCCCTGTGTTAATGCTTCTCCCTCAATAGGCGAACCGGCGGCCTCAACCTCCTCTTCTTCTCCTGGTAAAGGCGGCAGTTCTTTTTCATTCAGATTGGTATAGGGGGCTTCCCAGGTGGTTGAACTCAGATCCGGCTGCTCCGGTGACAACATGTTGTAGAAGTGCACGACGAGATGGTCGCCTGGATTGCTTCGCAAGACCAAGGGGCGTGGGCGTTTTCCGTCCCGAAGTCGAACTTGGCCTGGTTGTGAATCCTTGTCCATCGGACGGCCATCGGTTTTGTTGACCACATCCTGCTTGAGTGCATACATCATCCCGTATGGATTCATGGATCCGAAGCGGTTATAGGTAATCTGATGCTCCAAAGCCACGACCTCGGCGTGAATAGTCCGGGGTAGGGGATGATTCGGTGGGTGCTGCATCGTGGAACAACCGGTCGTCATCACCAGTGCCATCACACCTAACCCGAATCTCATCGAGCCGGAATCATGAATCACCATAGTTGAATTGGTCTTATACCCTGCTTGTGTCTGGTTCATTATTTTCTCCTCAATTTTTGCGAGTTCATGTTTAAGTCAATTCAACGCAATCGATCAGTAAGGCAGAGGGTCTGGCGCTTCCGCCCGGTCGTGGTAGCGCATGTGATGTCGAAATCCCATTTGAAACAATCCAACGAAGGGTCCCGGAAAATTTGGTGACTGGGCGCCAAGAGAAGGCTTGCCAATCGGTGTACCATCGATTTTGCCGTTCGAGTGCTATGGTTTGGGTCAAGACATTTTTAAAGATCGGCTGGGTGTCAACATGATCTCCCTCATAAGCGGCGAACACGGCGAAGTCGTTGGCTGGCGACCAATCAAAACGAGTAAAGGCCCAATGGAACCAGAGGGTTTCTCCGACATTGATGGTGACCTGTTGACATTCAAGGATGGCTCCATCGACGCCTAGAGTGTTTCGACCATCTGCATCTGGGGTAAAAGACAGGTGTGAGGTGTCAACCGGCTGCGGGTCCCCTGGGGCCAGCTTTCGTACCCCATCGCCATCGATCCTTCGTGGATCCTCTAGCAGCGCAAAGAAGTCGCCTCTGACAGGGAGAAACGTGTGCGAACTCAGGAACGTATCAAATGATTTTTGAATTTGACAAAGACCGTGTGTGATGAATCCGTCGAACTGACCCGTTTCAAAATGTTGATTGTGAGGTGACAGTGGCATACTAAACCTCCCTGGTGAGATCATATGAGAATATCGTCCCATCTGCTCCCGGCCCATGTGTTTTAGAAGTAAATATGAATGAGATATTTCCTGATGTTTGCAACCTCAATGCCATTAAGGTTGAATTCAGCAGAATGGAATCATATGCAGGGAATGTTTCATTTAATAGGCCATTTTAAGGCTATTCAGTCACTGTGGATTTTAGATTCTGGACGGACCAGTCGTTTCGGATCAGATACCGGTTGTATCGAATCAGATACTTGTTGTATCGGATTTAATAAGGGACGGTACCGAAATTACTCAGGATAACTTCCCTGAATATCCCATATGTGATATCGGAATCCTGTGCTATTATGTAGCCCTAAATTTGCCCTCACCCATCTCTGTATTGGCTTATGCCGCCTTTTCCGCACTTCCCTTCACTGCCTGTCAGGACACGCTTTGTTAAAAGAAATCCTGGCACAGACTCAATTATTTCCTGTCTATTGGAGTGTGTTGGCAGTTGTCATTCTCATTGGGGATTATGCGGCAGGTCCCACCATTCAATTTCCCATTTTGTATCTTATTCCGGTGTCTCTCGCCTCCTGGTATAGTGGATTTTCCCGGGGGCTGGCCTTTGTAGTGACGATGCCCCTTATCCGTTTGTATTTTTCTGAAATGTTATGGCCCATTCACCTGACAATATTCGATGCCTCGATCAACACCATTATCAGAATACTAGTCTTAGGTGGCATGGAATTTCTCGTAAGTCGAACCGCCGGGCAAACACGAGCCTTGGTCAAAAGGGTCAACGTATTGGAGGGGTTTCTTCCTATTTGTAGTTTTTGCAAAAAGATTCGTGACCAGAATGACACCTGGCAACCGCTCGAACAATTTATTACTGATCGATCTAATGTCCAATTTACCCATGGGTTTTGTCCAGAGTGTGGCCAACGACATTACGGGGATTTTTTGAAATTGAGTGATCAACTGACTAAACAATCCTAATTCTCAGGATGAGGGTATCCAATAAGAGCGAGAACATGATAGGCATAATTTCTGATACGCACGGTCTAGTGCGCCATCAGGTGATTGAGGCGTTGACCGGAGCGGAATTAATTATCCACGCGGGAGATATCGGAAACCCTGACGTCCTGAAGACACTGGAGACCATCGCTCCGGTGATCGCCGTCCGTGGGAATAATGACCGTGAACCTTGGGCGGAGCAAATTCCTCTGACGAATGTCGTCGAACATCAATCGTATTTTTTATATGTTTTGCATGAACTGGATCACTTGGATTTAGATCCTGTTGCCTCGGAATTTTCCGCGGTCATTTTTGGTCATTCCCATCGCGCCTCTGCTGAGAGACGGAAGGGAGTACTCTACCTCAATCCTGGCAGCGCCGGCCCTCGTCGATTTACACTTCCAATTACCGTGGCCCGTCTTCATTTGACGGATACCGGCCTTACCCCTGAAATTATTGAGGTTGAAGATTAAGACGAGAGGGGAGGAGAAATGGTGAGTCTTCTGTGAGCCGCCTTGTCCACTCTTGTGAAATGGTTAAGACTTGGGTGTTTAACCGATTGCTCACTGATCAAGGGATATTGATGTGCAATAATCCTTGAGGACATGAAGTTGATACGAGGATGAGAGCATTGGGTTGAAATTCTTGGGTTAAAGCAATCATGCCTTTAAGAGAGTGAATGCATGGTTAGGTTTCCAGATACAAACGAAGGGTATTTTCATGTCCCAAGGTCACATGTCCGACTTTGCATTCTCCACTTAAGGAACAGGTTCGTTTGATCGCCAGCACAACTGCCGGGCTTTCATCTGAGCGATAAATGACATCTTCAATGCGAATTTCTACCGCTTTTTCCTGATCTTCCTGGTCTAAATATTCGGTTTCACCCATGGACAACCCCTTGTTAATTATGAACGTTTCGCCTTGTGTGTACTATCCAATAGACCAAGAACCGTGCCAGAAATCGCTGATAAAGAAATTGATAAAATGCTTGAAAAGCAGGAGAGTTTTACCTTATTTGTGCTGTGTGGATTTTGACACCGGGCAAGGACTGCCCGGGCTAGGTAAAAAAGATTTGCTGGATCTCTGTGGGATGATGACCCAGAGAGAAGGGTGAAAGATTTCTAAGTTTGCTCTTGAAGGAACCAAAGCACAAATGGCAACCCGCCCACATCCTGCAGAAATGGATAATTCAAGCCAACCCCTGTTGGGCATCGCTCCCGTTTCCCATTCTGCCAATTTGATGTTTTTGGCGTTATCAAAGACTTAAGACCGAAAGCTCTCCTTCAGAAATTGGATGTCGGAGTCCTATCGAGGCAGGATTTTGTCGCACAGGGACTTTAACCCAGGATTATGGGTGTGTTGTTCCGCATCGGGGCTAATTAATAGAGGACAAGTTTTTCATACATGGCATAAGATTTCGAAAAAGCAAATTTTCCTAGGGGGAGCGACTTCCGCAGATTGCTTTAGTGGTCGGTTAACTTGGGACTTGAATAGTTACCCGTTCAAGGATTTAATGTATCGGTTAAAGACCCACCCTGTGAGATCTTGTCCGGAGGAAAGCGCGCCTGGTTCTACCTCCACTTTGGTCCATCGATCCTGTTTTTCCAATGCGAGGAGTTTCGTCCCCTTGGTGAGGGGAGAGGCCACAGTGTCATATTCCGAACCGGGCCCTGAGCGAATATTTAACGCAGATGCCAGCACCTGATACCAATCCTCTTCCTCCTGTGATCTTCCCATCACTAATGCGCGGATATGGCCTAGAGGAAAAGCGGGGCCAGGATCTCGTTTTCGATCCGGGGCAATGTCGTCATGTCCAAGAATGTCCTTTAGGCCATACTGTTGAACCAGGATTTTTGCTAGTTCCACCGAAATGAGAATTTGTTTCTCGGAAAAGGCATGCCACCACTTCGGCTCCGCGTCTAATTTATGGGTGGCAAAGATAGCCTGCGACGTTGGATAGGATTTCCCAAACCACGCCGTCAATTTGGTGCCCACTGGGATTAATGGCCCGGCATTATCCATTTCAATCCCAATCGAATGCTGATTCAGGCCTGTCAGGCCATCCCAATGACTCACCCCCGCATGCCAGGTTTTCGTGGTAAAGGGTGCAAGTTGGGTAATTGTTCCATCCCGGCCTACGACCAGATGGGCTGAGGCTTTTGCTAAGGGGTTTGTTAACCAGGCAATCGAGGATTGGGAGCTTCGTCCGGCTGTATAGTGAAAGACCAAGTAAGACGGGTAGATGATTCCACCCTTATTGGGAGTCTCTACATAGTTGACCTTGTTTCCCTCTAACCGGTGGTTTGCAAGACGAAACGGCGAAGAGTCAGTGAAAAAGGCAGGGTGCCCGCGACGGGACAACCCCGTCTTTGATGAGCTTCGAGTGGAATGTTTGGGAGGGTTTTTTCTGGCAGGAGCCATGCTCCCTTTCCTGTTTTAAAAAAGTTTTTGAAGCCTTCCTGCGTCGGAAAGGTGTATCACGAGAGAAAAAAAGCTGATTCAATTCCAAGAAAATTACGTCAGGGAGAGCCGTCAACAATATTGCATGAGTATATCGATGATAAGAATTGAAGGTGCAAATTCAGCACTGACAGCCTTTATGAAGGCCCAGACACCTTATTCCTTTGGCTTTCGTTTGGCCGACGATTTTGCTGTGACGGGCAAGAGGACGGATTTCCATTGTTGTGCCATGCCTTGGATATCGGTGAGGAATGTCGGGGCGGAATGGTGTTCACCAACGTGTCGAACCAGGGCGCTGCCGATAATGACCCCATCTGCAAATTGTCCAACTTCTCTGGCCTGCTCAGCAGAGGCAATACCAAATCCCACTGCCACAGGTTTTCGGGAAGTTCGTTGGAGTTGTTGGACGTTTTGGCGCACCCGACTGAGATCGGTCAGCTTCGAACCGGTAATACCGGTCAGGGAGACATAATAAATAAATCCATGTGAACGCTGTATCACGACCCGGCGTCGTTCCGCCGTGCTGGTGGGAGCCAGAAGAAAAATATTGACAGGTCCCCCCGCAGCCTGAGCGGCGTGATAGAGGAGGTCAGATTCTTCGGGTGGCAAATCCGGCACGATGAGTCCATCAACCCCTGCTTGAACGGCATTGGCACAAAAATCTTTGATCCCCATGGCCATGAGGCTGTTGTAATAGGCCATCAAAATAAGGGGAATGGACGTCTTCTTTCTCAGGTTTGTGACAGTGGCAAGAATCTTTTTCAGAGTGGTCCCTGAATGAAGAGCCCGTTCTGCGGCTTGTTGAATGACCGGACCATCGGCGATGGGATCCGAAAATGGCACTCCCAGTTCAATCAGGTCGGCACCGCCCTGTTCCAACGCGAACACCAGAGATTCGGTCATGGCTAAGGTTGGATCGCCAGCCATAATGTAAGGGATGAGGGCTTTTTCACCCTTGGTGTGAAGTTGTGCAAATGTAGTTTGAATGCGATTGCTCATATCAAAAGATTTCACGTAGGCAGATGCCTTCCTCTTTTATTTCTCTATACACATGTGGCATGCGTCATGCCGTCTCTAGAGAGGAATGCCTCGCATTTTGGCTAACTGTTGAACGTCTTTATCTCCACGTCCGGAGAGATTCATGATTAGGATGTGTGACTTTTTCATCGTTGGCGCCAGCTTGAGGACTTCTGCAACGGCATGGGCACTTTCAAGCGCGGGAATGATGCCTTCTTCCTTTGCGAGTAGGTCGAACGCCGCTAAGGCGTCAGCATCTGTCGCGGAGGTGTACCGGATTCGTCCTGTATCGTGATAGTAACTGTGTTCAGGTCCGACTGCCGGATAGTCCAATCCCGCAGACACCGAATGGGTGGGGTTGACTTGACCATCCGCATCCTGGAGGAGATAGGTCATCGTTCCATGCAACACGCCGGGTTTTCCTCCTGCAAAGCGCGCGGCATGTTTTCCGCTTTCTATCCCGTATCCCCCGGCTTCCACGCCGACCATTTTAACTTGCGTATCTTTGACGAACGGATAAAATAATCCAATGCTATTGCTGCCGCCGCCAACACAAGCGATAAGACAGTGAGGCAATCGACCTTCCAATGCAAGGATTTGCTTGCGTGTTTCTCGACCAATCACGGATTGAAAATCCCGGACCATCATGGGGTAGGGATGGGGGCCAAGGACCGATCCAAGCAAATAGTGGGTCGTGCTCACATTTGTGGTCCAGTCACGCATCGCCTCACTTATGGCATCCTTGAGTGTGCGGCTTCCGGAATTCACCCCCGTTACTTTTGATCCAAGTAACCGCATTCGGAAGACATTCAATGCCTGTCGTTCCATATCATCGGTGCCCATGTAAATTTCGGCTTCCAGACCGAACATGGCGGCCACGGTGGCGACGGCCACTCCATGTTGCCCTGCACCGGTTTCGGCAATGATGCGTTTCTTTTTCATTCGTCTGGTGAGCAAAGCTTGTCCGACGGTATTGTTGATCTTGTGCGCACCGGTATGACAGAGGTCTTCTCTTTTGAGGTAAATCCTGGCTCCCCCAAGTGTTTTGGTGAGACGTTCGGCGAAGAACAGGGAAGTCGGACGACCGACATACTGTGTCAGACAATCCCGAAGCTCTTGCTGGAAGGGTCGGCTTTCCTTAGCCGCACGATATGCCTTTTCCAATTCATGGATGGCGGGCATCAGGATTTCCGGAGCATACTTGCCTCCGAATTGTCCAAAACGTCCGTGTTTATTAGGAATGGTTGCCATGAGATATTCGACTGCAAAAGGAATCAAAAAGAAAAGAGTATAGCGATGGAACGGTTAACACACAAGACGAACCGATTGGATAAATTCCCGGATTTTTGCCGGATCCTTGCGCCCAGGGCTCTGCTCCACACCACTACTCACATCGACCCCATAGGGGTGAACTTGGCGAATCGCATCTTGCACATTTTCAGGAGTTAATCCTCCTGCTAACAGCATGGGGACTGTCTTGGCTACTTCGCCGGCAAGTGACCAATCGGTCGTGTGCCCCGTTCCCCCGTAAGCGGTATCGGAAAATGTATCAACGATAAATCCTCTCACGCCTATCCGGCCTTTCCATTCTGCCAACGCGAGATAACTACTTCTATCCCGCAGCCGAATGGCGCGTATCACCGGGCGCTGTAGCGATTCACAAAAACCGGGAGATTCGTCACCGTGCAGTTGTGCCAGGCCTAATCCGCAGTCATCGAATAGGCGCTTCACCATATCGAGATCATGATTGACAAATACCCCAACCGGAACGACGAAAGGGGGGAGATTTGCAATAATATGTTGTGCGATAGCCGGTTGGACATATCGAGGGCTTTGAGCGTAAAACACAAAACCCAACGCGTCGGCCCCTTCTCGAACTGCGATGTCGGCATCCTCCTGATTCGTGATGCCACAGATTTTTATTTTAGGGGACATAGGAGCCTTTGCTGTGTGTCAGGAAAATTCTCAACCATCCCGCTGTACCGCTTCAATCTCATTTTTCTACCTTGGCTATACAGGCTCTACTTCATGTTCGACCAGTCTCTCGAAAAGAGAACGGGACATAAGGGATTGCCCCTCAATCGAATCCTAGACCCAACGAGTGGTGGATACGTTTTTTAGGGGAGATGTCGGAGGATGTAATAATTCCTGAATTTTTGATTGAATCGAGTCTGCGCGCAATAACGACTCACCGATCAACATGGCTTTGGCTCCTGCTTCCAGTATCCGCGAGACGTGAGCCCGGCTGTGGATTCCACTTTCACTGACAATGAGTGTGTCTGTCGGCATTCGTTTGGCAAGCCGCTCGGTGACACCCAAATCAGTCTGAAAGGTTTTCAGATCCCGGTTATTGATGCCAATCAGCCTGGCCAAGGGCACCCGTTCAAGGACGGTATCTAATTCCCGTTCATCATGGATTTCAATGAGCACATCCAGGGATAACCCATGTGCGAACGTGAAAAAGTCTTCTAGCTGAAAGCGATCCAACGCGGCCGCAATCAGTAAAACACAGTCGGCTCCATAGGCCCGCGCTTCATAAAACTGAATCTCCTCGATCATAAATTCTTTATTAAGCGCGGGAAGTTGAACCGCCTCTTTCACATTGTGCAAATACTCCAGGTTCCCCTGAAAATAATCCTGATCCGTGAGGACGGATAAGGCACTTGCTCCATGATCCCGATATTGAGAGGCGATGGTCACTGGCTCAAACTGATCTTGAAATTCTGGTCGCATCAGTCCTTGACTGGGCGAGGCTTTTTTGACTTCGGCAATTAATGCGGGGGCTGTGGAAGTCAATCCTGTCTCCAATGCCTGGATGAAGCCCAGCGGTTGAGTTCGATCAACAATGCGGCCCTTGAGTTCAGCCAGGTAGCCCCGGCTTTGTTTTCGCCGCAATTCGGCCTTTTTATGTTCGAGGATACGAGAAAGAATCATGCCGCCAGCTTTTTGGTCAGGGAAATGAGTTTGTCCAACTTTTCAAATGCGGCTCCGTTGTCTACGACACGACCGGCTTCTTCGAACCCTTCTTTCAGCGATGATGCCTTCTGGCAGGCGATAAATGCCGGCGCGGCATTCATGAGGACGATATCTCGTTTGGGGCCTTTTCGTCCCCGAAAAATATCGCGAATGATCTGGGCATTGTCTTCCGGGTTGCCTCCCAATAGGTCTTTGGGCGAAACAGGCTGAAGGCCGAAATCTTCCGGCCCGATGAAATAGCTCACGACTCGTCCTTTTTTTCCTTCGGAAATCCTTGTGCGACTGGTTAAAGAAATTTCATCTAACCCGTCCACCCCATGAAGGACAAAGCAATGTTGTGTGCCCAAACGCAACAGGACTTGAGCCAATTTTTCGTTGAGGGCGTGATCATAGACGCCCAGAATTTGTATTGTGGCCCGAGCCGGGTTGGCCAGCGGTCCCATGATATTCATCAGGGTGCGGATCCCCAACTCTGCCCGAGGTTTGGCGCAATGTTTCATGGCTCCGTGATAGAGGGGTGCGAAGAGAAAGCCAATCCCAATTTCATTGATGCAATCGGCAACCTTTTCAGGAGACAAATCGATATTCACGCCAAGAGCGGCCAACACATCGGCACTCCCTGATTGAGAGGACACCGAGCGATTCCCATGCTTGGCAACGGTCATCCCCCCTCCAGCTACGACAAAGGCGGCAGCCGTGGAGATATTGAACGTGTGGCTTTTGTCCCCACCGGTTCCACAGGTATCCACCACCTGAGGATCGGTAATAGGGATTCGAATCGCCCGTTCGCGCATGGCTCGCACTGATCCGGTGATTTCATCAATGGTTTCGCCTTTCATGCGTAATCCCATTAAATAGGCTGCAATTTGGGCTTCAGTGGCCCCTCCTTGCATGATCTCACGCATGGCTTCTTCCGCTTCGTGTTCTGAGAGGTCGAGGCCCTCGACTAATTTGGCGATATGGTCTTTGAGTATTGGCATGTGAAGGGTCTCATGATCATTTAACTGGAAGGGCTCGGATTTAATGGTCGGTTGAAGAGCAGACGGGCAATAACAAAAAATTCCGCAAAAGATCCATTCCTGCCGTGGTGAGGATCGATTCAGGGTGAAATTGCACGCCTTCTGCTCCAGTTGGGGTATGCCGGAGTCCCATGATTTCGCCTTCCACGGTTTCGGCTGAAATTTCAAATTCCGTGGGCAGGGCTTCCCTTTTGACGATTAAGGAATGATATCGGGTGGCTTCAAAGGGATTCGGGAGGCCTTCAAAAATTGTTTTTCCATCATGATGGACCATGGAAGTTTTCCCGTGCATAAGCCGGGGAGCCCGAATAATTTGACCGCCAAAGGCGTAGGCCAGAGATTGATGCCCGAGACAGACACCGAATAAGGGAAGACGGCCGGCAAAATGCTTGATCGTCGCAACGGAAATGCCCGCCTCGTTGGGCGTGCAGGGGCCGGGTGAAATTAATATTCGCTCAGGTGCCAGGCGGTGAATGTCTTCGATCGTGATGGCATCATTTCGGAAAATCTGGAGGTCGGCTCCCAACTCTCCAAGATATTGGACAAGATTGTACGTAAACGAATCGTAATTATCGATGACCAGGATCATTGGTTTCTTCTTTAGCCCTTTTACGCTAGGCCGTGTTCAGCCATTTCAATGGCTTTCATCATGGCTCCGGCTTTTGTTCGAGTTTCTTCATATTCACGGGTTGGGTCAGAATCGGCGACAATTCCGGCGCCAGCCTGAATGTAGGCCTTCTGTCCTTGAACGACGACCGTACGAATATTGATGCAGGTGTCCATATTCCCGGAAAAACTAAAATACCCGACCGCTCCCGCATAGGGCCCCCGACGAGTGGGTTCCAACTCTTCAATGATTTGCATGGCTCGGATTTTCGGTGCACCAGACACGGTACCGGCCGGAAAACATGCCTTCATGACATCATAGGCGGTGTATTGAGGATCTAATTCTCCTCTGACTTGAGAAACAATGTGCATGACATGGGAATACCGTTCAACTTTCATGAACCGTTCAAGCTTGACCGTTCCGGCTTTGGCCACTCGGCCCACATCATTCCGGCCTAAATCCACCAACATGACGTGTTCGGCTAATTCTTTATGATCGGATAGGAGATCCTGTTCCAATGCCGCGTCAGCTTGTGGCGTCTGGCCACGGGGACGCGTCCCGGCAATAGGCCGCACCACAATATTGCCTTCTTCGCATCGCACAAGGATTTCCGGAGAAGATCCCACGAGTTCGATGCCGGCAATTCGTAAATAGAACATGTACGGCGAGGGATTGAGCACCCGTAAGGCTCGATAGATCTCCAGGGGATTCGTATGGATGGTGGTCTGCCACCGTTGGGACATGACGCCCTGAATGATGTCGCCAGCCTGAATATATTCTTTGGTCCGAAGCACCATTTTTTCAAAATCCACAGGGGTCATATTCGATTGAAATTTGAGTGGCGCACGTCGAATCGTGGCAGTAGGTCGTCTGGTCGGTTTATGAAGCCTGGCAATGATGGATTCAATCCGATTGATGGCATCCTGATAGATTTGGCGAAGCTGGGTCTTCTTCGTGGAAGTAATATGGGCGTTGGCCACGATTTTGAGGGTATGGGCGACATTGTCAAAAATGAGTAAGGTGTCCGTAATGCAAAACGCAAAGAGGGGAGTCTTGATCCCATGTTTCGCTCGAGATGGAATCGGTTCAAAGGATTGGACCACATCATAACCCAAATAGCCGACCGCCCCGCCAACGAATCGTGGCAAACCGGGAACGACAACCGGGTGATACGCGGCCATGGTTTGTTGAATATGGTCCAAGGGGTTTTCCTGCAGCGGAACCCGATGCTGTTTCCGGCCCGTTTGGGTGACGACCTCGCCATTCTCCTCCCACAACATGACGGAAGGATTACTACCCAGGAAGGAATATCTTGCCCAGTTTTCTCCCCCTTCGATACTTTCAAATAAGAAGGCATTGGCTCCCGTATTGATTTTGGAAAATGCCGACACAGGCGTCTCGAAATCTGCCAGAATTTCTCGATAGAGTGGGACGAGATTTCCTTGTGCGGCGAATTGGCAGAATTCGTCAAAACTCACTGAATAATAAGCATTTTTCATGGTTTTGACGGTACCATACGGCCTATGAGGTGTCAACGAAAGTGCCGGTGAGACACGAGGTTTTTAGAGAGAAGAATAAGAAAAGGCCGGAACCGGAGGAAGAAGCCTTCCTGGGGATTCCGACCTTATCTTAAAAAATGAACTGAGGTGAAATTACTGGCCGTTGACGATGAGTTTTTGTCCAACGTGAATGGTGTTATCGGTCAGCTGATTCCAGGATTTGAGATCATTGATGGATACGCCATATTCTTTGGAAATCCGGTAAAGGGTCTCTCCTTTCGCCACAATATGCGATCCTTCGCCATGACCTCCAAGAGTATCCATCATAGGCGAATCCAAAGGAATGCTGTCTCCCAAGTTCAAGTCGGAATCAAGTTTCGTCATATCTGAATCTTTAAAGTCCAGATCATTCAGCCCAAATTCAGAGATCGAAGGTTCGGAAAGTTTCAAATCATCCCCTTTTCCCATCCCTCCCTCTCGCACACGCGAAAGTTCGTCATGGGAACGATTGAGTTGGTCTCGCAAGGCTTCTAATTCGGAATTTAAGTCCCGATTTTGCGATTCCATTGAGCCCATTTGTCGTTGCGTGTCTTGATACTTCACATTTAATTCACCGGTTCGTTTTTCTTCTTGCGCTAAGAGACGTTGGAAATTTAACGCACGCGCCTTCTCGGCCTCGAACTTTTCTGTGCTGACACATCCGGACAAGACCCCACTACAGACCAGCACGCCAGCCACAATTTTCAGGTATCCACACCAGCCCGATGGTTGGGGATCTCCTTGATATTCCCCGAACAATGGTTGCGTCATGTTACGCATTCCTCCTCTGAGGTTCATATGTATCCCTTCTTTAGGGACAATGGTCAATAACGAGAACGCGAAGATCTCCACGATCTAGTCACCTTTTGCTACACAATAATTCGGAATAAGGATAATGTCAAACAACTATTTTGCATACCAGCAGAAGTTACGGAACAGCACGATTCATTGACCATAGAAAAATGGCTGTGATAATTTCACTTACAGATTTCTTTCGTCTTTTTCTATGACCTCTCCATTTTCACATTCTCCAGATCCTTCTGTGATGCATGTCGGGCAGGTTGCCCTTCGCTTGGCTCGTCCCCTTGCACTTCAACAAGCGTGGATGGGCGACCAAGACATTTTACGCCAGCTTCTCGCTTGTTGGTTTATCGTTGATGAAAAAGATGTACCCTTATCACCAAGAATTGTCGGTCAACCTGGTGTGGGAAAGACCACACTCGCCATGGCGGCGACTCAAGAGCGGAAGCAGGAACTCTTCATTTATCAATGTACCGCAGATACCAGACCCGAAGATCTTCTTGTCTCCCCCGTCATTTCTGAAGGAGGCACGATTACCTATCAAGCCTCGCCCTTAGTCACGGCCATGCTGACCGGCAATGTCTGTCTTCTTGATGAAGGCAACCGGATGAATGAAAAGAGTTGGGCCTCCCTTGCCTCACTGCTTGATCATCGACGATCGGTCGATTCGGTGGTGGCGGGTGTCCAAATTCATGCCCATGAAAATTTCCGCTGTTGTGTCACCATGAATGAAGATGCGTCGACTTATGAGGTGCCGGATTATATCCTGTCCCGCCTGCAACCGACACTGAAAGTAGAATTTCCTAACAAGGAACATGAATTAGCCATTTTGCGCTATCACCTCCCGTTTGCGTCGGCGGAATTGATCACGCTCACGGTGAATTTTCTTCAAAAAGCGCATCAACTGGATCTCCCGTTCTCCATTCGGGACGGGATGCACATGGTGCAATACGCCATGAAACGGATGGCCCAAGACCCCCACCATCCCGTGGCCCGTGATCCGGCTTGGCGGGAAGCCCTGGTCAATGTATTGGGAGAAGAAGCGCGGGATCTGGATGTGTTAGCGAAACGCCGATCCCAGACATTACACGGGCAAGCTCTCCCGAAAGGATTAGGGGATTTCTTCTTTGAAGAGGACCATCCTCTGCACCCTGACCAGTAGGCCTTCAGCTCTGTAACCCTAAACGACACCGATGAACGGCCCATTCTCTAATTCTTGAGTGGAAAGGGCTCACCCGTTTTCCTCCAGAACGCACCATGACTCTCGCCGCGTTAACCCCTGACTCGATCTTTGCCTTATCTTCCAATATTCACGTCCTGCCTGTGGTGCATGGAAGTGGAGATATGGCTCATATAGTGCGCGAGATTATTGTGTCGCGCCACATTGATTGTGTGGCCATTCCTCTCCCGCCATCTGTGGAACCCCTCATAGAAGAGGGGATCAATCAATTGCCTGTCATCAGTCTGGTGGTTCTTCCAGAACAGGATGACGATGGAACCTCAAGCTGTTCCTATGTACCAGTTGACCCCTGTCAACCGGTAATCATGGGGATTCGATCGGCCATGTCGGAAGGGATCCCGCGAGCCTATGTTGATCGGGAGGTTCAACATTACCATTCCGCCTCCTGGATCGGGCCTGATCCCTATACCCTAAAGACTGTCCCGTTGGCAGCCTTCTCGGCTGCCACCATCCCTTTCTTGCCCCCTCCTCAAGCCCAAAGCTCCCGTTGGGAGCGCATCCGTTGGATGGCATTTCGACTTCATGAACTCGAACTGGACTTTTCTGCCGTTCTTTTTCTCTGTTCAGTGACGGATTGGCCCTGGTTGCGTCAGTCCTATCAAGAGCGGATGCCGTATATATCACCCGAGGAGCGAACAGGCCCTCCCGAGTGGTGGAAGGTCGAGCCGGCTTCGCTCTACTTTGTGTTGAGTGAATTACCCTATGTCACGCATCTGTATGAACAACGACGTGAAGAAGCCCGTGCCGACACGCATTTGGCCATTGATGGCATCAAAGAACTGGTTCTGGAAGCGCGAGCCCAGTGGATGGTGTCCCGTTCTACGACGATCGCGCAAGAGACTAATTGGGTCACCCCTCAATTATTACAACGCTATTTTCAATACGTGAGGAACCTGACGCTTCTCGAGCATCGACTTAAACCGGATTTGTATACATTGGTTCTGGCCGCGAAACAGATGGCTGGTGATGAATTTGCCCTCAGGTTATTGGAAACTGCCAAAACCTATGACTACCAGACTCAACCATCCGCACTGGATACCAGGCCTGGTGTGTTGCTGGGAATTGGCGAACTTCAGGATCCGGATGGAAACATTCTACCGGCTCTGAATCGTTTGCAAGGAGACCCCTTAGTCTGGCGCCGTGTCACCCTTAGGCCCGATCCTCCAAGACCCAAAACACAATCCTGGGCACAACAATGGAATCCATACCGGCAATGTTCCTGGCCTCCGGAGGATCAGCGCATTGAATCGTTTGCGGCGCATGTTCGTCAGCATAGTCGACAGGTCTTGGGGGCGGATTTGGGAAGAATAGAACGATTTACTCACTCACTGGAAGATGGAATTGATCTGCGGGCGACCTTGCGTGAATGGGCCATTTCCCCGACCCGATCAGTGCGGGATATTCATGTCAAAGTGGTTCCTCCTGTGCGGGGAACCATTGAAGCGTTGGTTTTTTTCTTTGAGGTCCCGGCTGACCCTCAGATGTTTTCCTGGCAAACAACCTGGTATGCCGAACATCAGGAAGAATCCACCCTCAGCTTTTACGCGACTCCCTTTACGACAAACCTGGTCGGACCGGGAATCGGGGAGGCATGCTATGGCGGGGCGCTTTTCCTGTATCCACCACGCCACATTCCTGATATATGGGAAAACCCCGCATTTGATTTTGCGACGTCCCTCGAAGAACGATTGCTTGCGGGAGCCTGTGCCTATTCACAAGAACCCTTTGTGGCTGTCGTCTCTCCCGTTCCGCTGACTTCTGTCTGGCGAAAAATTGCCCGTCGTTTCGGCCGGAAGCTCCTCCCCATTCCTCTGCACCGGTTTTCAGGGCAAACGATTGCTCGTCTACGACGATTTCATGTGTTAAATGGACACGACATCCGAAGTTATGCAGCCAAATTTATTCGGGAATAATCCTGGCGAGACGGGAGAAGAGAGTCCTGCCAAGACTCCTCCAGGTCCTGCCGCGCCATCCGCAAATGTTCGACGGAAGCTAGAAGAGTTGAAGCACGCCATCCGTTGGCATGATGAATTGTATTATGTTCAAAGCCGATCCGAAATCTCTGATGGTGAATATGACCAGCTCTTTCGGGAGTTGCAAGCCTTAGAGAACCAATACCCGGACTTAAGGACACCTGATTCGCCAACCCAACGGGTCGGGGGGGCGCCTCTTGTCCAATTTAGTAAAATTCCCCACGAATTTCCTCTTCTCAGTTTGGATTCGGAAATGGATGAAGAGAGTGTATTGGCTTTTGATCAGAGGATTTGCCGGGAACTGGAAGTGAACCAGCCAATCTATACGGCTGAACCCAAATACGATGGGTTATCTGTTGCACTCACTTATGAGAATGGCATATTTGTCCGAGGGGCAACGAGGGGAAATGGCGCAATAGGGGAGGACGTGACGCACAATCTTCGTACCATACGCGCCCTACCATTACAGTTGAAAGAAGGCGGGACCTATCCCTCCCATGTGGTGGTGCGTGGGGAGGTGTTTATGAAGCTCCCCGATTTCCACCAATTAAATCGACGTCTGACTGAGCAAGGTGAAGAACCCTTTGCCAATCCGCGCAATGCGTCATCCGGAACATTACGCCAATTGGATCCGGCCATTACTGCGACCCGCCCGCTGACAATCATCTGCTACGATTTCATGAGTCCCGGGCCAAAAAGGCCCAGCACCCATTTTGAAGCCGTCACATGCCTGAATGCATGGGGATTGCCCATCCCTCAATTTCGCCGGCACTGTCCCTCCATTCAGGAAGCTATGGAATTTCATCGTGAGATGTTTGAAAAACGGGATGTCTTGCCATTCGAAATTGACGGCATCGTCATCAAAATTGACCGGTTCGATTGGCAAAAGACTCTCGGTGAAAAATCACGAAGTCCCCGATGGGCCATCGCCTTCAAGTTTCCTCCAAGGAAAGAACTGACCAAAGTTCAGGATATTGCCATGTCGGTCGGTCGGACAGGGGCACTCACACCCATTGCCTTATTGGACCCGGTGGAAATCGGTGGTGTGACGGTGAGCCGGGCCTCATTGCATAACGTGGAAGAAGTGGCCCGTAAAGATGTGCGGGTGGGTGATACCGTAAAAGTCGAGCGGGCAGGGGACGTTATTCCGGATGTGGTGGAACGAGTGCCTGTCCCGGGTGAAGAGCGTGGGGCTCCTTTTCAACCGCCAGCAATATGTCCTGTTTGCCAATCACATACCATCCAGGAAGGACCAATTCTGTATTGTACGGGCCAAACGGTGTGTTCAGCGCAACTGAAGGGATCACTTGAACATTTTGCGTCAAAGAGTGCTTTGAATATCGAAGGGCTTGGAAAAAAAACGGTGGCACAGTTGGTCGACAAGGGCTTCGTCAAGGATTTATCCGATCTGTATACCTTAGGCGTCGATGATCTTCTTCAATTGGAAGGTTTTGCAGACAAATCCGCGAGGCAACTTTTAGGAGAAATAGAAAAGAGTAAGGACGTTCCCTTCTCGCGCCTTTTGATCGGCCTCGGTATACGTCATGTGGGGACTCACATCGCCAGGATCCTGGCCAAGGAATTTGTGTCGCTCGACAATTTGAGGAGAGCTACCGAAGAAGAACTTTTGCTAATCCGTGACATTGGACCAGAGATTGCCGCGAGCTTGATTCATTTTTTTCAAGAATCACGCAATTTGATTGTTTGGCAACACATGGAATCATTGGGGGTTCGGGTTCAACAGGAAACCAATATGTCGGAGCTTCATGCTCAACCGCTAAGGGGGAAGATTTTTGTGCTAACCGGAACGTTAAAAGGCTATTCCCGTCAGGAGGCGAAACGCAGAATTGAAGAATTGGGAGGACGTGTCACAACCAGCGTGAGTAAACAGACTGATTACCTCATAGCCGGCGAAGACCCCGGTTCTAAATATGACAGTGCCACAAAATTAGGAGTGCAGATAATTGACGAAAATGAATTCTCCTTATTCAGTCAGTCCGGGAACCTTGAACCTTCATCCTCCAATGAGTAAAATTTCTATCGAATAATCTAAGAGGGTTTTATCTCACCAGGAAATAGAATGAGTGACCACAAAAGGGATAGAGCAATCTCTTGGCTGCAATGATAAGGGGAGACCACATGAAGGTGTATCAGCAGGACAAAGGAAAATAAATCAGAAGTCTTTGTTAGGATTCTGAAGACACGGTAGACGGTTCGGTGGGAGGGGTTTCCGGAACAGGCTCTTCCTTGATGATCTGCACGCTTTTGATTGAGCGTTCATCTGCGTCATGTACCACGAGGAGGCAGCCGTCAGTTTCAACCTTTTCGCCAATAGCGGGAATATGTCCTAGCTCTTCTAGGATGAGCCCGCTAATGGTATTTTGCTCTTCTTCATCTAATTCGACTTTAAGAAATTCATTGATACGTCGAACTTCAGTCCGGCCATCCACTAAAATTTGATTTTTTCCTGTCCGGCGAATCCATTCTTCGTGAAGATCGCCTTCATCCAGAATTTCTCCTACCACTTCTTCAAGAAGGTCTTCGACGGTAATTAAACCCATCACTCCACCAAATTCATTGACCACAATCGCAATATGCCGTTTTTCTTGTTGGAATTGCCGCAATAAATCATCAGCCGTTTTGGTAGAGGGAATGAACAATGCCGGTTTCGCAAATGATTTGAGGGTAAGGTTTGTATGACTTTGAGCCAGTTCCATCAAGGCATGATTCCGATAGAGAATGGCGGTGATATTATCGGGATTTCCTTCGTAAATGGGGATCCGTGAATATTTCGCTTTAAATAACTCTTCCCGTGCTTCTCCCAGTGTTTGATTACCATCGAGAGCGAACATATATATTCTTGGAGTCATGGCATCTTCAGCCGTCACGTCATTGAAATCAAACACGTTTTTAATCATTCTCACTTCATCCGTCTCTAAGACCCCCGCTTTACCTCCGGCATCGAGCATGATCTTAAGTTCTTCTTCCGTAATAAACGGCACGGTTAACCCACGACCCCCGGTTAGTTTTAATATAAACGGTTCCAAGAAATAGAGAAAAGGAAAGAATAGTTGTTCTAGGAGATAGATAGGGTAAGCCAGTAATTGCACGGCCGTTTCGGAATATTTTGCACAGAGCGTTTTGGGTACAATCTCGCCGAATAAGAGAACCATAAAGGTTAAGAGACCCGTAGCCACAGCTACAGCCTCAGAACCAAACATGCGGATGGCAATCAAGGTAGCCATGGAGGCCGCCATAATATTGACCAAATTATTGCCAATCAGAATGGTCGAGAGAAGTCGTTGTGGATTCGACCGTAATTTCAGGGCAAGTTTTGCCCCTTTATGACCTTCATCGGCCAGGGCTTTCAACCGGCTTTCCGTTATTGAAAAAAAAGCGATCTCGGCGCCAGAGAAAAAAGCGGAAAGTCCTAGACAAATAAGGACGGCGATAAAATCCATAGAGGGATTAACGAGCTCCGACGTGACAAAAATATGTCGTTACAGCAGAATTAGCTGCAAGATCTCGTAGTCTGGTCTTGGAGGAAGTTGGTATCAGAAGAGTTTGAGAGGGATTCATAATAAGGCCAAACGTCTCATTGTTGATGAGAGGTTTTGAGCCCTCACTGCTTGCTTGGGTCCAAAGTACCATAGGGCACAGGTTTAAGGCAATTAAACTGGATAAATTATCATATTAGCTCTTTTATTTCAGTTAGTTACCCTGAATTAGAAGAGGATCGAGATCGAATTCTTTTTCTAGTTCTATCGCCACGATTTTTGCCTTTTGCTCAGAGGGATATGTCCCAACCTGAACACGGTGCCATTGGCCGGATGGAAGGTCCACGGTCGTCAATCGTATATTGGGATATTGATTGGCCAATTGTTCCTGTAAGGAAACCGCTTGGGTTAAAGTCGTGAAGGAGCCTATCTGCACCCAATAACTAGCAGCCTCTCCCTTCGACATATAGCCGGAACTGGCGTTTGGGGATTCGAGGATTGTTAAACTGACGTTCTCCGTTCCTCTTCCAATCATGGCCAACTCCCTGGCAGCTTCATAGGACAGATCAATGATCCGACCCCGAATAAAAGGACCACGATCATTGATGCGAACGGTCACGGATTTCCCAGTTTCGACACTTTGAACGAAGACCCGTGTGCCAAAGGGAAGCGTACGATGTGCGGCAGTGAGTGCCCACATGTCATAGGGTTCACCGTTGGCAGTCGGATTACCATGAAAACTTGGACCATACCAGGAAGCCACTCCCCGTTGAAAAGTTCCTGAGGTCATTGGCTCAGTACGGGAATGGCCAGCTCCAGCGCATCCGGCCATGAGCAGGAAAGCCAGGAGGAGGCAGATCCTTCCAGCCGGTGAACCACGAAATTGCATTACACGTATTCCCAACTTTTTGGTGAAGGAAGCACTTTTATCGAGTTGGATGATATTGGGGACGCACCATGAGACCCAGGGACCCACCAAGATGGTCAGTACTTCTAGGGAGTCTGGTCCATCGTTCGTCGGTCAATAAAACGGTAGCTCTGTCGATTGAACACCGGATATACAGAAAAAATCGGTGTTCCAAATGGTATAACGGCACTGTCAATGCCATGGCTTAATTGAAGGTGGAGATTCACGAAATTAAAACTCAAGCCTTCTTGCCAGGGTTGGGATAAATTGTGCACATATGATTCAACTTTATCGGAAGCGTACGTTCTGGTCATGAGACCCGCCCCCCCTTGCAACCCATAATCAGGTAGATCCGGTGCCCCTTGAATGAGGAGCGAAACCATAGAGGCATCAAACCACACCTTGATGTTACAACTGACCTGAATAAACGGCCCCAAACTACCGGCATGTTCTAACACGGTCATAGGATAGACCAAATCTGGTGGGAGAGAGGGGTCGGTTTGAGAGGCTTGAATGATAAACTCAGGGTCCTTAATAGCCGATACAGAGAAAAAGATAAGATTAGGATCGCGGAGGTCCACATCCAGCACTTGGCCGTCATGGTAACTGCATAATTTCCCCATCTCATAGCGCAAGGGAAATGAATATCCAATTTTTCCATAAAAAATTCGAATCCCGGCTTCCAATGGCTCTTCCGGGCTTCGACTAATTTTTAAGTCAAATGGTAACACAATATGAAAGGCATTAGTCCGGGCATTGATAAAGGGAGCGCAGGCACCGGGAAATTCCTTGTGGATCGCAAGGTTGTCTGGTTCAAACTTTTTCGCCGCCCCGCCAAAATGCTGGGCAGTTTTTGCCTCTTTGGTTAATCGGTATTTTTCCTGGTAATAGGTGGAAGCCCGCTTTTGAGCCGTTTCGAGGAAATATTCAGGGACATCAGTTTCGACAATTAAGCTTTGTCGATCTGGGGATTGTGACCGGGCCACCTTCATTGCGTCATTGTAACGTTGAAGATCGCTTTGGGTTTTTTTGATCAAATGTTCCAGGTCACGGCCTAATTCAGGGTCGTTATAGCGTGTGTTCGGTAAAATTTGGTAGGCTTTTTGCAATAACTCTAGTTTCGTTGTGTAGCGTTTTGGTTCGGCAGAAAAGACTGTTGCTATAGCCATCAATAAATTAAATTGTTCCTCAGGGAGGAGGGATAATTTGCTCAGATCGTTTTCTTTCACAAATGCTAAACCTAACGGACCAAATGCTTCCTCCTGGCGTAGATGGAGGGTAAGTAGATAGTTGAGATAGGCGCGAGCGTCTTCTTGAGTCATAGGAATCCTTATTTTACGGGAGGGAATTGTAAGGTATGTTCGTGATTGGAGCAAGGTATCGTATGAAGTTTAATCCAATTTTTTTGGGAAACTCTGTTGTTTTGATGACAATGAGAAGCATCAAGTTTGAGCTTGCGAGAAAACAGCGTTTTTGAAAGAAAGGATTTAATATGCAACAAGCCTTTTTGCAAAAACTCAGAGGTGCCGTCTTTATACTGGGATGGGTTATTGCCTGTCTATTCCTGGGAATCGACGTGACATTTGTTTCGGCAGAAGATTCAGCCGTCAAGAGACCAGGACCGGTCGCAGCTGGAGGTGAGGATTTTTCCACCGAGAATCTGAATAAACAAATTACAGATTTAGAAACACAAATACAGAAGCTCCGGGATCAAAGCATCGAGCTGCAAGAAAAAACTCGAGCCAAACTTCAAGCCCAACTCGAGAATTTCAAAAAACAACAAGATACCCTCATTCCGCGTATTGAGCAACTTCGTGACAATAGTGAAACAGCATGGCAGGACATCAAGGAAAACATTCAAAAGGCCATTGAGGATCTCAAGCTTTCCGTTGACTCCATGAAAAAGTAGAGATGTGCCGGGCTCTCAGTTTATCTCCACTTTGGCAGTGTATTACTTGCCAGGGACCTTTCGCTTTTTTATCCTTCCATCTTTCTTTTTCACTCATTTTTTATGGCTCGGCTAAATTCAAAACCTGCATCGCTAGAAACGTCTTTTTATCCTGATCCCCTATGATAGTATCCCCCATGGTCCAACACACAGAACAGGTCTTGGAATGGCCTGTTTTAATCAACTGCCTTGCCAAGGAAGCTGCCTCCTCGTTAGGGGAGGCCTGCTGTCATACCCTCGCCTTTGCATCTGACCTTGAGACTGCACGGATTCAACAACAAGAAACTACAGAAATGGTTCACATTCTCGAGGGTGCCCATCCTCTGCCCTCCCTGGTGTTTCCCGATATCCGTCATGTGCTGGCACGAGCTGAAAAAGAAGGAATGCTGGAAGGACCGGACCTGCGAGATATTAGTTTGGTCTTAGGCCTTGGGCATACGGTCAGACAGCACTTGCAGATTCATGGCTCCTCGTTGCCGAGGATCAGAACTCGTTCCTTGAACCTTCAAGATCTGGCGTGGGTTAAGCAAATGCTTGATTCATGCATTGATCACAACGGCCATCTGCGGGAATCGGCGAGTCCTGAGCTCTATCAATTAATCCGAAAACGGCAGGATCTCGGTCAAACAATGCGACGACAGTTGGAAGGGATGTTGGCTTCGCAAGAATATGAAGATCTCCTTCAAGGACGGTACTTTGCAGAACGTGAGAATCGATATGTAATTCCGATAAAAGCCGAACGCCAACACGCGATTGATGGGATTGTCCATGACATTTCCGGTAGTGGAGCTACGGTGTTTATTGAGCCTCGCCATTTGATCGAATTAAATAATTCAATTAAATTTAACGACTTGGAGGTGGCTCAAGAGGAACGGCATATACTGCAAGATTTGTCCGCCTTTGTGGCTGAGCATGTTTGGGCCATCCGTGAAAATTTGTCCTGCCTGGCCGATCTTGATTGTCTCATGGCCAAAGCACGATTAAGCATCAGAACGCATGGCTCTCCCATTCACCTTAACCAAGGACATGGTATTGATCTGCGGCAAGCCAGGCATCCACTCTTGGCGTTGACCAAGGACGAGGTCATACCCAACTCCATTCGGATTGAGGGCGACACCTCAGTTCTCATCATTTCTGGACCGAATGCGGGCGGGAAGACGGTGTCATTGAAGCTGGTGGGCTTGTTCGCGATGATGGTGAAAGTCGGACTTCACCCAACTTGTGACCCTGATTCTCATATGGCACTTTATGGGCAGGTGTATGCGGATATCGGAGATTCTCAAGATCTCAGTAAAGATGTATCCAGTTTTTCTGGCCATATCCTCAACATGATTGCATTATTAAAAAATATCGGATTGCCAGGGGAGCCAGCGAACCGTGATGCTCTTGTCCTTCTCGATGAAGTGGGCAGCTCGACTGATCCCATTGAGGGCGCTGCATTAGCCGAAGCGCTCTTAACCCGTCTTTGCGAATTAGGATGTACGATTGTCGCGACCACTCATTACCCCGCCTTGAAAACTCTTGCCTTTCGAAATCCTCATGTTCGGAATGCCAGTCAGGAATTTGATCTGATCACCCTCGCTCCAACATACCGGCTCATCGACGGAATTCCTGGGGGGTCTTCAGCCCTGGATATTGCCGGACGATTAGGATTGGATTCGACAATCATTCAGTCTGCCAAGTTTTTAATCCAACGGCAAGACTTTGATCTTGATGCCATCTTTAGAGCTCTGCAGGACACGCACACTCGATTGGAACGTGAATGTGAGCAGGCTCAATATCTTCGTCAAGAAGCCCAACGCTTGCTTGAGGAGGCGCAAGTGACTCGCGACCAATTGACAGTCCAGGAACAGGAAGATCGCCAACGATATCGAAAACAATGGCAAAAAGAATTTTCCAAAGCACAACGGCATCTGAATCAAATTGTGAACGACTTAAAAAAGGACAAAACTCTTTCCAAGATGAAATCTATCCAACAAACGATAAGCACGCTTAATCAGGAAATACTTTCTCACCTCCCAAATAATTCATGGGTATCATCTGAACCACTGCATGAAGGGGACCTGGTAGAAATTAATGCGCTGGGGACTGTAGGGATCTTGCAGGAAAGTCTTGAGGGAAAAAGACAGGTATCTATTCGTGTGGGTACTCGGACAATTAAAACAGCCCCTTCTGCCATACGTCGAGCCACACCTTCGCCGGGTAATAAACCCTTGTCGGGTCAACAACAATTGGGTGGGAAGCGATCTCTGTCCACAATTTCCACTGATCTGGGTTCCCCAGCCTTAGACCAGGAAACAGGGCTCTATCAACAGGAATTGGTTATTCGTGGGTTCCGTTTTGACGATGCGATGGAGATGACGCTTGCGGCCCTAGACCATGCCTTGGTCACCCAAGCCAAATATCTTAAAGTCATTCATGGCCAGGGCTCTGGCGCACTCAAAATAGGAATTCGAAATCTTTGTCAATCTTCTCCCTATATCAAAAGCTTTCGAGCGGGAGATCCATCCGAGGGAGGAGACGGGGTGACCGTGATTGAATTACGATAAAGGAATCCGTGGAGCGTGATTCTCAAGTCCAATCTGGACATTGCGGATAAATCCCTCGTGCTTGGGTCGGCGTAAGGGGCTCCCTTTTGTGAGCGAATGAAATTCATCTTTTGTCAGATTGGCCAATGAGGATAATTGCGGATGTAATGTCCATGGAAATGGTTGGAATCCTGGCTCAGTAGTGGGATTAGCATTCACGTTAAAAGGACAAATATCCAAGCAATCGTCACAACCAAAAATTCTATTGCCTATTTTTTTTCTCAGCTCGGCTGGCACATCATCCACACCACCACGGTATTCAATCGTCAAATACGAGATGCATCGCTCCGCATCGAGGAGATAGGGTTCCACGATCGCTCCAGTGGGGCAAGCCTGAATACAGAGCGAGCAGGTTCCACATAAATCCATGGCGGGTTCACCACCATCCAATGGCAGGGTCGTGAGAATTTCTCCGAGCAGCAGCCAAGATCCAAAATCGGTAGAAACAATATTTGTATGTTTGCCGATCCAGCCAATACCGGCCTCTTGGGCCCACGCTTTTTCCATGATGGGACCTGTATCCACATAACTCCTCGTCTGAATATCCGGTACGTGTGAGTGAAGGAAATTTTCTAATTGGGTTAATCGATCCCTCATGAACCCGTGATAATCTTTTCCCCAGGCATATCGGGCAATTCGTCCAGAAACCTTTGACTCATCTGGAGTATGATTGGTGAAATAATTCATCCCCACGACCACCAGAGATTGGCAGCCTGGAAGCACTTCTGCTGGGTTGGATCGGCGTTTCGGGTTCTTGGCTATCCATTCCATAGTGCCATGAAATCGCAAGTCAAGCCATTTTTCCAGGCGTCTCCATAACCGCAAAGTAATCGATTCTTCCGCAAAGGGAATCGTACTTTGAGCCGGAGGGAATGGCATGCTGGGAGGAGGCGTTGGAAGGCGAGCGATTCCTACAGCATCAAAACCTAAGCGGCGGGCCTCTTCTTTGATTTGATTTGACAGGATTGACCGAGGAGACATGAGTCCTCCTCCTTCTCAGGGGAAAAAACGAGATTTATTTCTGTCCAGGGATTTCTGGATTAGCAGGAGGAACATTGTTCTCGCAAATAAACATCACCATAAATCTTCCTGTACATTGATCAGTTGTGCAAGCTTGGCATGATCCGACAATGGACGTTTTCCAGTCGGTTTGGCTCTCGTTAAATTGGCACGAAGTTCCCCCTCCTTTGGAAATATCAACCCAGGGTTCGGGATACCCGGGAAACTTGGCCACAGAACAGCCATTGGGAATGGGAACTTGGCATTCAGCCTTTGGATCGCCTTTCACCATGCCAATGGTACAATTCGCTTCCGTTCTCGACCGGGAGTCGGTTGCTTCCCCCTTATTGATAACCCCAAACAAGCCGTTTCCGGTAATGAGAAAAGCTATAATTGGCCACATCAATAGCTGACGGGTTTTTATTTGACTAATTCTTGCTTTCATTGTACTTGGATATGAATTCATTGCTAGCTATATCGTGGTAAAAGAAGGAGGCAAGTTCCATGATACAATAGGAGAATTTCGTAAAGATGGACTTTCTTATACCACAGGCGCCAAACAATCTGTCAAAATTTTATCTCCTTTTGCAGGCTATCATACTGTATTCTGGGGATTATCCTAAATACAAGAAATGTGATATCTGATGGGGGAAGGAATTAAAGATTCGGAAATTGAAAAACCCCCTGGAAGATTCAATCCTCCAGGGGGCTTTCGCTATATTCGTGAGTCGGATTTTAGAATCCGCCCATGCCGCCCATGCCGCCCATCCCATGGTCATGGCCGCCAGGCATCCCAGCACCTTCTGGCTTCGCTTCTGGGATTTCTGTCACCATGACTTCGGTGGTGAGCATAAGTCCTGCAACACTGGCAGCATTTTGCAACGCGCAACGTGCGACCTTAGTCGGATCAATCACACCGGCCTCAACCATATCCACAAACTCTCCCGTGCCTGCATTGTATCCTCGGTTTGTGGTTTCACCCCGAACTTTTTCCACAATAATGGAGCCCTCTGCACCTGCATTGATGGAAATTTGTCGAATAGGTTCTTCTAGTGAACGCTTGACGATATTCACCCCGACTTGTTGATCGTGGTCTAGTTTCATCTTATCCAATGCCGGAACGCAACGAAGAAGAGCCACGCCTCCACCAGGAACAATACCTTCCTCTACTGCGGCTTTTGTCGCATGAAGCGCGTCCTCTACACGAGCTTTCTTTTCCTTCATTTCGGTTTCGGTCGCTGCGCCTACGTTAATCACTGCAACGCCACCAACCATTTTCGCCAATCGCTCTTGTAATTTTTCACGATCGTAATCGGATGTAGTTTCGTCAACCTGCGTCTTAATTTGCTTGACCCGACCTTCAATCCGTTTGGGATCCCCGGCGCCTTCCACAATCGTGGTATTATCCTTGTCGATGTTCACCCGTTTGGCGCGTCCAAGGTCTGTCAGCTTCACGCTTTCAAGTTTGAGGCCTACTTCCTCAGAAATCACCTGTCCGCCCGTCAAGGTGGCAAGATCCTCCAACATGGCTTTCCGTCTATCACCAAAGCCCGGAGCCTTTACTGCTGCCACATTCAATGTTCCACGAAGCTTATTGACCACCAGGGTTGCCAGAGCTTCGCCTTCGACATCTTCAGCAACAATGACCAACGGTTTGCCCATTTTTGCTACCTGCTCGAGAATGGGGAGCAAGTCCTTCATGGCACTGATTTTCTTTTCGACGATCAGCAAAAACGCGTCTTCCAAGGAAGCTTCCATCCGGTCTGCATTGGTCACGAAATAGGGAGAGATGTACCCGCGGTCAAACTGCATGCCTTCAACGACATCTAATGACGTAGTCATGGATTTGGCTTCTTCTACGGTGATGACGCCATCTTTTCCCACTTTATCCATTGCCTCGGCGATCAGGTCACCAATGGTGTGATCGTTATTCGCGGAGATTGAACCGATTTGGGAAATTTCTTTTTTGGTCTGGCAGGGCTTGCTGATTTTTTTTAGTTCTTCAATTGCGACTTCAACGGCCTTGTCAATGCCTCGCTTAATTTCCATTGGATTGGCGCCTGCGGTGATATTCTTGACGCCTTCACGGTAAATCGCTTGTGCTAAAACGGTTGCGGTGGTTGTTCCGTCACCTGCGATATCACTGGTTTTGCTTGCCACTTCCCTAACCAATTGGGCACCCATATTTTCATAGGGATTTTTTAATTCGATTTCCTTGGCCACCGTTACGCCGTCTTTGGTGATCGTTGGGGCGCCAAACTTCTTATCGAGAATGGCATTCCGGCCTTTTGGTCCCAATGTCGTTTTTACGGCATCGGCTAATTGGTTCACTCCGCTCAAAATGGACGCACGTGCCTTTTCACTGTATTGCAACTGCTTAGCCATACAAATCCTCCTTAGAAATCATTTTGTGGTGTGGAATACAAATCAAGAAACTGGGTTCGAAAGTGACGGCGGCGTTAATTTTCAAATACGCCCAAAATATCTTCTTCTTTTAAGATTAAACAATCATCATTCTCAACCTTGATTTTGGTTCCAGAATACTTGTCAAACAACACCTGATCGCCAACCTTTACATTTTCAACATCAGGGCCTGCGGCTTCGATGGTGCCTCTTTGGGGCTTTTCGCGAGCCGAGTCCGGTACGTAAATTCCCCCTGCAGTCCGCTCTAATTCTTCAGTATAGGCCACGAACACCCGGTCCCCTAAAGGACGGAATCCCTTCGCACTGCTTCCCCCTTTCGATTCCTTCTTTTCCTTCTCTTTTGTGGCTGCCATGTCTGCCTCCTTTTTTGGTTGTTGGCCAATTGAATGAGAAAATGGTGAGAACTGTAATCAACTATTGGGATTACGCACATCTGCCTGAATTTTCATATAGATGCGGCATCTTGAAAGGAAAGATAAGTCCGCTTGATTTGAAGTCAAGAGGGAAAGGCAAGATTTTCAACAGGGAAGGGTGCCGGACATGCCATCTTTAAGGAAGATATACACTCAAAATCCTGTGGCCAACCGATTTTCATACGTATATAAACTTACAACACTATTTCCTGAGATGTTCAAAGTCCTGAATATCTTTTTTCATAAGCTCTCGCAACTTTTTAATTATTTTGGCCTCAAGCTGACGAGTCCGCTCTTTGGTAATCATATATTTTCTTCCTAAGTCTTCTAAGGTCACAGGAGATTCCGAGAGAAGTCGGTTGCGAAGTATGTCTTCCTCCCGCTCTGAAAGTGTTTGTGCAAATTCTGCCAACTTTTTTCGGAAGAGGAGTCGCAGTTGTGAGTCACCCAACTGGTCATCAATGGGAGGTTGAGTAGACGGAAGGAGATCATGAAACGTGCCTTCCCCGTCAGCGGTCATTGGTTGATCCAGGGAAAGTTCCCAACTTCCCAAACGTTGATCCATTTCCACAACATCTCGTTCACGCACATTAAGGCGGTCCGCCAATAATTTAGGATCAGGGACATAGCCTTGTCGTTCCAATTTGGCTTTTTCGCGACGAAGATTATAGAAAAGGCGTCGTTGTTCTTGGGTCGTGCCTATTTTGACAAGACGAAAATTATTGAGGAGATATCGCAGCACAAAGGCTCTAACCCACCAGGCCGCATAGGCATAAAAGCGAACATTTTTTGTAGGATCGAATTTCTTTATGGCTTGCAAAAGCCCGACATTCCCTTCCTGGATAAGGTCCATTTGATCAATTCCGGCAAGACCATATTCTGAGGCAATCGACACACACACACGCAGGTTAGCTAGAATTAATTTCACTGCAGATTCTCGTGTCCCTGCTGTCTGATATTCATGGAAAAGTTGAAGCTCTTCCTCTTTCGAAAGGAATGGGTAACGGCGGACTTCGGCTAAGTATCGACTGAGCGTTGTGGTCGGAGTAAGTGCGGTTGAAACCGAATCCCAAGTCGTCTTATTCTCGGATGCCTCTTCACTTTCGGGTTGGTGCTCCTGTTCCCCGGTTTCATCGAGGAGTATTTCTTCATGGACTTCTTCGTTCGGCAGCTTAGAAAGAGAGTCTTTCGGCACAAGGTCGATCACATTGGAAATCCGCTTTTTTGATGATTTCTGTTTCATGCTTTGGCTTAATGATCAAGAAGGCAGGGTTCGCCACATTCTACTGTTATTGTAATGAATTTTTCTTGGATCGCCAAACACATTCACGAAATTTTCTAATTTCGAGGTAATAACCGGGTTTTCAGAAGTTCCTCTTCAGAGAAATATTGGCAATGTCAGATAAAACTTTTTATAGTTGGTTCATGACAGCAGGCTTGAGAAATGCAAAAAGAAAGGTCTTCCCATGCCCTTGAAAGAAACATGTTGAAAGACGTTTTCCATTCACTTCGTTCCGGGCATTGGCCAACTCTCCTTGGTGCGTGGCTCCACTTTGAAGTAAGTTTTATGGTGTGGCTGCTTATCGGGGCCATGGGCATCGCCATATCTGGGGAATTTTCTCTCTCGGCCTCTCAAAAAGGGTTATTAGTCGGCATCCCATTGCTAGGCGGCGCATTACTTCGAATAATTGTCGGGCCGCTAGGAGACCAGTTAGGGGCCAAAGTTGTGGGATTGGGCATTTTGGGCTTGGAAGGCGTCGGGTTGCTGCTGGGATGGCTGGGAGGAACTAGCTTCGAGTCTATGCTGGGAATTGGTCTTTTTTTAGGATTTGCCGGGGCCAGCTTTGCGATTGCTCTGCCTCTGGCCAGCCAAGCCTATCCCTCAGCACACCAAGGGTTGGCCATGGGAGTCGCAGGAATTGGAAACAGCGGCGTGCTATTGGCTGCATTTTTTGCCCCGCGCCTTGCGGAAGCATTTGGCTGGCATCAGGTTTTCGGCATTATGCTGCTACCTGTTATGGGGGCGGCTCTCATCTTTTTCTGGCTGGTTCCATCGGCTCCGGAAAGGAATGAAACCGACTTCTCAACAAAAGACAGTATTAGGATACTCTTGCGAAAAGGACTTCAGGATCCAGTCATGTACTGGTTGTGTTGTTTATATGGGGTGACGTTCGGAGGGTTTGTGGGGCTTTCGAGTTATCTCCCGATTTTTTTTCATGATCAATTTCAGGTGGACATGGTAAAGGCTGGAACATTGACCGCCTTTTGCGCTTTAACGGGAAGTGGTGCCCGCCCTCTGGGAGGATTTCTTGCGGATCGGTTCGGGGGGTTAACCTTATTACAAGGGCTCTTTCTTATAGTAGCCGCCTTATGCCTTGCCTCAGGGAATCTTGATCATTTTGTCTTGACCTATACCCTGATTCTCCTAATAATGTTTTGTTTAGGATTTGGAAATGGAGCCATTTTCCAGGTGGTTTTCAATCGATTTAAATCCATAATGGGAACGGCTTCCGGCTTTATTGGTGCTGCAGGAGGTCTTGGGGGGTTCCTTTTACCATCTGGGTTTGGATGGTTGAATGAAATAACCGGAACCTTTTCTTCTGGATTTTTCGTTCTGGGCCTGGTTTCAGGATTAGCAGGTATTAGTGTTATGATAGTCCAACGTTCGGTCTGGTTAGGCAAGCCCAAATCCATTCCAGACATTTAACCAGCTGAAGCTGAAACGTTTGACGGTCAAGTGAGTCACCCATGAAAAAAGAAACAGCCCCAATACACAAGCCTCAATTTCACACAATTGCCGAAACTTTACAGGATATTCAAGCTGGTAAATGCATCATCCTTGTTGACGATGAGGATCGGGAAAATGAGGGGGATCTGGTTATGGCTGCTGAAAAAGTCACGCCTGAACATATTAATTTTATGGCGAAATACGGACGAGGTTTAATTTGTCTGGCCCTCACCCCAGACCGAGTTGAGGAATTGAAACTTCCCCCCCAGGCAAACGAAAATACCGCACCTTTCGGTACGGCTTTTACCGTATCGATTGATGCCGCCAAAAATATTACCACAGGAATCTCGGCTGCTGATCGAGCCACCACCATTCAGTTGGCCGTTGACCCAAAAGCCAAGCCAAGCGACTTTGCAAGACCTGGGCACATTTTTCCATTAAAAGCCCATAAGGGCGGAGTATTACGCCGTGCCGGACAAACCGAAGGGTCTGTTGATCTTTCCCGCCTGGCTGGACTGTATCCCGCGGCAGTCATCTGTGAAATTATGAATGATGACGGCACGATGGCCCGGGTTCCTCACTTAATGGAATTTGCAAGGCACCATAGCCTGAAAATCATCACAGTTAAAGATTTGATTCAATATCGGTTACATCGGGAGACGTTTGTGAAACAGGTAGCCACAGCGAATCTCCCTACACGCTTTGGTCATTTTCAGTCTGTGGTTTTTGAAAACGAACTTGATGCCGGAACACACATCGCCCTCGTGAAAGGGGAGATCGATAACCTTCCAACCTTGGTACGAGTCCATTCTGGCTGCCTGACAGCTGATGTCTTTGGGTCTTTGCGATGTGATTGCCGTGAACAACTGCATCGAGCAATGGAAATAATTGAACGGGAAGGCAAAGGGGTCCTGCTGTACTTAAATCAGGAGGGGCGGGGAATTGGACTCACCAATAAAATTCGGGCCTACCACCTTCAGGACCAGGGTAGTGATACAGTCGAAGCCAATTTGCAATTGGGGTTTAAAGCTGACTTGCGGGATTATGGAATTGGCGCCCAAATTTTAGTGAATTTAGGTCTCAAGAAAATCAGACTCATTACCAATAATCCAAGGAAAATTGTGGGGATCGAGGGTTATGGATTGGAAGTGGTCGAACGCGTGTCCATTGAGATTACGCCCCAGGAGTCAAATGTGCACTACTTACGCACGAAAAAAGCCAAATTAGGACACCTCTTGAATAATGTGTAATGGGGACTTGCGGTTCCCATCGGCAAGTGGTACACACTGATCCCGACTCTCTCGCTTTTTGAGGGACTGAGTTTTGAAGGAATTTCTGAACTAGCATGGTGAATCAGGAGCGCCGTGGGGATGAGGTAGATTGTCAGGTAGCGATCGTGGTCAGTACTTTTAACGAGGTCGTGACCAGCCGCTTACTGGCTGCAGCTGAATCCACCTTAACCCAATTAGGAACCCCACCAGACCACAGGCAGGTCATTCGGGTTCCTGGGGCATTTGAGATTCCATTAATTGCAAAGACACTGGCCCAATCTCATCGATTTGATGCCGTCATCTGTTTAGGGGCAGTGATCCGCGGGGAAACGCCACACTTCGAATATATTTGTGCAGAGACAAGTCGCGGGATCGGCCAGGCATCTCTGGATACCGGAATTCCCATTATTTTCGGTGTCCTGACTACGGATACCGTTGCTCAGGCAATGGAACGTTCCGGAGCACCTGAACGAAATAAAGGGGCGGACGCAGCCCGCACCGCTCTTGATATGGCCGTCTTAATGAAACGTTTGAGTAAGACCAGTATTCGCCAGTCTGGTTTCTTAAGAGAATCCACAACATCATGACTATGACCGTTCCATCAGGTACCCCACCAGCTAATCAGACACAGGGTCGGCCATCCAGACGCCTGGCCCGGCAGCTTGCGCTGCAAATGCTTTTCCAATATGAATTTCAAGATCAAAACCCATCCTGGCAAGAAAAGTTTTGGGCAAGTCAATCGGCTTCACCGGAAGTCCAAACATTTACCTCAAATCTCTTTCTTGGGGTCATTACGAATCAGCCTGAAATTGATCAAATTATTCGTGCCTTTGCCATCGACTGGTCCTTGCAACGGATGCCGGTCGTGGATAGGAATATCCTGAGGTGTTCCATTTACGAATTGTTATGGGAGCCCGATATTCCGGCCATGGTGACCATCAATGAAGCGGTTGAATTGGCTAAACTCTTTGCGGATGATGAGGCCAGACGATTCGTGAATGGACTTTTAGACCATGTTCTCCGTGCTGAGCCAAAGCTTGCTATCAAGCGAAGCCAAATTCAACAAAAATATCCTGCGCCGGAATTCTCTGATCCATCACCTACCTCCTAATTGCCCTTTCCCATGATTGACCGCTACACGTTACCCCGTATGGGGGCCGTTTGGACCCAGACCCACAAATATGAGTTGTGGTTACAGGTCGAACTTGCCGTGTGCGAAGCCATGGAAAAGATGAGACAGATTCCTCCCGGCGTGGCAGCCCGCATTCGAAAAAAAGTCACGGTTAATCCTTTACGAATCGCGGCTATCGAACAAATCACTAAACATGATGTTATTGCTTTCCTGGAATCGGTGGCGGAGCAGGCAGGGAATGATGGTCGATTTCTGCATGTCGGGCTCACCTCTTCGGATATCGTCGATACGTCCCTTTCGTTGCAGTTGGTGGAAGCCGCCCAATTGATTCGTGAGGATCTTAAAGTATTGCTTAGTGCCTTGCGGGATTTAGCTTTTGCGCACCAGGATACCCTGATGGTGGGGCGTTCGCATGGTATTCATGGAGAGCCTATTTCCTTTGCGTGGAAGGTGGCCATTTGGTATCAGGAGTTTCAACGACAGCAACTCCGCCTAGAGGCCGCGTTCGTGGACATTGCTGTCGGCAAGCTTTCCGGGGCCATGGGCACATTTGCACATCTTTCTCCCTCAATAGAAAAAACGGTATGTCAACGCTTAGGGTTGAAGCCGGCGCCTATTTCAAATCAGGTGCTTCAGCGGGACCGTCACGCGGCCTTCCTTTCGGTATTGGCTCTGATGGCAGCCAGTATTGAAAAAGTTGCCACTGAAATTCGTCATTTGCAAAGAACCGAAGTCTTGGAAGCCGAAGAGTACTTTGAGCCTGGCCAAAAGGGCTCTTCCGCCATGCCTCATAAACGGAACCCGATCAGCTCGGAAAATTTATGTGGTCTTGCCAGAGTGGTTCGCAGTAACAGTCTGGCTGCCATGGAAAATGTTGCATTGTGGCATGAACGAGACATTAGCCATTCATCGGCTGAGCGGATAATCCTTCCGGATAGCACGATTCTGATCAATTACATGCTGGTCCGGTTAACGAACATGTTGTCCAAGCTGGTGGTCTATCCTGAACGGATGATGGCCACGCTGAATCAAACGGGTGGGCTGATCTATTCGCAACGAGTGTTGCTGGCGCTGTTAGATAAAGGTGCGATCAGAAAAGACGCCTATGAGCATGTGCAGCAACAGGCAATGGCTGCATGGAAAGGGGCAGGAAGTTTCCAAGCCCTTATAGAGGAGGATCCCTTTATTGCCAAACACCTGAGTGCAAAAGAGATCGCGACCTGCTTTAATCCCAGAGCCTATTTGCGAAACCAGCAGCAGATTTTTAGACGGGTGTTTGGAAGGCACGCTCAGAGCGTGCGTTCAACACCACCCCAAGCCACTATCTCAAAAAAAGCATCAACCAAGAGGAAGAGAGCATGACTAAGGGAGATATGCTTTACGAAGGGAAAGCCAAAAAGATTTTCCTGACTGAAAAATTAGACGAAGTCATTCACTACTTCAAGGACGATGCCACAGCATTCAATGCGCAAAAACGAGGGACTATCTTGGGAAAAGGGGTGGTGAACAATAAAGTTTCCGCCACGCTTTTTCAGTATCTTGCGGAAGCCGGCACTCCCAGCCATTTTATCCAGCGACTCAATGATCGAGAAATGTTAACGCGACGGGTGAAAATTATTCCCGTGGAAGTTGTGGTGCGCAATCGAGCCACGGGCAGTATTGTCAAACGCCTGGGTTTAGAAGAAGGCTTAATCATTGATCCCCCATTAGTCGAGTTTTTCTATAAAGACGATTCGCTGGGCGACCCTCTGATTTCCGAAGACCATATTCGCCTCCTTAAATTGGCCACACCCTCGCAAATTCAAGAACTCCGGCAACAGGCTCTCAAAATCAACGAAGTGCTCAAACCTTTTTTCCAGAAAAGGGGCATGATGCTGGTGGATTTTAAGTTGGAATTTGGTTTATGGAATGGTCAGATTATCTTAGCAGATGAAATTTCCCCCGACACGTGCCGTTTTTGGGACATCCAAACCGGGGAACGCATGGATAAGGATCGTTTCCGTAAAGACTTGGGGCGTATCGAGGAAACCTATCAAGAAGTTCTCAAACGGGTTTGCGGATAAATCGTGTTTTTCGAGTAAAGCGATCGTTCTTTGGCAAAGGCCATGTTGGCAAGAATCCTGGCTGTGCCGTAAAGCCTTTATTCACCTGGTGCATGTCGAATCTTCTGTGAAATCATGAAAGCCAAAATTTACATTACCCTCAAAAACGGAATTCTGGATCCTCAAGGGCGAGCCATTCAACAATCGCTTCAAACTCTTGGCTTTGAAACGGTTGGAGAGGTCCGCATAGGAAAATTCATCGAGGTGGATCTTTGTGAAACAGACACGACATCTGCAGGAAATAGGATAAAAGAGATGTGCGAAAAGCTCCTTGCCAATACCGTCATTGAAGAATATCAATACGAGATCCTTGAGGCATAACTAATGGTCTGTTGGTTGTCGCTCATGATTGAATTCGCTTTTTTCTCTGCTAACCCTTCTCGTCTCAGTAGAAATGGCAACAGGGGGAGAGCGTTATGAACATCGGTATCATTGTCTTTCCCGGATCCAATTGTGATCGTGATTGCGCGCATGTTCTTTCGGAGGTCATGGAACAAACCGCTCATTTCATTTGGCATCAAGAGAGATCCCTCAAAGGAATGGATGCCATTATTCTGCCAGGGGGTTTTTCTTATGGGGACTACCTTCGTACAGGTGCCATAGCCCGATTCTCTCCCATCATGGACGCGGTCGTTGAGTTTGCTGAGCGGGGAGGAATGGTCTTGGGCATATGCAATGGATTTCAAATGCTTTTGGAGCTTGGAATATTACCCGGTGCTATGTTGCGCAATAGGGATCTTTCTTTTATTTGTGAAGATCGCTATATACGGGTAGAAAACGCTGACACTCCGTTCACCAATCACTGTGAACCCGGGCAGGTTCTGAAGCTGCCGATTGCCCATGCTGAGGGAAATTATTATACAAACCCCGTGACTCTGTCCGCATTGCAGGCCAATGCGCAAATCGTTTTTCGATTTTGTGATCGCGAAGGCAAAGTGACTTCTCAAGCCAATCCCAATGGATCGCTGGATAACATTGCGGGAATTCGTAACGCGGCGGGAAACGTCCTTGGCCTGATGCCTCATCCGGAACGAGGCGCAGAACATCTTCTCAATAATGAGGATGGGGTGTATATTTTTCGATCTATGATTGCAGCGTTGGAAAAACACAAAACACCTCAACCTGTATAGGCGAGATTACTGCAATCCGCCAATGTCTCCATTGTTTGTCATTGCCAGCATGGAAATTTTTCCAGGAATTACGATGACTCCAGACACTTGCCATGGGAAACCATGTGTAGCAGGCACCGAGGTTGATGTGGCCACTGTGGTTGGAACACTTGGCATCGGGAAATCTTTTGATGACGTTCAGGAAGCTTTGAACCTGACATATGAACAAGTGCTTTCGGCGTTGCGATATGCCTCTTACGTCACGGATCATTTGCCCCTTCGCCTGCCTTCAGGTCATTAAGCCATAGGACAGAATGGGTGCGTTTATGCTAAGTTTTCATTTCATTGAAATGACTGTTCTTCTGACTTTCTTATGTACATTTCCGTGAGCGTTGAGGAAATGAATCGCGTGGGTTGTATTCGAAATTATTAGTATCATATTCTGTTTTCACCTCTCTCATTCCCTTTTTCCTAGTGAGAAAAGAATCATATCAGGATGAGTTACCTCCTATGACACGGGACTCAAAAACCTTGCAGCACGTACCCCTTACGCCACAAATTATTAAACAGCATGGCCTGTCTGATGATGAGTATGTGCAAATCATCAAGCATCTTGGTCGTGAGCCGAATCTCACTGAGTTGGGTATCTTTTCTGTGATGTGGAGTGAACACTGCAGTTATAAGAGTTCACGCATTCATTTGAAACGATTTCCGACCGAGGGAGACCGGGTGGTTCAAGGGCCTGGTGAAAACGCTGGAGCCGTGGATATTGGAGAGGGACTTGCGGCAGTGTTTAAGATGGAATCGCACAATCATCCGTCATATATTGAACCGTTTCAAGGGGCGGCCACCGGTGTCGGTGGGATTCTACGCGATATTTTTACCATGGGAGCACGCCCGATTGCGCTATTGAATTCCCTGCGATTCGGTGAATTGGACCTTCCCAAAAATCAGCATATCCTCAAAGGAGTCGTTTCCGGGATTTCTTCCTATGGGAACTGCATGGGGGTGCCAACGGTAGGTGGGGAAATTACGTTTAACGATATTTATTCAAAAAATCCACTGGTGAATGTCTTTTGTTTGGGTATTGTGAAAAAAGATCGTCTCCTGAGGGGCTTAGCTAAAGGTGCCGGAAATCAAGTGTTGTACATAGGTGCCAAAACGGGACGAGACGGGATCCATGGCGCCACTATGGCCTCTGACAGTTTTGACGACGCCTCAGAAAAAAAGCGTCCGAATGTACAAGTTGGCGATCCATTTTTAGAAAAACTATTACTTGAAGCTTGCCTTGAATTTTTGGAACAGGACCTGTTGGTCGGGATTCAAGACATGGGGGCCGCTGGACTCACCAGTTCGTCCTGCGAAATGGCCTCCCGCGCCGGAACCGGTATTGACATGGACCTGGCCAAGGTCCCTCGCCGTGAACCGCACATGACTCCCTATGAGATTCTGTTATCGGAATCTCAGGAGAGGATGTTGCTGGTGGCTCAACCTGGCAAGGAAGAGGCAGTTCTTGCCATCTGCCGAAAATGGGGCATTGATGCTGCCGTGGTCGGACAGGTGACGGATGATGGGTTTCTTCGAATCAGGGAAGGCCATGAGATTGTGGCCGAAATACCCGCTCATGCTCTCGCCGAGGAAGGTCCACGCTACGAACGGCCTGCCGCGCCACCTCAGTATCAAGAATTTTTGCAGTCCTTAAATATTGACGCTCTTCCTGACGTAAAGGACCCTGCCGAGGTATTACTGAAACTCTTAGCTTCACCAACCATCGCGAGCAAACGTTGGGTATTTCGGCAATATGATCATATGGTAGGAACCAATACCGTGGTGTGCCCAGGCTCCGACTCCGCCGTAGTTCGCATCAAAGGGACCACCAAAGCCTTGGCCATGACGACAGACGGCAATAGTCGTTTCTGTCTGCTGAATCCCTATTTGGGAGGAGGATTAGCGGTTGCTGAAGCCGCACGGAACTTGGTTTGTGCGGGGGCCCAACCGATCGGGGTCACCGACTGTCTGAATTTCGGCAACCCTGAGCGTCCTGACATCATGTGGCAATTTATTATGGCCGTCGAAGGGATCGCTGACGCATGTCGAACATTCGAAATTCCTGTCGTGAGCGGGAACGTCAGTTTTTATAACGAAACGAATGGACTCTCTATCTATCCAACTCCGATTTTAGGAATGGTCGGACTCATTGAGCGCACGGAAAACATTATCACTCAATGGTTTAAGCAATCAGGAGATCAGATTCTCCTTCTGGGGGAGACAAAGGAGGACTTAGGCGGGACGGAATACCTCAAGGTCATCCATTCCCGTGAACAAGGTAATCCTCCCTGGTTGGATCTGGATCGAGAAAAGGACCTCCACTCTTGCCTACTCTCATTGATACAAGACGGGCTGGTGGAATCAGCGCATGATTGCTCGGAAGGTGGATTACTCGTGACATTAGCCGAATGCTGTCTGACGCATCCTTCCGCACCATTCGGGGCAACTGTTATACTGACTCAAGATCGCCTGCGTCTAGACGCCCTGCTTTTTGGAGAAAGTCCTTCCCGGGTTGTCATCTCAATTAACCCCGAGAATATTAAGCAGGTAAGGGAGTCCGTTGAACGCTTCGGAGTGCCGAGCACTGAATTGGGACAGGTTACTCAAGAAAATATGGATATCACTATTCGTGGCAGCAATAACCAGTCCGTGTCTCAAATAACCCTGTCACTTTCCGAAATGGGAAATGCATGGCACCACAGTCTCGCACGCCAATTAGGAACAGAAACATCGTGATAACCGGTTGTCCCTCGATTTATTTGACATGGTCAGCCCTTTCTGCTGAACAGGCGGGTCCGGCATATGTGAGGATCTCATGAGGAAGTTACCCATGATGCCGGCCATGCCTTCCTCAGACGGGTTTCATGAAGAATGTGCTGTCTTCGGGATTGCGGGATCGAAGGAAGCCGCCAATCTGACCTATCTCGGCCTCTATGCCTTACAACACCGGGGACAAGAAGGTTCCGGAATTGTGTCTTCGGATGGAGATCAATTCTTTCAAAAAAAAGGGTTAGGCCTCGTTGCCGATATTTATTCAAAGAAAACGTTACGCGAACTTCCAGGCACGAAAGCGATCGGCCACAATCGGTATTCCACGGCTGGCAGTGGACAATTGCAAAATGTTCAACCCTTGACCGTCAATTTCGCATTTGGAAATCTGGCATTAGCCCACAATGGGAATTTAATTAATGCGGGTGTGCTTCGTGGTGAACTCGAGGCCTATGGCGCTATTTTTCAATCAGACTCCGATAGCGAGGTCATCATCCACTTAATCGCTCACTCAAAAGGGGATACCATCGTCAATCGCGTGATTGACGCATTAAGCTTGGTCCGAGGAGCCTTTTCGCTGGTGCTTTTAACTGATAATCATTTGATTGCGGCCCGTGATCCGTTTGGTTTTCGTCCCCTCTGTTTGGGGCGTTATAAAGGTAGTTGGGTTGTGGCCTCTGAGACCTGCGCATTCGATCTCATTGATGCCAAATTCGTCCGTGAAGTTGAGCCAGGAGAAATCGTCGTCATTCACGATTCCGAAATAACCTCCTATCATCCGTTTCTGGAACGGCCGCACGCCCAATGCGTATTTGAATACGTCTATTTCGCCAGACCCGATTCGAAAATTTTTGGCCCGCATGCCGTGTACCCGGTTCGCAAAGCCTTTGGCCGTCAGTTGGCTAAAGAATGTCCAGCAGACGCGGACATGGTCATCCCGGTTCCCGATTCGGGTGTTCCAGCGGCGTTGGGCTATGCTGAAGGGATGGGATTACCATTTGAAATTGGATTGACCCGCAATCATTACGTGGGAAGGACCTTTATTGAACCGCAACAAGCCATTCGCCATTTTGGGGTGAGGCTGAAATTAAATCCGGTTCCGGATGTCTTAGAAGGAAAACGGATTGTGGTCGTGGATGATTCCCTTGTTCGGGGTACCACCAGCCGGAAAATTGTCAAAATGCTTCGGCAGGCCGGTGCTCGAGAAGTTCACCTGCGAATCAGTTCCCCCCCGGTCATTGCCCCATGTTTTTATGGCATTGATACGCCGACACAAAAGGAACTCATCGGGTCAAATCTCAGCATTGAAGAAATACGTCGTTATGTGACGGCCGATAGCTTAGGCTACCTTAGCCTAGAAGGCATGTTAGCAATGGCTCCCGGCTTTTCCGATCATTATTGCAATGCCTGTTTTACCGATAATTATCCCATCACGTTGACTAAAGCCGAGCAACTTCAACTCGGCTTATTCGAACCCGATCAAGTCTCTCGTTTCTAAATGTTTTACCGTTTTGTTGCCGCCCCAAAAATTCGTGTGTTAGGCTTTTAGAGATGTGAAAGTTAAATCTCTAAGTTTATGCCCAATGAGGCCCCATGAACAGGAGGAACCTATGAAATGGAAAATTCATCAGGTACTGATCGTAGCCATATTCATACTGAGTACGAGTCTGATCGTCCACGCGGGAAGTTTTTTTAAAGTCGGGGAGTCCGCTCCTAATTTCTCACTGACGGGTCTGGATGGGCAAACTCTTTCTCTTGACCAGTTTAAGGGTAAGGTGGTGGTTCTAGGCCTCTTTCATATTTGCGAGCCGTGCTTAATCCAAAGTACCAATCTGCAGATGGTGCATGAGGCTATAAAAGACAAGGCTGTGGCGGTGATCGGAGTCAATTCATCTGGCGATTCCCTGGCTGATGTCAGGGAATTTATACAAGGATTCCCGGTGAAGGTGACGTATCCCTATCTCCTGGATCCTGAGAAAAAAACAGACAAACTCTATGGCGGGGGAAAATTCATTCCCAATGTGTATGTTATTGATCAAAATGGCCTCATCCGTTGGCAGCGCGTAGGGAATTTCTTTACTGATGGCACATTAGCCGGCCATGAAGCGATTTTGCAGGAAGTGGAGAAATTATTGGAGGCCCCGCCTACTCCCTCGACCATGTAGGTCGATGATTCTTTATACGCATTCTTGAACCAATGTTAGGGCACAATGGACGAATTAGAAGACGGAAAACAGAAATTTCTTGAGATCGTGAAAACCCTGGATGCATCTGTGGAGGTGGTCATCCCTACCACTCCTTCGCGGAGCCTGTTACTCATCTCTCTTACAAAAGGGCCCAATCGTAAATTTATTACCGTCCATGAGGATGACATGTTAGACCTTCCAGAAGAACCTGGCGTTCAAACAAAAGTCACAACCCTTCTTCAAGAAACCCTGGAAACCTTATGAAAACCATTCTACCCAATATTTCTGAATGGTCTTGGTTCTCTGAAGAAAAACAGATTAATTTTAACGGACATTTATTAGCTGTGGGAGAACATCGGATATTAGTCGACCCGCCACCCATGAGCGATGGTGATATGGCCATGACGCAGCGGGGAGGGTCCCCAGATTATATCATATTGACTAATCGGGATCATGAACGGGAAGCGGCCAACTTCAGGAAAACCTTCAACTGTCAGGTAATGGCTCCGGAATTGGATGCCAAAGAAATGACCCTGCCCATTGATAAAACCTTCAAAGACGGTGAATTGCTTCCAGGGGGAATTTGGGTCGTTCAACTTTCTGATCAAAAATCTCCTGGGGAAAGCGCCTTATTCTTGCAGCAAGGCCAAGGGGTGCTGATTGTGGGAGATGGAATCATTGGGGATCCAGGAGGTTCCCTCCGGCTTCTACCTTTAGAGAAATATGACAACATCGTCAAAGCCAGGGAAGGTCTTCGTAGATTGTTAAAGTATACGTTTGACAGCCTTCTTGTTGGGGATGGCACTTCCATACTCACTGGGGCCAAGCCCGCACTCGAACACCTCTTGCTAGATAAATGAATCAATCAATATCATGAAAATGGCGTGGAAGCTCTTTTCCCTGTTCTGTGACCCTGAGTGAATATGTATGGCCTGGTCTCAATCCGCCAATCTCAATTCTTTAGGCAATCAGCATTTTTCGAAAGGCTTTTATACCGAAGCTTTTCAATATTATGCGCAGGCCCTGGAGGTTGATCGTCAAAATGGAGACCAACGATCTTTGGCCACCACGCTGGGGAACCTTGGTAATATTTGCGCTGTGAGTGGTCGACGGGAACAAGCCAGAGCCTATTATAGTGAGGTGTTAGAACTTCAAAAAATTCTTGGTGATGATCGGGGGATTAGTACGACTTTAGCCAATTTGGGGAACCTTTCGGCCGATGCTGGCGAATGGGAACGAGCCCAGGCTTATTATTTAGAGGCCTTGGATTTAATGAATCATTTGTCCGACTATGCCGGAAAGGCGGTTTTACTTTCTGATTTGGGATTAGTCGCGAGGGAAACAGGCAAGGAAGAAGATGCGCTCGCCTACTATCAGGAATCATTAATCCTGATGCGCCGGGTCGGGAATGAAGCCGGGCAATCCGATGTCTTTCGTATGATGGCACGGTTATATTTGAGTCAACGACGATTTGAGGAAGCGCAATCCTGCACCTTGACCAGTCTGGATGTCGCCAGGCGGCTGAAGGATGAACTCCGTATGGGCGGTGCGTGGTATGTTCTTGCCAGTTGCCATGAGGCTCAAGGCCAATGGAGCCAAGCAGTGCAATATTTACAAAAAGTTGTTCGTGTCGACCAAAAATATCAATTACCAAAACTCACCGAAAATACCCAGCGATTACATGCCTTAAAATCTCGTCTGAGCACCACAACTGGACACACGCATGAGTGAATCTTCAGACCCCTCACCCCTGTGGCCTCAGGCCAGGACCTATCTTGTGAAGGAAATTCACGGGTGGTTGGATATCCATTCCCCTGACGCCTTAACCCTCCCCTTACCAGATGAAGACTGGTTGCTTGAAATCACTGCGGACGGCAAACTTGTGTGCATGGCAGGGTACGATCTGGATGACATGAAAAGCATGCTTTCGGATGGGACGCCAGAAGATTTAGGAACCGATGAACTCGCGAAACAAGCCAAATTTTATCTACAACAAACGGTTTCCAAGCACCGTCCAAAACTCCTGCGCCAAGGTTTCACAGAACGAATTGAGATGAATGAGTCGCATGTGGCTGCGCATTATGAACGCCCGGTCGATTTCGGAAAACTGACCGATCTTTATCAGCAAATTAAGACCTGTCTGACCTTGTTTCCGGCTTGACACTAAGACCCATCGGCCTCCAACATCAAGCTACGTACTCACGCCAGCCTGATCATCGTGAAACAGACTCCAACGTTCATCACATCCTTCAAACAATTTCGAGACGTCGCCTATGCCTTTCGATTGCCACGGATTATTTTTTCCGCATTAGATCTTGATTTATTTACGAAGATGGAAAATCGGGATTGGACGATTCCTGAGTTAGCCAAACGTGTACGGGTGAGCCAACGTGGACTCGCAATCTTGTGCAGAAATCTTGCTAGTGTAGGATTATTAGTCAAGTCACAATCGGGATACCAACTTGCCCCGTTTTCCAAACGCTATCTTCAAGAATCCAGTCCGGACTTTCGAGGAGACTATCTGGGACTCATGCAGCGTCAATGGAGCGAATGGTCTCATCTGACAGAAGTCATTCGTGTCGGTCAGCCACGGGACAGCAAGGAACCGGAAACCACCGAATATCGACGATCGTTTTCCTGGGCCATGCATCATCGCTCCCTCCAACCGGCCAAAGAGGTCGCACAACAGATTTCTCTAAAAGCGGCTCGTTCCCTTCTCGACTTAGGCGGCGGCCCCGGCACCTATGCTTTGGCCTTTTTAGCGCTGAATCCAATCCTTCACGCCACCGTGATGGATCGGCCTGCCGCTCTGGATGTGGCACGTATGCTGGCGGAACAGTCTTTCTTGGGAACCCGCTTAACCTATCAATCTGGTGATTTTTTAACTGCACGCATTTCAGGAACGTATGATGTTGTCTGGTATTCCAACGTCCTGCATATTTATTCTCCTGCAGACAACCTGAAAATTTTCAAAAAAATCAAACGAATTCTCAACCCTGGCGGACGCCTGCTCATCCAAGATACCTTTTTGCAGGACCCAAAAGAACTTCAGCCTCTTGAAGCAAATCTCTTTGCCGTCTCCATGTTGCTCTATACTGAGCGGGGGAACACGTATTCCGTGCGCGATGTTCGAGAGTGGCTTCAACGAGCCGGACTCACTCGTTCACGGGTTCTCCATATGAAAGAGGGGACCGGAGATTGGGAGGGGCAACTGATTGAAGGACGACACCCGCGCACCGGTTAACGTTTATTTATTTTCCCTTAACCGGCTCTCATCATCAGTAATATCGCTCCCTGAAACGCCGTGTGTGGAGCTTCCGTCCCTCACGTGGCTACAGGTCAACTCTCCAACTATGACTGGATATATCGATCGAACCGTTCAGCCGGTGTTTCAATCAATGCTATCGGTGTTCAGGTTTGGGCAACACACTCTGAGTTGGGGAAACTGATGTCGGTGCTGGTGAGCTTGGGAGGTTCACAAGAAAGGTGGCTCCCCCTCCTTTCACACTTTGTACTTCAATACTTCCACGATGTTCTTGAATGATTTGATGGGCAATGGCCAAACCCAAGCCTGTTCCCTCATGTTCCTGACTCAAATGTTTTGTGGTAAAAAAAGGATCAAAAATATGCTCGATGTCTTCCGGATTAATCCCTTTTCCGGTATCTTGAATGTCCACCTGCACCCAATTCTGAGCCAGCCCTGAACCAATTTTTCGAGTTCGCACTGTCAACACGCCACCCTCTGGAAGCATGGCTTCCACGGCATTAAACAGCAGATTGAGGAATACCTGCTTTAATTGTTGCCGGTCGGCAAAAACATTTGGTAATCCATGGGCTAAATCTGTTTCGACAATAATCAATTCATGAGAAGGGCGAATCCTGAGGGTATACAGACAGGATTCCACAATATCATTAAGGTCTTCTTCCTTGAGAAACGGTTCCATCGGTTTGGCATAATCCAAGATCTCCCGAGTGAGCCGTTCAATTCGACACACATCTTCTTTGACAACCTTACTGAATCGAACGAGAAACTGCTCATCATCCTTTCGTTCGGGTGCCAGGTCCACAAAGGCTTTGATCGACGTCAGTGGATTTCTGATTTCGTGAGCTAATCCGCCTGCCATGGTCTCCAGAGAACGAAGCCGATCAGTTCGACGAACTAACGACTGAGAGCGCTTGAGCTCTTCATACAGTAAGGCATTGTCTAACGCCACGGAAGCTTCCTGCGATAAGGTCGTCAATAAATCCAAATCCTGGGTCGTGTACCCTCCACCACTTTTCGTATTAGGCCCAAACACACAAAAACCTAGGAGCCGTGTTTTGTTGACCAAGGGCAAACAGACTTCTGTTCCAATCTGCGCAAGCTGCGCGATGACGGCTTCAGAGTCAGAGTTGATGGTAGAGAGTTCCAATTCATTGATGACAAAACAGAACGTGCCTTGTCTCCACATTTCTAACAAAGTCGGAGTTTTATGCAAATAGAGGACAGGCAGATCATTGGTGGATTTCCCAAAGCTGGATACCGGTCGATAATCCTGACTGCTGGAACTTCGTAGATATAAGACTCCCCATTGCAATCCTAATGTTGGACAAATGGATTCCACGATGGTCGCCGTCAAATCTTTTAATTCCAGAATGGAGACGAGTGACTTAGAAAAATGCACGACCGTTTCATGTCGGTTATATCGTTCTTTGAACAATGATTTCGTGATTAATGTTTTGGCTTCCCGTTTCAGGAAGGACGCTCCAAGCACCAAGATAAGCAATACGCTCAATTCCACAAAAGAATAGGCGATATTAATTTGCCCAAAGTACAGACTTTGCCCAAGAAGGAGGATCGGATACGCAGGGAAAGCCACGAGCGCTAACAAGAGGCTTCCCGTAATACCTCGTTCAACAGCCGTCCCGAGATCCATGAGCCGGTATCTCAGGAGCGTATAGGCTACGACGGACGTATAGACAGTCAGAAGAATTGTCCCGTTTGGTGGGATCTCAACCCCATACCAGAGCGGAAAAGTCGTCAACCCTCCTGCATACGCAATCACGGATCCGATGGTGAGAAGGTAAAACCTCGAACGTTCAGGACCAGTTCTGCCCCGTGCTCCATGGTAGAGCAACCATGTCCCATAAACGGTCGATAGGCCAAACCCCAACAGATAGAAATGGAAAAAAGGTCCGGGTTTCGGCCAAAAGAGAAAATTACCGACATGATGAACATCGGCCACAAAATAGGAGGTAAAGTTCGCGCAGAAATAAATAAAACTGATTCCCCATCCAAGACGGATAATCCATCTGTTCGATTCCACATCATCCAATAAGGTTAGGACGTGCCACAGATAGGCTGCTGGAAGAAAGATGGCTCCGGCCATCAGCAATCGAACAAAGAAAAGGGCGAGATCGTGGGATGACGCAAGCTGCCAGGCGCAAAACCCATACCCCCAAATGGCGGCAGCTAAACAATACAGGGCATAGGCTTGATGTTTGGAACTGCGAGGGTTTTTGGCGTAAACAATAAGGCCGGAGGCCGTGGCGGCGAGACCATTGAGGAGTCCGCTGAAGGCGTAAAAATTCACGTCTAAAACACTGAAAGATAATTGATTAAACTAGGTCATTGGCTATGTACACCATTTGAAAGGCTATTGGACAATAAACGCATGCAGAAGTCAAAAGGGTTGGCAATTTGACTGTCGGAGGGCCCCTCTTCTTATCCCATCGTCAGGGACGCTCTGCTGTACAATCCGTGTCCAGTCAATGGCATTGATGTGTGCTGTCCGCGGGATGTGGCACCCCTAGGAAAAATTTGCAGAAAGGAGAAGCCTTATGCCACTTGTTTCAGAACTCCTGGTCGCAGATTTAATCTTGTGGAGTGTTTTTTATTCCGGATCATTGATCTTTGCGCTTGGGCGAAAACGATTGGTTTGTCCAATACGATGAGATAGGCTTGTCCTGCAAACGTCGGAAAAATCCTCGCATTCGTACGACCCAAAGTTACGATGATCGATTCCCATTGGGTTTGATCAAAAAAACAAAATTGACCTTCTTTTTCGGCCTGTCGGATTTTCCCATAATTATTCAAGAGATTCCGTGCTTCATCTCGTTGCTGTGGGAGGGCAGCATTACTGACCAGACCCTGGTAAATCCCCGAAAAGTCACCATTCGGTTTTAAATTGGAAATGATCATTCGCCCACCTGGAGCAAGAACACGATATAGTTCCCGCAATGCAGCGCATGGATCCTGGACATATCCAATCACTAAATTAGAGACAATTCGGTCAAATCGGTTGTCGGGAAAGGGAAGCGGCTGACCTAAATCGACTTGTGCCCATGACTGAGTGACGAAGGGTGCTAAAGATCTCCTGGCATGTTGCCATTCTGTGCTGGCTGCCACCATTGCCTGGTTGGCTCGCTTCAACGCGTCAGGAACGACATCAATCCCCACATACTGAATGGATTCCTCCAGGCATGGGATCCCAGAGGAAATGGTGGAGGCGAGCTCATTCAAAAAATACAATCCCGCATTGCCGTTTCCACACCCGGCATCCAGAAATTTTTGGCCGGAAGTGATGGGGCCCAAGGCATGAAACACATGGTCGAGGAGTTTCACATAATCCCGGCATTTAGCCACCGACTGAAAGTGACCCAAGTAATCCTGCCAAAAGCCTGTCCCGACGTCGGTCTCTACCTGTTGTTGTTGCGCAAATTTTTCTCGTCGATTTTGACGTCCCAAGTCTAGTCGATTGGGGTTGTGGATCACCTCAGAAGAAGGATTCTGTGCGAGATGCGCATGGCATTGTGCGATGAGTTGTCGATAGGTTTCATGGGCCATTTTGGGGTTTTCTTGTAGACGATGCAATGCATTAGGCACCACAATCCATTGTTCAAGACTTCGGCCCAATGCGTTCCGAAACGCCTGAAGATCATCGGGAGCCACCCAGGCATCTTTTTCGGCAGAAACCAGCATGACAGGGCAGGTTAACGATGCCGCATCAATCAGTGTGTGTTCAAGCGTGACGAATTGGTTGGCAATTGCATCACCCAAAAATTTATTTCCCACATTAAAGCCCAAAAAATTGGCCGAGTCAGGGCACTGCCCATTGGCATAGCCTGCGAAGAGATCTTCCTGATGAACCGTGGCTGCAGACCGTTCAACATTGACAATGCTCATGAGCATGATCAAGAGGGATAATGATGGACATTCAACCTCGGCTTTGAGGGCGACTCGCGAAGCTAAACTTGAGGCCACGCCGATTATTGGGGAGTGCGGCCAAGTTGCCCTGACATAACGGATCACGGTTTGAAAGTCATCCTTCATTGATGAAAGACATATTTGATAGTGCAGTCCATCACTTTCGCCGACATGATTGGTATGGTCATAGCGCACGACATGAAATCCATTGCTGGCAAAGTAATATGCCAAGGTCAAATAATCCCGCTTCGTTTCCCCGTACCCAGGGGCAATGACGACGACAGGTCCTTCTGTTGAATCTCCCATAGGTCGGTCATGGTAGGCACGAATCCTCTGCCCATTGCCTTTTTCAATGGTAAGACGTTGACTGTGCACGCCTGTTTTTTGGGGATTAATGGACTCGTCCTTAATCTTATTTTTCCTCTCATGAGGGTAAAAATCAGGAACTGAATCCGAGGCTTCTGGCTTAACGTGTCCATAGACCACGAGTCCCTCTCCTTGATTCGGCAGGACTCCGGTAACCGACGAAGTTGAACAGTGTAAAAGAATGTCTGTTGTTCCTTCCCAGGCGGTCTGACCTGTTTCCACATGGATATCTATAATCATTCCCTGGA
>CABVRQ010000003.1:55275-107028 GCA_902500695.1 uncultured Nitrospira sp. | reverse complement strand
GGGAATGCTTTCCGGATTCCTCCTCCTTACCATTGGATGCACACCTCAACTATTTTGGGCTAAATCTGATGCCCGACCAGATGAATTTGAGGAGGATGTCAAGCAGTGCCGCCAATCATTTATATCCAACCCTGACGATCAGGGAATTACCGAAATACTCTCCCGTGTATTTAAACTTTCTGAAGATGAAGTGGGGCACTGCTTAATGGCCAAAGGCTGGTTTTTGGCTGAAAAGCCCTAGTTCATATCCAAAATGCCCTCTTCCATCACTCACCACGGCGGAAGATGGTGCATGTACGCAAGAACGACCTAAATTATTCATCCAGAAATTGATCAACAGCAACGTGAAGAGTATGTTGAATTCGGTCACAGTCTTCATCGGAAATATTTTTTTCTCCCTGGGCATTGGTCACATAAAACACATCAGCCACCTGATCCAACCTGGTCCCGATCCTAGCCATATGAATTGAGAGATCCAATTCAACCAGCGTTTTGGCAATCACAAAAAGCAACCCTTGCTTGTCATCGGCAAAAACGTCAATCACCGTAAAAGCATCGGAAACCCTCTGATCAATATGGACTTCCGTGGGATGCCGGCCAGTTGGAAAGGGCCGGCCAAAGGCCATGCGTCGTCGTCGTTCAACCATTTGGTGCACTGATTGCCTTCCCTCCACGACCTGTTGAATCTCCTGTGCCACCTCCTCTAGGCGACCGGCAGATGGCGGTCCTTCATAATCAGAATCGTAGACCGAAAACACATCCCACACCGTGCCATCCTGGAGTGTCATAATTTGCGCTTCCAATACCTGCAATCCCATGGCGGCTAATACTCCAGCTACTTGCATGAAAATTCCTGGCTTTGTCTGTTCCCGCGTGATTAGCACGTATTCCGACACGCCTAACGTTTGATTGAACCTGGCCTCCACATGGGTCGGCTTTACCAGTAGCGAATGAATGGCTAAGAGATACGCAGCCATTTGGTCAACCGGTGTCGACTGAACATACCGACCGGGAAGTTGTTGAAGTTTGGCATTTACCCATTCCGACCAGTCGAGTTCAGGCGAATATCCTTCACCTCGATATGCCTTTAAAATCCCGATAAGTTCGTCCCGTACTTCGAGCGAAGCATTTTCGCTCTCATTTCCGAAATAAGATGGACCTGTATTCCCGGTCAGTTCTGCGTAGGTCAGGGAATACAGTTCGCCTAACAGGGACTCCTTCCATTTCGTCATCACCCCAGGTCCCACCGCTGATATATCTGCAATAGTTAGAATAAACAGCTTCTGAAGGATCCCGACGGTTTTCACTATTCGGGCAAATGTGACAATCGTTTTGGAATCGTTCAGGTCCCGACGAAAAGCCGTATGAGACATCTGCAGGTGGTGGCGAACCAGGAATGCGAGAGCCTGCCGTTCCTTCTCAGATAAATCCAACCGATCAGCCGTTAAGTGGGCAATCTCCTGGCCGACTTCACTATGATCCCCGGGACGCCCTTTGCCTAAATCATGAAGCAACAGTGCCAAATGCAAGATGTCTTTATCTGGGATGTTCCGGTAGACTTCTCCTATTATTCCTTGATGATTTTTGAGCCGCTCCGCTTCCCTCACTGCGAGCAGACTGTGCTCATCAACCGTGTATTTATGATATTGATTGAACTGCATGAGGCCACGTACTCGAGAGAAAGCCGGCACTAATTTTTCCAGTAGACCGGCCTGATGCATGGCCTCAAGAGTTTGAGCTATCCGACCAGGATTTGACAGAATGTCTCGAAAAAGCCCACTCACCGATTTGGTATGAAACCGTTCATTGGGTAGGGTTCCCATGTGCTGGGACAATTCATTGAGAATGCACGAATCGATGGGGACTGCCTGACGATGAGAGACCATAAATAACCTAAGAAGCAACATGGGGCTCTCCATCACCTCAAGTAATTTATCGGTCTGAATGGTCAACCGATTTTCTAGAATACGGAAATGCCCCTCGATTAAGGGGGGAGGCCACCATCGCCGAACCCGGTCCAGCCAGGTTCCCTCCCTGGCTTGATCAAGAAACCGCCGCCCACGGTCAAACAATCCGGTGGTATGACGGAAATACACTTGCATAAATTGCTCAACGGCTAACAAATGAGGGTGATCCACAAACCCCCAAAGCGCAGAGAGCCGGACCTGATCGTCGAACGTGAGAATATCTTGAGCCCGTCCCGCTTCAAAATGTAAAAAACACCGGACTCGCCAAAGAAATTCCTGTGCTTCTTGCAACACCTGATAATCCTGAATAGCAATGTTTCCCCGATTCGAGAGTTCCTGAATCGTCCCCGCCCCATATCGAGCCTGGCCAACCCATTGGAGCAAATGCAAATCTCGAAGCCCACCCTTACTTTTTTTAATATTCGGTTCGAGCATAAAGACTGTCTCACCAAATTTGGCATATTCTCGCTCGCGCTCTTGGATTTTATCTAGAACAAACCGTTGCGCTTGTTTCTTGATGATCCGACGTGCGAATTTTCCTTGAAATTCCTGAAACACTGGAGCACTGCCAATAAGAAATCGTGATTCCATCAGTGAGGTACAGGCAGCAAGGTCGGCCTCTGCGATCGTCAGGCATTCTGCGAGGGACCGCACACTATGCCCAACTTGAAAACCAAGATCCCAAAGCCGGTGAAAAACTCCGGTAGAAAGTGCCTCAGCGACTTCTCCTTGATTGCCCTGGGTGAGAATCATGACATCGATGTCGGAATATGGAGCTAACTCCCGCCGCCCATATCCCCCCATGGCCACTAAACAACACTGCTGCCAACCAGCGCGCACACCTGCATTGCCCTGCTGAATGACCTCACGAAACCGCGCGATCAGTAAAGCGTCCATGAAATCCGAAAAAGCCTGGGTGATCTCACTGCCCATCGCCCCTTCAATTAATCGTTGCCGAAGAACCTCCCGCTGTTCCTGGAGAACGTGGAGCCCCAGGGAGGAGTCCTTGTGTTCCCTTAAACCGGTAGGAGTTAAAGAAAAGTCGGCTTCACTCATCGAGGGCGACTCCCGGCAATACTGATCTTGTCACGCATTCAGGTCAAAGCCCCGAAACATATCGGTTCGTAATCGGCATTCGTCTATCTTTTCCTAACGCTCTCGAAGTAATTTTAATGCCCACTGGCGCTTGTCGACGTTTGTATTCGCTGCGATCTACCATCCCCATGACCGTTCGAACCACATGGGAATCATAGCCCATCTTCACAATCCTCCCCATTGACTCATTGTCCTCAACATAGGCTTGTAAGATGCCATCTAATACCGGATAGGGAGGGAGGGTATCCTGATCTGTCTGGTCGGCCCTCAACTCAGCCGAAGGAGCACGCACCTGAATTCTTTCGGGAATAATCACTCGCTCAAAATCAGAGCCCCTATACTCACTTCGCCATCGAGTAAGCTGATACACCTTGGTTTTGGGAATGTCTTTGATGACGGCAAACCCACCGGCCATATCCCCATACAGCGTGGCATAGCCCACACTCATTTCGCTTTTATTTCCTGTGGTCAGCACTAAATATCCGAACTTATTGGAAAGAGCCATCAGCAGGGTTCCTCGGATGCGGGCTTGCAGATTTTCTTCCGTCGTATCAGCCTGACAGCCCTGAAAGGATTTGCCCAACACCCGAAGAAAACCCTTGAACACGCTCGAAATCGAAAGATGCCGCACGTCGATTCCTAATTTTTTTCCTAACCGGCGAGCATCCTCTCGACTTTCCCTAGACGTATAGGGGGATGGCATCATGACACCCATCACGTTGCACTCGCCTAAAGCATCTCGGGCAATCACGGCAGTCAAAGCCGAATCAATCCCTCCGCTGATCCCGACAAGAACCTTTGAGAAGGCATTCTTCCTCACATAATCCCTCACTCCCAGCACGAGTGCCCGGTATATTTCCTCTAACTCACCGATTACCGGTGTAAGCCTTAGGACGCCTGGAGCTCCAGACTTCGGCCAGGTCGGTGTCCAACCTACGCGAATCATCGGAATCCGAACACCATCGCCATCAACTCCAGATGCTTTTTCAAGCCCCTTTCGTTTTGACGGAATCTCGAGGTCGGTAAGCAAGAGATCTTCTTCAAAGGGCTTTGCCCTCGCAAGCACCAGACCGGTGGAATCCATGACGAGACTATTCCCATCAAAGACCAATTCATCCTGTCCTCCGACCATATTGGTATAACTGACCATAACATCGTTAGCTTTCGCCCGAACTGCTAACATCCGTTCACGATTTTGGGTTTTCCCGACGTGATAAGGGGAGGCATTGATGTTTAGGACCAGATGAGCGCCGCCATACACTGCTTGCCGGCTGATGGGACCATCGGCAAACCATATATCCTCACAAATATTGATTCCAATTCGTAACGGGCCAAGGCAATAGACCTGACTGGTTTGTCCCGGTTGAAAATACCGCTCTTCATCAAATACCCCATAATTGGGAAGCTTGCATTTGGCATAGGATTTTTTCACCTGCCCATTAACCAAAACCCACGCAGCATTCAAGGGTTTCCTTCGATCATGCCCGGAGTCCCGGATGGGATGTTGAGCAGGACGATCAGATTCCATCACACTTCCCACTACTGCCATAATTCCTGTCGTGACTTTGGCAATGCGGTCCCGCATCCGACTAATATCAAAGAGAAACTGCGGCATGAGGAGAAGATCTTCTGGAGGATATCCACACACCGCCAATTCCGGGAAGACAACCACATCGGCTTTGGCCTTCCTGGCCTCGCGAATCCATCTGCAAATAGTGCGCGTATTCCCCTCTAGATCCCCAACGACCGCATTCATCTGCACCATCGCTAATCGAAGCATCATGATAAAAAAAACGTCCTCTGTCCCAGCGGAACCGAGGACGCCATTGTCCTTTGAGCTAAAATATACAGGAAGACCTCGTTGTCGCCCTTCAGCGTATTACACAAGCGATGAAGAATCCGTTCAAAGAACCTCTCCTCAAATTCCTATGTCCATGATGAATCGTCCTAGGGATACCTATTGAGTTGCCCGTTGTAGTTCCTCCGCGAGGATAATCGCATCCGCAATTTCTCTCATGGATTTTCGAAGATTCATGCTTTGTCGTTGCATAAGACGAAACGCTTCAGGCTCTGACAATCCCCTCGATGCCATTAAAAATCCCTTAGCACGCTCTACCAATTTTCGCACTTCCAGGGCCTCCTGCATCTCAAACGACTTCTCCATAAGCCGAGTGTGCTCTATGGCGACGGCGGATTGATTCGCAATGGCTTGAAGCGTGGTAACCTCTTCATCTGAAAACGCATGATAACTGGAAGTGTATACATTTATCACCCCAATCGGAATTTCTTTCATGAGCATGGGAATGGATAATAAGGAATGCAATCCTTCCTGTTTCGCCAAATCCCGATAAAAATATCCGTCTTCTGCCTTCACATCCGAGACATACACCGGATGGTGATCCTGCACAGCCCGACCACTCATGCTCTGCCCAACCTTCAACGGTGGCTTCCGCCGGTACGCATCACTCAGGCTTTGAGTGGCAGCAATCCGAAGTTCCCCCGAAGCCTGGTCGACAAGCATGATCGAGCAGATCTTTGAATTCATCAGCTGAGCGGTCATGGTCACAATTAATTGCAGCACATCCTCTATCAGTCGACTAGACGCCACCGTTTCCGATACTTGGGAAAGGGTTTCAAGTCGACGTGCTTTTTGCCGCATATCATCGTACAATCTAGCATTGGCAATGGCTCCGCCGACCTGATTCGCAATGGTCAGTAAGAGAGCTAACGTTTCTTCGGCATACCGCTTTGGCCGCTTATGCTGAACATTGATGACTCCAACCATTTTCCCCTTACTTGTAATGGGAACTGACACAAACGCCTGAAAGCGATCTTCCGGCAGACGGTGAAAAAACTTAAATCTGGCATCATCACTGGCATTGCGGGAAATCACCACTGGAACTTTTTCTCGTGCCACCCATCCGGTTATCCCTTCGCCCAGACCAATTGATATCCGTCCGATGAGCCGGGGATGAGGATTTTTTGATGCACGCAGAATAAGCTCGTCTGTTGTTTCAGAGATCAAATACAACAGACATGCATCCCCCTTCGTCACTTCAACAACTACCTCCACGATTTGCTTTAATACCGTTTCCAGCTCCAAAGTACTACTAATGGATTCGCTGATTCGGTGAAGAATCTGCACTTCACGGCTCCGTTCCCGAACGAGGTGCTTCAGGTCTTCTATGGTCGAAGGACGGGCCGGAGCCATGTTATTTTTTCCTGGATAGACGTGGACGGCTCAATGCCTCTGGAGCAGGCTTCAATCGTTTCACACGGGAGGACTGACTGGCAGTGAACCATTGACGAATACGATGTCGAACAAGGGGAACGACCTGGACCTCACCGATTCTGGTGGGTACCACGCAATTGATTTGACCCTTTACAACCTTTTTGTCGTGTTGCATGGCCCCCCAGAGATCCATAAATGTCATTGAGGGCATAGCAATGGGCAACCCGACATCCTGAATCAAGTCGCGTTGCCGCTCAACAAGCTCCTTAGTACACATCCCTAAAAATTGCGCCATTGCGGCTTCCTGCACCATGCCAATTCCCACGGCCTCTCCATGAATCCATGTTTTATAGCGTCCCCAGGTTTCCAGTGCATGGCCTACGGTATGGCCATAATTCAAAATTCGGCGGCGCCCCGATTCTCGTTCATCTCCACCCACTACTTCGGCTTTAATTTCACAACACCGCCGAATGACTGCAGGGATCACATCCTCTGCTTGTTCTCGTAAGCCATCAACGTGTTGCTCTAAATATTCAAAAAATTTCTGATCGGCAATCATGCCATACTTAATCACCTCCGCTAATCCTGCGACCCATTCACGTCTCGGAAGAGATTGCAACGCCTGCGGATCAACGACAACGACACGTGGCTGATAAAACGCGCCGATCAAATTTTTTCCAATTGGATGGTTGACCCCTGTTTTTCCACCCACGCTCGAATCTACCTGAGCCACCAATGTCGTCGGCACTTGAACAAAGGGAACACCGCGTAGGTAGACAGAGGCCGCAAACCCTGCCACATCTCCCACGACCCCCCCACCTAATGCCAACACCACTTCCTGGCGTTCAAGTCGTTGCGTGACCAGTTCATCCAGTATTCTTGACAGCCAATACATGGATTTGGCTTTTTCTCCATCGGGAATCACCACAAAAAATGGAGAAAACCCGCACCGCTTTAAGGACCGGAGAACGACCCGACCGTAGAGTTCATTAACGATTGAATTGGTCACAATGGCAACTTGCCCGGATAATCCAACATCCTGAAGCACACGGCCAATCTGGGGCAGAATATGGGGTTGGATAAGAACCTGGTAACTCCGGTCTCCTAAAGATACCGGAACGTGATTCGAGGGTTCAGAGATCTTCATTTAGCGGAAGTCACCACAAAACGGTCTCATTACAAGCAACGAAAAAAACCTGGCACGATAGGAGCTCAGAGCAGAATACCTAAAACGTGCGGACATACTCTTGATAAGCCTCAAAGTTTTTTTTCATTTCATCCAACGTATCTCCGCCAAATTTTTCAATAAGGGCATTAGCCATTTCATATGCAATCACCGCTTCTCCAACAACACCGGCAGCCGGAACCGTACAAATATCCGAACGCTCCACTGTGGCCTCAAACGGTTCTTTGGTTTCGATATCCACACTGTCTTTGGGAGTGTAGAGAGTCGCGATGGGTTTCATGGCCACTCGCAGGACAATCGGTTGCCCATTGGTAATGCCGCCTTCTAACCCTCCAGCATTGTTCGACTTTCTGATAAATTGTCCTGTGGCTTTATCAAAGTAAATATCGTCGTGAACTTCAGAGCCAAAACGGCGGGCCGACTCAAAGCCCATTCCAATTTCGACCCCCTTCATCGCTTGAATACTCATCGCAGCAAATGCCAAGCGAGCACTCAGTCGCCGATCCCACTGAGCATAAGTCCCCAGCCCGATCGGAACGTTCGTGACCACGACTTCAAAAATGCCTCCCAAGGAGTCCCCTTTATGCTTGGCTGCCCGAATCTGTTCAATCATTTTTTTTGCCGTCTCCGGGTCATGGCATCGTACGTCAGATTGTTCTGCATGTTCATATGCCATCAACGGGTCATTTGGGCTAGGAGCCGCAACTCCTCCAATGTCCATGGTATAACTCACCACCCGCATATCAAACTGGGCGAGCAACGACTTCGCCACCCCACCAATGGCCACTCTGATGGCTGTTTCTCTGGCACTGGCCTTTTCCAGCACATTACGGATATCCCGATGCCCATACTTGATGGCTCCAACCAAATCTGCATGGCCCGGTCGTGGACGAGTCACCACGCGTTCGGTAGAAGGGGGACCAGGTTCTGCCGCCATGATGTCTTTCCAGTTTTCCCAGTCTTTATTCCAGATCAACAGCCCTAAGGGATTTCCCAAAGTTTTCCCTTTTCGCACTCCACAAATAAATTCAATCCGGTCCTTTTCAATGCGCATCCGGCCGCCACGACCATATCCGCCTTGCCGACGGATCAAATCTGCATTAATTTCTTCGGCTATGACCGGCAAACCGGATGGAACTCCTTCCACCACCGCCATGAGACCTCTCCCATGGGATTCCCCCGCATTTAAATATCTCAACATTTCATTCCTTTTGGCCGGATTAAACACTCATGCCAGTGGCATGTTCCCTCTTAGCCATTCCCATAGGGACAAAGCATGTAGCTTCGAGCTTGGGAGACGGGTATTGTTGAACGCTTAATAACCCCTCTCGACGCACGCGCACGGGTCGACGAGTCCTCACCTGGACTTCGAGAGTATGGATTATGAAGGTTTTTTCACGCTTTCTCAACAAAAATATTCATGGTGATTATTGAATGGTGGGGAAGGAGAGAATGAAGGTTCTTGTCGGGGAAGCCCCCCTCACTGTGGAGGCTGAAGAGGGGTGCTCAAGCAGCACTTCCTCCTCACTGATGGTCTTAATCGTCCATCCTGATCGAGCAAGTTCAGCCCCCGGTTGTACCAGAACTCGCTCCGTTGGAGATATCTGAATGACCGCCTGATGGCCTTCTTGACCATGTAGCACCCCGAGAAGTCTCCAGCCTGGATTATCTACCAGGGGAACAATTCTCGGTTCCTGATGTGGTTTGGTCGAAACCTTGGGAGTTAGCTGGCGCTTCGGTACCCTTTTGAAAGGGTCTCGACGGTTCACTTCAGGGTGTCGGGCATTATCCTGACCTACGCTGGTTCTTGCTAGCCTGCTTGGACGAGAAGGCAATGAGGATGGCCCTTTCGCTGGAGCCTCCCCGATTAACCCAATAACAATCAACCCAACCCAAAGACAGACCGAGTAGCTCGCGCACCGCCTCAAATATACAGCCATCGTCGAGACCGTATCCCACATGAACATGACACCGTGATATCGCAACCCCACCAGGCATTGATTGGTTCGATTATGTTTTAAGCAGCTGCTGGACATGTTCAATACCCAAGGGGGATAACCCGTGCATCACCAGATTCGTGATGAGGAGAGATGAATCTTCGTTCTCTGACCTTCCGGCCATAACAATGGAAGGAATACTTTCAACCCATGCAAGCTGGCGCAAGTCATTCAAAAATTGCACGGTTCCTTGGAAATTCCCCTCTACTCTCACAGCAATCTGAATCGAAGCTTCAGCATGCTGGAGTCCCGTCAAAGGACCTTCGGGCTTCCACACCCGAACCGTCACACTCCTTCGCTTCGCAATTCCCATGACATCCCTTCGAAAGACTTTTGATTCAACATGCTCAGGAAGTTGGTGAACTCGAGCGGCCAAATTTTCACGTAAAGCGTTGATATCTCTTTCAATGGCTTTCAGTGAATCTGCCTTCTGGAGGAGACCATGGCCCTCCTGATCTAGACGAGCGACTTCTCGTTGTAACTCCTCAAGCGAGAGACTCATTGCCTGCCACATAACGAGGTGGATACCCAACAGACAGACAAGCATCACTCCCACCAGAAGACCAAATCGATGCCAGATCGATAGTGTCTTCCACTGCGCCATCATGTGGTCACCTGCTGATCCCATACAAAACGAATCAAAAAGGAAAAGGCTTCTGATTCTCCTCCTGGGCGCTCGAGAATTTCCACCGCAGGCAGACTCATGATGATCTGATCATTCTCTAATGCCTCCATGAATTTCCCAATATCTTCCAGGGCCAACGATTGTCCGTGCAATTCCACCACTCGTGATTCCAGTTGTATCCGCTCCAACCAGATATCAAGCTCCCCGACATTTCGACTGACCCCATCCAGCAATGCAACCGGCCAAGCCTTTTCTTTCTCCTGGTCACTAAGCCGCTCAACGGAAGTCATAAGAAGCGTTTTTTGCTCATTATAACTTTCCACACTATGAAGTTTTTCCTTTATCCGAACTACAGCCTGCATTTTGACTATTTTTTCTTGAAGCAAGGCATCAACCTGTTCTTGCAAAGAATTCGTCCACCACCAACTCGCCACCCCAAAACCCATGAAAACCACCACACCCACCAACAAACAAACCAGCCAGGAAGACTCATGAGGACTCACGTGACGCTGAAGTTGGCGGGCTAAATTAATTTCGATCATGAGGGCCTAACCCACGCAATGCCGCTCCAACGGCAACACCAAATAACGGCAAGGCTTTCTGAAATCGACAATCCTGTTGGATGTCCTGAGGGACCGCGATCTTTTTGAAGGGGTTGACCGGGGTTACGGACACGGCCAATGAATCAGCGAGTCTTGATTCAAGTCCTTCCAGCGCCGAATACCCCCCTGACAAGAACACGCCCCGCACCACTTCATTGTCAGTTATTTCCGAAACATCCTTGACAGTTTCAATGACCTGCTCGACCGTCTCCTTAAAAAATTGCTCGAGGAGTAAAGATTCCGAGGCTCCTATTTTATAGCCATGACCAGACGTTTCAGAGGCCGATTGCACCCCGTCAAGCAAGTCTCCATACCAATCGGCCTCGTAGGATACTTGGTGCAAATGTATAGGCTGACCTTCTTCCATTACCACCGAAAGGATGCCGGTTGGTCCAAGATGAACGATCAGCCACGTACCTTCGTGGCCATAGTTATAGGCAACCATATTCACAAGTGAGAAAGCATCCACATCGACAAAACTGACACTCATCCCCTGCTGTTGAAATTGTCGCATTCGTTTCTCAATGAATTCTTTTTTCGCCACAACTAGAAGAGCTTGATCCTTTCCATTGTCCAAGCCTCCTGGGACGTTGTGCCGATACACGTCCCACACGGCACCTTGAACATCAAGAGGAATATACCGGTCAAGCTCCAAAGCCAGGTGCTCCCGAAGATCATTTTCCGACATATTGGGAAACGTCAGTCTTTTCAACAATACGTGAGGACTCGAAACCGTAATCCCCACAGTATGAGGAGAAGGGGATAACTGTTTCCGAAGAACTTGGACGAGATGTCGGTCCTGCTCAAGATCAGATTGGGAATCGAGATTAGATCTAGAGGCAAGGGCTTCGATCACAACACCCTGTAAGATAGGACAGCCATTTCCCGGCTGTAGGGCCACTGCCTTCAACAATCGAGACCCCACATCCACGCCTGTAACATTCTGGTTTTTCCACGAATACCCGCTGACCCTTTCTGCGATACCTCTCCAAATTGTGTTCATCTTTTTCAGTCCAACGAAATTTGCCAAATGTCCCTTGACCTCAATTGAGGTTGTATCTTGATTTTCTCTGTAAAGGCCATCCCCAAATATGATGCCGTGTTTTTACCTAGATTCGGTTGGTTGTAACACTTGGAGACACTCCTCATAGTTTGCCAGGTATGCCAATCGCATTCCCCTTCTCTTCGGAATGGCTCCATTACTTCCAGGCATGCTGAATGAGAGGTGAAAACCGTTGATTGAGGTAAAAGACCCAACAATAAAATGGGCTTTAGAAGCAGAAAATTCTGGAATGTGGGAACTGATTCTGACGAAAAGTCTACTCCAGGACGAAGGGAAATTAGCCTGGATTCCCCTCTTTCGATATTTCTCGATGGTGAATCGTGACGTCATACCCCAATATCTTCAACGTATCTTTCATGCGTAGGACGATCGCCACCGAACGATGTCGTCCACCCGTACACCCGAAAGCAACGGTGACGTAACTCCGTTGTTCCCTTTCGAACAATGGCAACAAAAAAGCAAACAATTCTTTTAAATGCTCAAGAAAGACTTTCGCCTCTCTCGTGTCTAGGACAAAACGTTGAATATCGCCATGCTCCCCTGTTAAGGGCTGAAGGTCAGGCACGAAATGAGGATTGCGAAGAAATCGTACATCAAACACCATATCCACATCGAAGGGCACTCCGAATTTATAGCCAAAACTCATGAGACTAATTTTCAGGACTTGCCCTTCACCCCGCTCCCGATAATGTTTAATGATCCAGGCTTTGAGGTCGTGGACGGAGAATTCTGACGTATCCAGCACGCGATGGGCTCTAGCCCGAAGACTTTGTAAGCGTTCACGCTCTAATTGAATACCCTCAATAATCGGCCGATGTGGAAGTAATGGATGCGGACGCCGAGATTCAGAAAAACGCCTGACTAAAATATCATCATGTGCCTCTAAAAAAAGCAATTCAACGTGACAGCCATCACTTTGCAAGGCTTCGAGATTGCTCAATAAATCCTCGAAAAAAGCCCGTTCACGAATATCAATCCCCAGGGCCACCTTCCGCACATCTTTGTCGGGTTGAATACACAATTCAGTGAATTTTTGAAATAAGGCCGGTGGAAGATTATCCACACAGAAAAAGCCTAGATCCTCTAAGCACTTCAGGGCTTGGGTCTTGCCAGATCCCGACGTCCCCGTCACCATCATCAGTTGAAGAGGCAACGGATCGTTTTTCAGAGAAGCTTGAGGTGACTCACTCGGCATCATTACTCTTCCACAATCATCGTGCATGAACCGACTCATTTGAACCAGACTAACAGAAACCTCCGACGCAATGAGATCAGTTATCTGCAATATTCACTATTGTGTCGGAGGCCTGAAGTTCGCTGTTAAAAATTATGTGGGAATTCGTTTTCGTTGACTAGCAGAAGCAATATGTAATTCAGCCCGATATTTCGCTACAGTTCGACGAGCAATCAGGATATTTTTATGACGGAGCCTGGAGACGATCTCCTGATCTTTCAACGGATTGGCTACATCTTCTTGTGCCACCATCTCCCGAATCATCTCACGAACTGTCACGGAGGACATATCCTCTCCACGGTTGTCAGCCCGCTGAATCCCTGCATTAAAAAAGAATTTCAATTCAAGGATTCCCTGAGGACAATGCAAATATTTATTGGTCGTCACCCGGCTAATTGTTGACTCATGCATACCCACATCTTCGGCCACCTGTTTTAAGACTAATGGCCGAAGATACTGAATCCCTTTTTCCAAAAAGGCTTCTTGAAACTTCACCAGGCTTTTCACGACTTTCACAATCGTTTTGTTCCGTTGATCAATACTCCTAATAATCCATTGTGCGCCCTTCAATTTCTCCTCAAGATAGTTTTTCGTGTTCCCAGCATCTTCTCCAGAGTGGGAAAGGAGTCGTCGATAGTATGGACTAATTCTCAATCGAGGGAGACCATCATCATTTAACAGCACGACCCACTCCCCTTCATACTTCACGACGTAGACATCTGGAATAATAATTGAGTTGCTATCCGAAAAATAGGGGCGACCTGGTTTCGGTTCTAGACTCTCTATCACCCGAACAGCTTCATAGACTTCATCCAGAGTCACACTCAATGTTTTAGCTACAGACTGATACCGTTTTTTCTGAAGATCGACTAAATGATCTTTCAAGATAGCAGCCACCACATGCATGGGCACCGCTGCTTGCAGATGAGAGGTTAGTTCAGTCTCATCATGTTGTAGATGATCCAGTTGGATCAATAAACATTCTGCTAAATCCCGAGCCGCAACACCTGGAGGATCAAACTGCTGAATCTGACGGAGCACCCCCTCAACATGCTCAACAGAGCATTTGGCGTCTTCAGCTAATTCGGGAACAGGTACGCGCATATACCCGTCTTCATCCAAATTTCCAATTATCATTCTGCCAATATCTCGATCATCCCCTGCAAGAGATGAGAGACGAAGCTGCCAATCCAGATGCTCCTCAAGAGAAGTCGGTTTGGTGAGAGTTTGTTCATATGAAGGAAATTCTTCATCTCCCGAGTAGGCCTCATCCCGCTGAGCAGGCCGCCAATCGTTCCCCAAAATATTGTCCCACTCTTCGGAGGACAACGGCTCGCCCTCCTTGATGGTTGGCTGAACCTCCGTGACCTCACCTGAAGCCTCACTTTCGGCATCAGGCTCTTTCACCTGGCCCGCCGGCTCTTCTCCCACTGAAGTTTCTTCATCCTGGGCTTCCAGGGCCAAATCTTCTAAGAGGGGATTTTCTACTAAGTGTTGAGCCAGCACTTGCTGAAGCTCTAAACGAGAGAGTTGCAACAACTTAATCGCTTGTTGCAGTTGGGGAGTCATCACCAACTTTTGAGATAACCGAAGGTCTAACCGAAGATCCATTGCAGAAACCCACTTCCTCGTTATTGGAACATTTTGAAGCGTTCGCCCAAGTAGACAGCCCTGGCTTTTGGACTATTCACAATGACATCAGGTGGACCACTTTCTAAAATCGCTCCTTCGCTTATTATATAGGCTCGATCAGTAATGGAAAGCGTATCCTGAACATTGTGGTCGGTAATCAGGATGCCGATATTTTTCCTTTTTAAACTGGTTAAAATATCTTGAATATCCCCCACAGCAATTGGATCAATCCCGGCAAAAGGCTCATCCAGGAGTAAGAATTTTGGGTTGGTAGCTAACGCTCGCGTAATCTCCAAACGTCGACGCTCTCCACCTGAAAGAGTATAGGATCCATGCGTACGAAGCCGAGTCAAATCCAACTCCTCTAACAATTCATTTAATCTCTCTTTTCGGCCAGACGCAGGGAGATCCAATGTCTCTAAGACCGCCAATACATTATCCTCAACCGATAGCCTTCGAAAAATTGAAGCTTCTTGTGGTAAATATCCAATTCCCCGCCTTGCCCGCTTGTACATGGGCAGTGCAGTAATCTCATCGTTATTGAGAAATATTTTCCCTTGGTCAGGTTGACAAAGCCCCACCACCATATCAAAGATTGTGGTCTTACCAGCACCATTGGGACCGAGAAGCCCAACAACCTCTCCTCCTAACAATTCCAAACTGACGCCCCTAACGACCTGACGACCTTTATAGCTCTTTTTTAAATCATTGGCAGAAATTCTATGAAGAGATTGCCCCCGTGCTTCAGGCATTTGCATTCCTTAATTCAATCATACGGATCTCAATTTCAAAGAAAAACCGTGGCCCGACCGGAGGATGCCTTACCATCACGTCACAGAATATACGATCAAACCATGATCGGGTTGGTCTACCCATGTCAATCACAATCAAAAATTCAGTTTTATGGGAACACGATGAATACACCAAGAATGATGGCAGTCGGATTAAAAGCCTGCAAATTCTAATTTTGCTCGGATCCATCAATAATTACCCGGGTTCCACCTTCTACCATACTCCGGTTTTCTTTTAAAAACATGGTCATCTTTGGACCACTAATTCTTGTTCCCGACTGCCAGGCTACTGGAGAACCCGTCAAGATAACCTTTTCTTCTGCTTTGTAATACAAAGCATGTTGGCTAGTAGCTCGACTCTCCCCTTTTTCAATTCGAACTTTCCCTTTCGCTTCAATATAACTAATTTCATTCCCAGATTCTGATTTGGCTCCTGAAGCTGTGGCGGAAGAGGGATTTAAAGGTGCCTTTTCTTTGAAATACACGATCATCACATCAGAATGCACCACCAGTTCGCCTTGGACCATTTTGACTGATCCTTGAAAGATGGCCAGGTTTTTTTCGCTGCTGGCCGTCATCGTATTAGAAGTAATGACCGTAGAAACTTTTGGCTCTTCTGCCATTCCCACATTGGGAATATGAACCAAAATTATCGCAAATATCAACCAACCACATGAGATCGGCAATGAAACTCTTATGGCGACACCAACTCAGCACGAACATTCTTGAGCAAATGAAACTCCTGCTTATCCACGTCTCCCTCTAATCCAGTTCCGGTGATGGTTAATCCATCCCCTTTGATAAGCACTTGATCCGGAGTGTGTAACTGCCGTGCTCCTTCGTTCCAGATCAATTTATCTGAAAACACTTGATACCCAGCCTCAAAGGTCATAACAGTTTTCTCATTTTTGCTTACTAACTCAAAGTCATTGCTGGATGTATTCATTACGCCTTTTTCAGAGGTAATTTTCAATTGTTCCTTCTGGAACTCTCCGTCAAAAAGGTGGACTTGAACCGATTCCAACTTGGCTACATGGTCTTTATCAAAGACCTTCGCTTGATCAGCATTTACTACCCATTTTGTGGATCCAGATCGAGTTTGGCGGTAATTAAATCCCTGAATCCAAGCATCCGCTCCTTGCTGTTCATCTAAAGTTACGGAAGTTGTTTCTTGGCTTCGTGTTTGCATGTGGTTCACCACACGAATTCCGATAAATACGGTCATACCTAAAACAAGCAGAGTTAAAATGGCCCTCGTACCATAAAATTGCATTTATTCCTGCTCGGTCGAAACACCACCCTTAGGGTAAAAGACCCATAAAAAAGAATAGCACAGGGTCCAGGTCAAGTAAATAAAAGACCTTAACCCTGTGAAATATTGAAGGAGGAGAGAAGAAACTATGCTGGAGAAACAGGAGCAGTGAGGATTATAAATTTAAAAGACTACGCTCTATGCATTTCTAACTGGCCGTGGGGGAAACTACCACCTTTTCAAATTCATTTGCTTTTTCGACCAATTCAATAGCTACCAGTTTTGCAGCATCCCCTGGGCGTTGACGAGTTTTTATAATCCTTGTATATCCACCGTTCCGCTCGGGAAAACGCTTGGCAACGTCATCAAAAAGTTTTTGAACCGTTTCTTTGGTCCGCAACACACGCAAAGCTCCTCTTCTCGCTTGAAGGGTTCCTTGCTTCCCAAGGGTAATCAGCTTATCGGTGATCCCACGTAATTCTTTCGCTTTGGCCTCCGTGGTTTCAATTCGCTCATGTTCCATGAGAGATGTCACCAAATTTCTAAATAAAGCCAACCTATGTTTACTGTTTCGTCCTAATTGTCTTCCGCGTTTTCGATGACGCACAATACACGTCCTTTGAAAAAAGTTCAGGTTTGGGATTCTGTTACTTCACTCACTTTGGTTCCTAAGGTCAACCCCATTTCTGCTAAGACCTCTTTAATTTCATTTAATGATTTTTTCCCAAAGTTTTTGGTCTTCAACATTTCATTTTCGCTTTTATGAACCAAATCACCTATAGATTTAATGTTCGCATTTTTCAGGCAATTTGCAGCGCGGACCGACAGCTCTAATTCATTCACACTTCGAAACAAATGTTGATTAATCAACATCTTGCTCTCATCTCCACCCTCTTCTTGAGTTGGCTCCCCCCTCTCTTCAGATGGCAGGCAAATATCAAGATGGTTGCGAAGAATTCCTGCTGCTGAGGTAACAGCTTCCTGCGGAGATATGCTTCCATCCGTCCATACTTCAAGAATCAGTTTATCGTAATCCGTGATTCGACCAACCCGAGCACTTTCCACACTGAAATTAACCCGTTTAATGGGAGAAAAAACAGAGTCCACCGGAATGACTCCTATGGGCAAGCCTTCTTCTTTATTCCGTTCCGCAGGAACATACCCACGTCCTGGCTTCACAATGAGTTCAATATCTAACATCCCATCTTTATCCAAAGTGGCAATATGAAAATCTGGATTCAAAACTACCACGTCCGGGTCTACGGATAAATCTGCGGCTAACACTTCGCCAGGCCCATTTTTTTTCAATCGTATCGCCTTAGCCTTATCAGAATGTAAACGCAACCGTAACGCCTTAATGTTCAATATGAGAATCGTGACATCCTCGGTTACACCCGGAATGGTCGAAAACTCATGATATACTCCCTCAATCTTTACGGAGGTGACTGCTGCCCCAGGAAGCGAAGAGAGCAAGACCCGCCTGAGGGAATTCCCCATGGTGGTTCCAAAACCTCGCTCAAATGGTTCTGCCGTAAACTTGCCGTAAGTAGGTGAAGCAGTGTCCTTTTCCAATTCCAGCTTCGTGGGTATTTGGAAATCCTTCATGCTATTTATCATAAGGATCGCGTCTCCCTTTCTTGGTCCCAAGGCCATGTATGTGATCCATTCGCAACATCCGCTCTATCTCCGGCAGGACAATTTACCGTGAATACAGCTCCACTACAATCTGTTCATTGACCAATACATCAATGTCCTGTTTAGTGGGAATGGCTTGGACGGTACCCTTTAATAAATTCCGCTCCATCTCTAACCAATTCGGCACTCCTCGTCCACTAGAAATTTCCAGGGCGGCTTGGACCGGGACAAGCTGACGACTTTTCTCCCTGATTTCGATAATATCCCCAACATTCACAGTCACGGAGGCAATCGTGACTTTTCGTCCATTCAACATCACATGACCGTGATTCACCAACTGCCTGGCTTGACCACGTGATGCGGCAAACCCTAGTCGATACACCACATTATCAAGTCTTCGCTCAAGCAGGCTCAACAAATGCTCGCCGGTGATCCCCTTACGCCTAACAGCTCGATGGTAGGTATTGAGAAATTGTCGTTCCTGCATACCATACACACGACGAAGCTTTTGTTTTTCCCTAAGCTGAGTGCCATATTCCGTCGCACGGCCTCGCCGTGACTGCCCATGCTGTCCAGGTGGATAACTTCGGCGCTCAATTGCGCATTTTTCAGTCATACACCTGGTCCCTTTCAAAAACAATTTCACGCCTTCACGCCGACATAACCGACATACAGGACCAGTATATTTGGCCATGGACTTTCTCCCCCTATATCCTGTTCACGAAAAACCAAAAATCTAAAAAACCCTCTCTCAGAAATTACACTCGTCTTCGTTTTGGCGGCCGACACCCATTATGGGGAATCGGCGTCACATCACGAATAAGATTGACTCGCAAACCAGCGGATTGAAGGGCTCTCACAGCGGCTTCTCGTCCAGACCCAGGTCCATTCACATAGACATCCACTTGTCGAAGGCCAAACTCCATTGCTTTCTTTGCAGCAACTTCACCTGCACGCGTAGCGGCAAATGGAGTGCTCTTTCTCGATCCCTTAAATCCCTGGCTACCGGCACTCGCCCAGGTTACAGCCCCACCGGTCATATCCGTGATCGTCACAATGGTATTATTAAATGAGGCCATGATATGCACGATCCCAACTTGTAAAACTTTTCTATCCTTCTTTTTTCCCTTTTTAACACTCATGAAAGATCCCTTTCAGCAGCTTATTTCCTAACTTTTCCCCCAATTGCCCCACGTCGCCCTTTTCTCGTTCGTGAATTTGTTTTGGTCCGTTGGCCTCTTACAGGCAGACCTTTCCGATGTCGTAACCCACGATAAGTTCCAATATCCATCAAACGCTTAATACTCATTGTGACCTCTTTTCTAAGGTCACCCTCTACGTCGTAATCCTTATCAATTGTCTCACGCAAACGGACCACCTCATCTTCTTGCAGGTCCTTCACCCTCGTTTCCGGAGAAACTCCCGTCTTTCGCAATATATCCCGTGAACTGGCCGGACCAATCCCAAAAATATAGGTTAATCCAACATCAATCCTTTTTCCTACCGGCAACTCTACGCCTGCGATACGAGCCATTTCTTACTTTCCTCTCTCTAGGGATTGGCTTAATCTATCCATAACAAACATTAACGCACCTTAGCCCTGTCGCTGCTTGTGTTTGGGATTTGTGCAGAGCACCCTTACAACCCCTTTGCGGCGAATGACCTTACATTTAACACAGATTGGTTTTACTGATGATTTAACTTTCACGATAACAACCTCTATTTAAACCGATAGGTAATCCGTCCACGAGTCAGGTCATATGGAGATAATTCCACTGTCACCTTATCTCCTGGCAAAATTCTAATAAAATGCATCCGCATCTTTCCAGAAATATGGGCTAATATTTTATGCCCATTTTCCAACTGAACCCGAAACATCGCATTCGGCAACGTTTCAGTTACTGCCCCTTGAACCTCAATAATATCTTCTTTTCCCATGAGGAAATTTACCTGACCTCCAACCTAGGACTATCCTGTTAAAATGCGAGGTGCACCATTCGCTTCAATTGTGATTGTGTGCTCAAAGTGAGCAGAAAGTGATCCATCGCACGTAACTGCCGTCCAGCCATCTTTCAAGACTTTGACTGCCGATCCTCCAAGGTTAACCATTGGCTCAATGGCAAGTGCCATCCCAGGCTTTAAACGCGGGCCTTGTCCTGGTCTTCCATAATTTGGGACCTGGGGTTCTTCGTGCAACTGCCGTCCAATACCATGACCCACAAAATCACGAACAACCGAATACCCATGCTTTTCTACATGAGTTTGAATTGCAAAAGAAATGTCAGAAAGACGATTACCCACAACAGCCTGTTCGAGTCCTTTATGTAGAGCATCTCGAGTGACTCCAATCAATAATTGAATATTTTCAGGAATGGCCCCAACTGAAACCGTCACGGCTCCATCTCCATAAAAACCTTCAACAATGGCTCCAACATCCAATCCGATGATGTCCCCGTCTTTCAATTCACGCCTTGATGGGATTCCATGTACGACTTCTTCATTAATAGATGCACAGAGGCTATTGGGATAATTCCTATACCCTTTAAATGCAGGAATTCCACCCAAATCAAGAATACACTCCTCTGTAAGTCTGTCTAATTCCAATGTAGTCATACCTGGCTTCACTTCATTCACAAGCAATTGATGACATTGAGTAACGATTTTACCGGCCAAAGCAATGAGTTCAATTTCCTCAGCCGTTTTTATGATGATCATTCTATCTGGACTTGGTTAAGAGAGCTACCAATCTCTCCTGAACCGCAGAAACTACCCCTGCCCCATCCAATTCGGAAAGCATTCCACGGTCCTTATAATATTGGATTAAGGGCTCTGTTTGTTTTTGATATACAACCAATCTCGATTGAATGGTTTCTGGCTTATCATCATTTCGCTGAATTAGAGGCACTTCACATTCATTGCATACCCCATCTTTTTTGGGTGGTATGGACTTGAGATGATATACTGCCTTACATTTTGGACAACTCCGTCTCCCACTTATTCGTTCGATTATGTCCGTTTCTGGAAGGGAAAAATATACAACCCGATCAATGGCTTCTCCATTCACTTCCAAAATAGATGACAGCTTATCTGCTTGGGCTACGGTTCGAGGAAATCCATCTAACAGGAAACCTTTGCGGCATTCCGGAGACCCTAATTTTTCTTCAACTAAACCAATCACCACATTATCCGGAACCAATTCCCCACGTTCCATAAAAGCCTTCGCTTCATTTCCCAGGGTCGTACGCTTATCAACACTTTCCCTAAGCAAATCTCCTGTTGAAAGTTTTTGAATACCGAATTTGTTGGCAATAAAATCTGCCTGGGTCCCTTTTCCAACCCCTGGAGGACCAAGAAATATAACCCTCATTCCGTTAACCACTTCTTCCCTTTAAGGAACCTTTTCCAAGAAAACCCTCATAATTCCGCATGAGCATATGATTTTCAATTTGTTGCGCCGTATCCAAACCGACTCCAATGACAATCAAGAGGGAGGTACCTCCAAAATAGAACGGCATATTTAGTCGGTAAATCAGAAGTTCAGGAATCACGCACACAATAGCTAAATAGATAGCTCCGGCAAATGTAATCCTTGTCAGTACCTTATAAATAAAGTCTGCAGTTTTTTGCCCAGGTCGTATCCCTGGGATAAATCCACCATATTTTTTCATGTTGTCTGCCATATCGACGGGGTTAAGTACCACGGCCGTATAGAAGAAACAGAAAAATATAATCATTCCAACGTATAGCATGGTATACAGTAAAGAACCCGGAGCTAATTGCGCCCCGATGCTTTGAACCCACGGCACCTGGATAAAACTTGCTATCGTGGCTGGAAATGCAATAATTGATGAGGCAAAAATTGGGGGGATAACACCAGCCGTATTTATTTTTAGAGGTATATGAGTGTTTTGCCCACCATAAACCCGTCGCCCAACTATTCGCTTGGCATATTGAACCGCAATTTTTCGTCGTCCACTTTCAAGAAACACTATAGCTCCCATTACTGCCAGCATCACGACACCAAGGATTAACAGTAAAAGGAGACTGATTTGACCAACCTGATATAAATCAAATGTTTGAACAACTGCACTGGGAAGACTAGCAACTATCCCAGAAAAAATAATAAGTGATATCCCGTTTCCAACTCCACGTTCGGTAATCTGCTCTCCTAACCACATGAGAAAGGCCGTTCCGGCTACCAACGTAATCACCGTCATCAATCGAAATGACCAACCAGGGTCAAGAACAAATGCACCATCGTTCATTCCTTCAAGGCCAAGAGCAATACCAAAGCCCTGAATTAAGGCAATAACGATAGTTCCATACCTGGTGTACTGAATGATTGTCTTTCTTCCTCGCTCTCCTTCTTTGGCTAATTTAGAAAGATGCGGAACAACGACCGTGAGAAGTTGTAAAATAATTGAGGCGCTAATGTAGGGCATTATGCCCAAGGCAAAAATCGTTAATCTAGATAAAGCCCCTCCAGAAAAAATATCAAGAAAGCCCATGAGGGCCCCACCTCGTTCGGTGAGAAACTTAAAAAGCTCTTCATTATTGATTCCGGGGGTCGGGACATGAGCACCGATACGATAGACTGCGAGCATAGACAAGGTAAATATTACCCGGCTACGCAATTCCGGGATTTTAAAAATATTTTGAATGCTCGTGACTAGCCGCTCAAGCACGGCCGATCACCTTTGCTTGCCCACCGGCATTCTCAATTTTTTGTTTGGCAATATCACTAAATTTATGTGCTTCAACAACAATTGGACGGTTGATTTCCCCAGAACCAAGTATTTTAACTTGTGGGTTTCGTCCTTTAATTAACCCAATTTCTTTAAAAACATTTGGGTTAAAGTTCATGGTTTTTTCCTGGGCAAGCAGATCTTTAAGATTTATCACTGAATATTTGATCCGGAAAATGTTTGTAAACCCACGCTTAGGTAATCTGCGGGCAAGTGGCATTTGCCCTCCCTCAAAACCAGCTTGATTAGCCCTGCCAGAACGGGCTAACAACCCTTTATGCCCTTTCCCAGCTGTTTTACCCAAACCGGACCCAGGCCCACGGCCAAGGCGCTTCTTCTTTGTTCTTGAACCTGGAGATGGATGTAAATCGTGTAACTTCATGAAACTGCAACCTCAATAAGATGCCTGACCTTATAAATTAATCCTCGTACTTGGTCTGTATCCGGACGACTAACGGTCTGTCCAATTTTCCTAAGTCCCAGCCCCAATAAAACCACACGCATCTTATCCGGATGGCCTATTGTGCTTCGCTTTAATGTAATTGAGAGATTGGTTGGTGTCACCATGATTTCCAGGTTTCCTGACTGGTCATTAGATATCGATTAATCTTCCATCCCGACAGCCGTTCGACGCATTTCCCTTACTTCATGTGGATCACGAAGTTGGCTCAACCCTTGAATAGTTGCCCTCACAGCATTAAACGGATTCCCACGTCCTAGGGTTTTCGCAACAATATTCTGAGCACCAGCCACCTCCAACAACGAACGTACTGCTCCTCCTGCGATTATACCAGTACCCTGCTTTGCAGGTTTCAAGACAATGTGCTCTCCACCAAAATACCCATGCACTTCATGGGGGATAGTATTTGATTTAAGTGGGATCCTAATAAGATTTTTTTTTGCATGAGCCACGGCCTTAGCAATGGCAGACGGAACTTCAGTCGCTTTGCCTTTTCCCACACCAACCCAACCATCGCCATCGCCTACAACCACCAAAGCAGAAAATGAAAAACGCTTTCCACCTTTCACTACTTTGGCTACACGGTTAATTACAACCGGCTTATCTTTTAAATTGAGCTCTTCAACATTAACCCTCACAGAAGTGAATCCTTCCCTTTAGCAAAATTTAAGGCTGGGCCTGATTAGAATTTCAGTCCCCCCGAACGAGCGGCATCTGCCAAAGCCTTTACCCGACCATGATACAGTCTTCCACCTCGATCAAATACCACTAGTTCAATAGGTATGGCTTTTGCGCGTTCAGCGATTGCTTGTCCCACCATTTTCGCCGCTTCAATATTCCCACCAGATTTTATTTTTTCTTTTAAACCAGGGTCACAGGATGACGCCGAAACCAATGTGCGACCAACCGAATCATCAATAATCTGAGCATAAATATGAGAATTACTCCTAAAAACACTTAATCGTGGACGAGAAGATAATCCCACAATGCGCAAACGCACCCGCCGACTCCGCTTATGCAATCTTTTTTGTTTTTCAAGTATATTCACAAGTTCAACCTACTTTTTGCCGGCTTTGCCAGCTTTTTTACGAAGGATTTCACCAACATACTTTATACCTTTTTGCTTATACACATCAGGAACCTTCATACTTCTGATTTGAGCTGCAACCAAGCTAACCATTCGTTTATCAATACCTTTAAGAGAAATCGAGGTTTGCTTATCGACCGACGCCTCAACTCCTTTTGGCAATCCTATTGAAACGGGATGAGCGTATCCGACAGAAAAACTTAATTCACTTCCTTGAATTTGGGCACGGTATCCAACCCCCATCACTTCCAAGTTTTCCTGGAAACCCTCCTTCACTCCCTTAACCTGATTAGCGATTTCAGCCCTTGTTAGCCCGTGTAAGGCCTTAAGCTTGGCTGAATCGTTACTTCTGGATAAAGAAACTTTTTCATTTTCGATACTGGCTTGTATGCCAGGGCTCAGACCCCATTGCAGCTGACCCAGCGGGCCTTTCACCAAAATGTTCCCATCAAGGACGCGAACTTCCACGCCCTTTGGAATTGATATCGGCTGTCTTCCAATCCTCGACATGATTTACCTATTAATTAAAAATCCAAGTAAATAAGGTATCCAAAATTACCAAACGTGGCAAAGAATCTCACCGCCAACCTGGGAACTCCGACATTGCTCATCCGTTAATAACCCTCGGTCAGTGGTCAAGATCGCCAACCCCAACCCACGCATTACACGTGGAAGATCTTCTTTCCCAGCATAGACTCTACATCCAGGCTTACTAATTCTTTTTATCCCAGTTATGAAAGATTTCTTCTGTCGACCAGGAGCATATCGAAGTGATACTTCAATAACTGGGTGCCCATTGGTACCAGTAGCTGACTTGTAGTCACGAATGAACCCTTCTTCCTTGAAAATTCGGAGGATATCCTTTTTTACACGAGAAGATGGAATTTTAACCAAATCGTGTCCACGGCGTCCCGCATTTTGAATTCGCACGAATAAATCTGCGAGAGGATCAGTCATCGACATGCTAAAAAACCTCGTATTGAATTATTTGCCAATTACTAAAAAACGGTTTACCACTCGAAACCTACCAACTGGACTTGGTGACACCAGGGATATCACCACGCAAACTAAGGAAACGAAAACAAATTCGACACATTAGGAAACGGCGCAAAAACCCCCTCACCCGCCCACAAAGAGTACAGCGATTATAGTGGCGACATGAGAATTTTGGCTTTCGCTTAGCCTTATTCTTTAATGCTAACCTTGACACGTACGCTCCTTTCCCTCTCTAGGGTTTTCTAAAAGGCATTCCCAAGTGAGCCAATAATGATTTGGCTTCATCATTCCGTTGAGCGGTGGTTACAAACGTAATATCCATCCCATGTATAGATGCAACGTCATCATATTTAATTTCAGGAAATGCCAGCTGTTCTTTTAACCCCAGGGTATAATTACCCCGACCGTCGAAAGCTTTCGGTGAGATCCCGCGGAAATCACGAATTCTTGGCAAAGCCACGGAAACCAATCGGTCCAAGAACTCATGCATTCTTGCACCTCTTAAGGTAACCTTCGTTCCGATCGGAATTCCTTCACGCAATTTAAATCCTGCGATGGCCTTCTTGGAGCGAGTCAGAACAGGTTTTTGCCCTGTAATTTGCTCCAGTTCTGTGGCTGCACTTTCTAACAACTTGACATTTTGAACCGCTTCCCCCATTCCGATATTTAAGACAATCCGTTCAACTCGAGGGACCTGCATAGGATTTTCATAGCCAAACTCCTTCATCATGGCCGGGATGACTTTTTCCTGGTACATCGCTTTAATCCGAGGAACGTAATTCACGGGTTTAATCGCAGATGAACCTACTGTTTTTTCTTTTTCTTTAACTGCTTGTTTTGTTCCAGATTTTGATTTCATCGGCTTTTATCCAAAACTTCAGTTGGAGCCTTTTGATAAACACGGACTTTCCGTCCATCATCAAAAGTTTTCATTTTAATTCTTGAAGGCTTCTTAACCGATTCACAAAAAGCCATGACATTTGAAATAGCCATGAAGCCTTCCCTTTCAAGAATTCCACCCTGTTTGTTTTTGGCGTTTGGCTTGGTATGGCGTTTTAATATGTTGAGCTTTTCAACTGTAACCCTGGCATCTTTGGTTTGAACCTGGAGGACTTTACCGGTCTTCCCACGCTCCTTGCCAGCGATGACCATAACCATATCGCCTTTTTTAATTCTAAATTTTTCAGCCATAATACCTTACCCTAAATGACTTCTGGAGCCAGAGATATAATTTTCATATACTTTTTCTTCCTTAGTTCTCTTGCAACCGGCCCAAAGATACGAGTTCCAACCGGGTCCCCTTGAGCATTAACTAAAACACAGGCATTTCGGTCAAACTTAATGTGAGATCCATCTTCCCGGCGACGTCCCTTTTTTGTTCGCACAATTACGGCCTTCATAACGTCACCCTTTTTAACCGAAGCCTTTGGAATTGCTTCTTTCACAGCAACAACTATGATGTCACCCAAAGACCCATACCGACGCTTTGTTCCACCCAGCACATGGAAGCACATTACATTTTTTGCGCCAGAATTATCGGCAACATCAAGATAAGTATAATTTTGTATCATTTGTTAACTCAATTTCTTACAAACTAAAGAAATGTTTATAACATCATATTCCTGATTCTTAAGTGGTCACTCGCTTAGTTAAAACCTCCGAAACACGCCAGTGTTTAGTCTTACTTAAAGGACGGGCATAAACAATACTAACCTGATCACCTATTAGGCATTGATTCACTTCGTCATGAGCTTTTATTTTTGTCTTTTTTCTCATAACTTTTCCATAAAGAGAATGACGCTCAATGCGAACAACCTCAACCACTACGGTCTTTTGCATTTTATTACTGACAACTTTTCCCGTTAGCGATCGAGGCAGAGCCCTGGACTGTGTCATAGTTGAATAACTTTCCTTCAAGATCGTGGTTGACTAGTTAGCTTTTTGGCGTAGAACGGTTTGAACCCTGGCGATATTTTTTCTTGTCTCACGTATTCGCATTGGATTTTCCATGCGCCCTAATGCCAATTGACTCCTAAAATGAAACAACTCTTGTTTCAATTTATTGATTTTTTCAAACAATTCGCTCTTTTCTAAATTTTTTAATTCGTCCATTTCCATATCCAATACCTACAAAACTGGTATTTCGCCACGAATAACAAACTTGGTTGCCACAGGTAACTTATGCCCTGCTAAACGCAAAGCCTCTTCTGCAACGGTTTGTGTAACATCATCCATTTCAAATAAAATTCTTCCAGACTTTACTGGGGCCACCCAATACTCAGGGTTTCCCTTTCCCTTACCCATTCGGACTTCCGCAGGCTTCTTGGTAATAGGCTTATCAGGGAATATTCTGGTCCAAATCCTTCCACCCCTTTTTACATGTCTCGTCATCGCGATACGAGCTGCTTCAATTTGCCTGGCAGTAATTCTCCCAGGCTCCATGGCTTTAAGTCCAAATACTCCAAATGCGATTTCACCACCACGGTAGGCCTTCCCACGCATCCGGCCTTTCTGAACCTTTCTGAACTTAACTCTTTTCGGAGATAACATCTTCCAAATACTCCAATTACTTAAGTCATTCTATCTTTTATAAAAAGCCTAATGAGGGCTCTGACTTTTCCAAAGAAGGAATCTGAGCATCCCCTTTAAATATCCATGCCTTAACTCCTATTTGACCCATGGCGGTTTTCGCTTCGGCGAACCCATACTCCACGTCGGCCCTAAGAGTATGAAGAGGCACTCGACCCTCCCGATACCATTCAGTTCTGGCAATTTCATGTCCACCCAGTCGACCGGCACAATATACCTTAATACCCAAAGCACCAAGTCGTAGGGCAGAGGCAACGCTTCGTTTCAACGCACGCCGGAATGAGACCCGTTTCTCTAGTTGGGTAGCAATATTCTCTGCAACCAGCTGAGCATCCAACTCCGGCTTCTTAATTTCCTTCACGTTCACGAAAACTTCATTCCCATATTCTTTTTCAAGCGTGGCCTTTAGTTTATCAACTTCAGCGCCCTTCCTCCCAATGATAATGCCAGGACGAGCGGTATGAATAATTAATTTTAGCTGGTTGCCGGAACGCTCAATTTCCACACTGGATATGCCGGCATGATACAATCGCTTTTTAACCACGTCCCTTATTGACAAATCTTGGTGAAGAAGCTTCGCATAGTCTTTTTTTGCATACCATCGCGAATGCCATGTACGGGTATAACCCAATCTGAATCCATACGGGTGCGTCTTTTGACCCATGTATTCTGTCTCCCCCTCTAACTTCCAAGTTTTGAAAATATAGGCACAACTAACCTGCCGGACTAACAATGATCGTTATATGACTCGTCCGCTTATGGATAGGGTTAGCCCTTCCCATTGATCGCGGGCGAAAGCGCTTATAAATTGGCCCACCATCCACATAAGCACTCGCAACTTTAAGATTTTCTGGATCACCCAAATCTTTCTGCCCGGCGTTAGAAACAGCAGAAAAGAGTAATTGCTCAACTACCCTGGCAGCAGCCCTGGGCGTATACTTCAAAATAGCCAATGCTTCAGCCGCGTTCCTTCCCCTCACCAAATCAACAATTAACCTTGCTTTACGTGGCGCCACCCTTACATGTCGAAGAATTGCTTTAGCTTCAGCCATATCTTTTTTTTACCTTCTCAAGTATTTCATGACTTATAAGGTCGGTTAATTTCCCTACTTTAGCGCAACTGCCTTTTCACTCCTGGCATGCCCATGTCCCTTAAAAAATCTTGTTGGAGCGAATTCACCTAACTTATGACCAACCATGTTGTCGGTAATAAAAACTGGGATAAACTTCTTCCCGTTATGGACAGCAAAAGTCAAACCGATCATATCTGGAATAATTGTCGACCGGCGAGACCAAGTTTTTATCACCTTAGACTCTCTTCCCTCTTTGGCCTTTTCTACTTTTTTGGCAATATGGTCGTCGACAAATGGACCTTTATGAACTGACCTTGGCATCGATTCCCCCTTATATTAACGGGACTTTTTCTTTCTACCTGCAATGATAAAACGCGAGCTTTGATTTCGCGGCTTCCTGGTCTTAAAACCCTTTGTCGGTTGACCCCATGGTGAAACCGGATGAGGATTACCTTGACCGGACTTCCCCTCACCACCGCCATGCGGATGGTCCACAGGATTCATGACAACCCCACGCTGATGTGGTTTGCGCCCCAACCATCGAGACCTACCGGCTTTCCCAATGGTTACGTTATTATGGTCGGTATTCCCAACCTGCCCAATGGTGGCCATGCATGTTCCTAGGATCTTTCTCATTTCACCGGAAGTTAAACGAATTTGAACATAACCCTCATCACGACCCATCACCTGAGCCGAAGCCCCGGCACTTCTGGCCAATTGGGCACCCTTACCTGGCTTCAATTCAATATTGTGCACCACAATGCCAAGAGGCATTTCCATAAGTGGCAAAGCATTCCCAACCCTCACGTCAACACCAGAACCGGCCTGGACCGAATCTCCAACCTTCAAACCAAAAGGGGCCAGGATATAACGCTTCTCCCCGTCTGCATAATGCAACAATGCAATTCGAGCCGAACGATTAGGGTCATACTCCAAAGCGGCAACCCTGCCTATGATCTTAAACTTGTCCCGCTTGAAATCGATTTTCCGATAAAGTCGCTTATGACCACCACCCTTAAATCTTGAAGTAATTCTTCCAGCGTTATTCCTACCACCAGACTTAGATTTAAAGCTGGTTAAGGCTTTTACGGGCCTTTCACGCGACAGCCCCTCACCCGTAACAGCCGACATTCCCCTCCGGCCTGGTGACGTTGGATTATATTCTTTTATTGGCATAACCTAATTCTCTCTATTTCATTAAATGACAAAAAGAATCCACACTAGGCGCTTTCATACAATTCTATTTTTTCGCCCTCTTTTAATGTAATGAACGCCTTCCTCCAATCGGACCTTTTACCGGTGAAGCGACCTTGTCGTTTTTTTTTGCCCCTAACATTCATCACATTCACCGAAGCAACCTTAACGCTAAAAACCTTCTCCACGGCTCTGCGAATATCAATTCGAGTTGCCTGACGATGCACGGAGAACGCAATTGCATTCTTCATTTCCCGTATTGCGGTGATTTTTTCTGTTAACAAAGGACGGATCAAAACATCATGTGGATTCACGTTACACCCAAATTTCCTGGATTCGTTCTAGCTCTACTTTGGTTACGACCAACTTGTCACACCAAAGCACGTCATACACATTAAGATCCTTGCCATGAAGAACCTTTAAGTTTTTTACATTTCTTCCAAGACGGAAAAGATCAGCTAAACCCTCCTGAATAACCAATAGGACCTTTCCACTCGCCCCAACACCCACTAAGGATTTAACTAATTCACGCGTCTTCATTTCAGGCAGAACCAAATCCTCCAACACCACCAATCCATCCCCAGCCTTAGCTGCAAGAGCCCCCCTCAGAGCGGCCCTATACATTTTCTTAGGCATGGTGGAGGCATACGATCTTGGCTTAGGCCCAAAAACTGTCCCACCACCCCTCCAAATCGGTGAACGACTAGATCCAGCCCTTGCCCGGCCCGTATGCTTCTGCTTCCATGGCTTCTTCCCTCCGCCCCTTACCTCTCCACGGCCAAGCGTCGAAGCAGTTCCCTGCCTTGCACTTGATCGCTGCATAACCACGGCGCGATGAACCAATGAAGGATTGACAGTGGAACTAAAAACACCATCAGTTAAATCAACTTTATCTACAGGCCGAGAGTCTTTGCCAAATACGGGAAAAGCATCAATAGATTGCATCAGCCAACCTTCCTTACGATGACTACCCCTCCAACCGGACCAGGGACAGACCCTGTAATTAAGAGGAGATTCTCCTCAGACTTTATTCCGAAAATCTTTAAGCCTCTGACCGTGATTTGCTTATTTCCCATGTGCCCAGGAAGCTTCTTATTCTTTAATACCCTTGAAGGAAAAGAGCTCGAACCGATAGAACCAGGGGCTCGATGGAACATAGAACCATGGGATGCGGGGCCACCCGCATAATTATGCCTTTTAATTACCCCCTGAAATCCTTTTCCCTTTGAAATCCCCTGAACATTAATTGATTCACCTTCGGAAAATAAATTTACGTCCAACAGGGAGCCAACCTGCGCTTCGCCGGCAGAGTCAAACTCCCTCAAATGACGCCAAACCTTATTTCCTGCTTTCTTTAAGTGCCCCAACTGAGGCTTCGTCCGTTTGCGTTCAGGAACCTCACCGAATCCAACTTGTACAGCCTCATAGCCATCAGTACTCATTTTTTTGACCTGAACAATTCCGCATGGACCCGCTTCAATAACCGTCACAGGGATAAGGCGCCTGTCCCCATCGAACACTTGAATCATACCTAATTTTTTACCTATCAACCCTTTAACCATAATTCAATAATTACCTAGATTAAGTTGACTGTAACTAAGGGGGACCTTTACCACAAAACCTACAGCTTGATTTCCACATCCACCCCGGCCGCCAGATTCAGTTTCATCAAAGCGTCCATTGTCTCAGGCGTTGGCTCCATAATGTCCAACAATCGCTTATGAGTACGAATTTCAAACTGCTCACGTGATTTTTTATCAACGTGAGTCGATCTCTGAACCGTCCACTTCTCAATCCTCGTAGGGAGAGGCACCGGTCCAGCAATGCGGGCACCACTCCGACGAACGGTATCCACAATCTCACGAAGAGATTGATCCAATACCCTATAGTCAAAACCTTTTAAGCGTATTCGTATTCTGCGGTCTCGATCCACAAAAACCTACCCTTTCCACTAACACCAGTATTTCTTACGCGACGATTTCCGTGACCACCCCGGCTCCAACCGTTCGGCCCCCTTCTCGCACTGCAAATCGCACCCCTTGCTCCATGGCAATCGGGGAGATCAATTCGCCCTCAAACGACACATTATCCCCCGGCATCACCATCTCCACCCCCGGGCTCAATTGCACCACCCCCGTGACATCCGTCGTCCGGAAGTAAAACTGCGGACGATACCCATTAAAAAACGGCGTATGCCGCCCGCCCTCATCCTTCGTCAAAATATACACTTCCGCCTTGAATTTCGTATGCGGCGTAATACTCTTCGGCTTGGCCAACACCATGCCCCGCTCCACATCCTCTTTCTTCGTGCCCCGCAACAGCGCCCCAATATTGTCACCCGCCTGCCCCTCATCTAACACCTTCCGGAACATTTCCACACCCGTGACAATCGTCGTCTGCGTCGGCTTCAGCCCCACAATCTCTATTTCATCGCCCACCTTGACCACCCCGCGCTCCACCCGGCCCGTCACCACCGTTCCGCGACCACTGATCGTAAAGACATCTTCAATCGGCATGAGAAACGGCTTATCAATGGCCCGCTGCGGGGTCGGGATGTAGCTATCAACGGCCTCTAATAAGCGGATAATCGACGGGACCCCTACCTCACTCTCATCCCCCTCAATGGCCTTGATCGCTGACCCGATAACCACCGGCACATCATCGCCCGGGAAGCCATACTTCGTGAGCAACTCCCGCACTTCCAATTCCACTAACTCCAACAACTCCTTGTCCTCAACCTTGTCCGCTTTATTCAAAAAGACCACAATAAACGGCACGCCCACCTGCCGCGCCAACAAGATATGCTCCCGCGTTTGCGGCATCGGCCCATCAGCAGCACTGACCACTAAAATCGCGCCGTCCATTTGCGCCGCCCCCGTGATCATGTTCTTGACGTAGTCGGCATGCCCCGGGCAGTCAACGTGCGCATAATGCCGATTATCCGTTTCATATTCCACATGCGAAATGGCAATGGTGAGAATCTTGGTCGGATCCCGTCGGCCCTGGCTCTCACTGGCCTTGGCCACCTCATCATAGGGGACGAACTTGGCCTTACCCGCACCACTCATTACCTTGGTTAACGCCGAGGTCAATGTCGTCTTGCCGTGGTCGACATGCCCGATCGTCCCTACATTGACATGCGGCTTTTTCCGCTCAAACTTCGCCTTCGCCATGCCCTACCTCCTCTTGAAATCCTTGCCTTACCGAATTAGAAAACATACCGGAGAAATTCTATTCACCTTGGTTCTTTTTTATAATCTGCTGAGCCATGAGCTTTGGCACCACCTCATAAGACTCAAATTCCATACTATAAGTAGCCCGCCCTTGAGTCTTGGAACGTAAGTCAGTGGAATACCCAAACATTTCACTCAAAGGAACTGCAGCATCGACAATCTGGGAAGTCCCCCTTGCGCGCATCCCGTGGATCTTTCCACGCCGGCTATTCAGGTCACCTATCACGTCCCCCATGAAATCCTGGGGAACAAGAACCTCAACCTTCATGACGGGCTCCAACAGCACTAAGTCGGCTTTCTGACAAGCACTCACTAACGCCATTGACCCCGCAATCTTAAAGGCCATCTCACTCGAGTCCACCTCATGAAAAGAGCCGTCAAACAAAGTGACCTTAAGGTCCCGCAGTGGGTACCCGGCAAGAATTCCACTTTCCATCCGCTCACGAACCCCTTTTTCAACCGGAGCGATGTATTCCCTTGGAACCGTACCTCCAACAATTTTATTTACGAACTCTAAACCGACGCCAGACTCAGCAGGCTCCACCCTCAGCCAAACATGGCCATACTGACCACGACCACCAGTCTGCTTTACATATTTTCCCTCAGCCTCCGCTCTTCCCTTAATAGTTTCGCGATAAGCTACCTGAGGCTTCCCAACATTAGCCTGCACTTTAAATTCACGAAGAAGCCGATCAACAATGATCTCAAGGTGCAATTCACCCATCCCAGAGATGATCGTTTGACCCGTCTCCTCATCAGTTTTTACCTGAAAAGATGGATCCTCCTGAGCCAGCTTTTCCAAAGAATAGCCAAGCTTATCCATATCTTGCTTGGTCTTTGGCTCAACCGCCAACGAAATAACTGGCTCAGGAAATTTTATAACTTCCAGCAATATTTGATGTTTTTCGTCACAAAGAGTGTCACCCGTTCGAGTATCCTTGAGACCCACGGCTGCCGCAATATCACCAGCCGAGACCTCTTCAATCTCCTCTCGCTTATTGGCATGCATTTTCAACAATCGCCCTATTCGCTCCTTCTTCCCCTTTGCCACATTATAAACATAGGATCCAGCCGACAATTTCCCTGAATACACCCTAAAATACGTCAACTGACCGGAAAAAGGATCAGACATTATCTTAAATGCCAACGCAGCAAAAGGCTCATCATCTTCAGGCTTTCGAGTTATCTCCCCTTCCGTATGAGGATCAATGCCAACAACGGGAGGAAGATCAACCGGGGAAGGAAGATAATCAACCACACCATCCAACAATGGCTGAACACCTTTATTCTTAAAAGCCGACCCGCAAAAGACAGGATTTATTTTCAACCCTACCGTCCCTGCCCGAATTGCCCGCTTAACCTCATCCACTCCAAGAGTTTCTCCAGCTAGATAGCGCTCCATCACCACTTCATCAAACTCAACAACAGCATCCAACAGTTTCTCGCGATACTCTTTCGCCACCTCAATAAACTCATCCGGAATTTCCTGGACAGAATAAGCAGCACCAAGAGTTTCATCATCAAAAACCAGCGCCTTCATGATCAGAAGGTCAATCACCCCACGCAATGCATCCTCACTCCCTAATGGCAACTGCACGGGAACCGGTTTAGCCCCCAGCCGGTCAACCAAAGATTTAACGCTTGAAAAAAAATCAGCCCCCACTCGATCCATCTTATTCATAAACACAATTCGTGGAACCTGATATTTATCTGCCTGGCGCCACACAGTCTCAGATTGGGGCTCCACTCCCTGAACGGAATCAAAAACCGCTATAGCCCCATCAAGCACTCGAAGCGACCGCTCTACCTCAATAGTGAAATCCACGTGCCCAGGAGTATCGATAATGTTAATCCGATTCTCTTTCCAGAAACAGGTTGTGGCGGCTGAGGTAATCGTAATCCCCCTCTCCCGCTCCTGCTCCATCCAGTCCATAGTTGCTGCACCCTCATGGACCTCACCAATTTTATGAGAAACCCCAGTATAATAGAGTACCCGCTCCGTAGTCGTAGTCTTTCCGGCATCAATATGGGCCATAATCCCAATATTACGAGTTCGACTTAAAATAAAATCTGCAGACACAAATGCCTCACGCAACAATGCCGACAAGGGCTCAGCTTATTAAATTTAAAAAGAGAATAGATCCATCTATCTACAAACGACCCGCAGCACCAAGACAAAAAAACCTACCACCGGTAATGCGCGAACGCCCTATTTGCCTCAGCCATCCGGTGCGTCTCATCCCGCTTCTTTACTGCCGAACCATTATTATTAGCAGCATCCATGAGTTCCGCTGCCAACTTCTCCCTCATACTTTTACCACTTCGAGCCAAAGCACTTTGCTTAATCCACCTCAACGCCAAGGCCACCTGCCGAACAGGACGAATCTCAACAGGCACCTGATAAGATGCGCCACCCACTCTCCTCGACTTCACCTCAACCATTGGCTTGACATTTCCCAGCGCAGCATGAAAAACCTTAAGAGGCTCATCCCCAGTCTTATCTCTAACAATATCAAATGCTCCGTAACAAACCCTTTCAGCCGTACTCTTCTTTCCGTCCTGAAGGAGAATATTTAAAAATCTCCCAACAACCTGATCTTTATACCTGGCATCCTGAACGACCTTTTGACGAAGAACGAGTGGCCTACGTGGCATTTTTTCCCCTAAAAAATTAGCGAGTTTTAGATTAAATAAGCGAAGGTAAAAGCGAGATACCTGCTACTTGGGTCGCTTTGCTCCATACTTCGATCGCCCCTGCTTCCGGTTAGCAACCCCGACGGCATCCAACGCCCCACGGATCATATGATACCTGACACCAGGAAGGTCTTTCACCCTACCACCCCTAACCAAAACAATTGAATGCTCCTGAAGATTATGACCCATACCTGGTATATATGCAGTTACCTCAAGGCCTGTCGTCAATCGCACCCTCGCCACCTTCCTTAATGCAGAATTTGGCTTCTTAGGCGTCGTTGTATACACTCGAAGACACACACCTCTTCGCTGAGGGCACTGATTTAAAGCAGAGCTCTTACTCTTTACTTTAATTGCCTTACGGCCGACTCGTATCAATTGGTTAACTGTTGGCATTTTAATTCCAATTACATTTTAATTTTTAGAAATTTAAAGAACAAATAATCATTGAGGCGAACCTGATGATCTTATAGATTCACTTGCATTATGTCAAGATTATTTTTCATCCTAATGGCATCATTTAATTTCATTTATCACTTGACGAATGTACTTTACTTAAACTTGATTGATCCTCTGATGACAGAACTCCGTCTTCGGCTCGCTTTGGGACAAAAGTTTCGCGGTAAGCCCCCCAGCCTGTTCCCGCTGGAATCAGCCTGCCGACAATCACATTTTCCTTCAATCCACGCAAGTCATCCGTACGTCCATTAATGGCAGCTTCCGTAAGAACTCTCGTTGTTTCCTGGAAAGAGGCACCAGAAATAAAACTGTCAGTACTCAGGGAGGCTTTCGTGATTCCCAACAAGACAGGCTTACCTAACGCTGGCTGCCCATTTTCAGAAAGGACCCTCTCATTCTCATCGTCAAAAACAGATTTATTGACCTGAGTGCCAGGCAAGAAGGAACTATCGCCTGCATCTTCGATTCTCACCTTTTTCAGCATTTGCCTGGTGATTACCTCAATGTGCTTATCATTAATCACAACTCCCTGAAGACGGTAAACCTCCTGCACCTCATCAACTAAATACTTTTGCAATTCCCTTGGCCCCAAGACGCTTAGAATATCATGCGGATTAGCAGACCCATCCATTAAGGGCTCACCAGCTCTCACCCAATCCCCTTCATGAACATTTACGTGTCGGCCACGCGGGATAAAATACTCTTTCACATCACCAATCTTGTTATCCACGACAACCTTCCGTAAGCCTTTCACAAAACCACCAAAAGACACCTCTCCATCAATTTCAGTGACCACGGCATGTTCCTTGGGCTTTCTTGCTTCAAACAATTCGGCCACTCGAGGCAACCCTCCGGTAATATCTTTTGTCTTAGTGGTTTCTCTAGGAATTTTCGCCAACACATCACCAGGATATAAAGTCGAGCCTTTTTCCACAAAAATATGAGCTCCTACCGGCAGAAGGTATCGTGCAGGCGATCCAGAAGAAAGCTTCGCGGTCTTCCCTGATTCGTCCTTAACAGACAAGCGTGGACGCAAATTGGTCCCTGCTTGCTCGATGACCACACGGCGGGATAAACCCGTGACCTCATCCACCTCTTCTTTCATGGTGACTCCTTCGGTAATATCACCGAAAGCCACCCTTCCCCCCACTTCAGTCAAAATTGTGAGTGAATAAGGATCCCACTCCACAAACTTCTGCCCAACTTCGACCTTTCCTCCATCAGGGACTTTTATTTTTCCCCCATACACCACAGGATATTTTTCACGCTCGCGACCAGTTTCATCAATTACCGCAACCTTGCCATTTCGTACCATGACGACCCAATCCCCTTGCCGGGTTTTTACCGCCATGCTTGGATTATAAAAATCCGCATTTTTCTTCGCATCAAAGCTTAAAAATTTAATCGTGCCATCATGCTTCGATGCCAGAACAGTTTGCTCCACAACCTTACTGGCCGTGCCTCCAATATGGAAGGTCCGCATTGTCAACTGAGTCCCTGGCTCTCCAATGGATTGAGCAGCGATGACCCCAACAGGCTCACCCATTTCTACAAGCCGACCACGCGCCAAATCCCTACCGTAGCACTTGGCACACACCCCCCATCGAGATTGGCATGTGAGAACGGACCGAATTTTTACGTGATCTATTCCTGCTTCAACAATGGTCTTACAAAGCTCTTCCTCTAACTCCTCATGAGCTTTAACAATTACTTCCTGCGTGACAGGGTCGAGCAGGTCCTCAGCTGTCAACCGACCAAGAATACGTTCATCCAGGGGTTGAATCACTTCTCCACCCTCTACTAACGCCGAAACAATAATTCCGTCGGTTGTAAAGCAATCAGGCTCACTGATAATCACATCCTGGGCCGCATCGACAAGGCGCCTAGTGAGGTATCCGGAATTTGCTGTCTTGAGTGCTGTATCGGCCAACCCCTTCCGTGCTCCGTGAGTCGAAATAAAATACTGCAGAACAGTGAGACCCTCCCGAAAATTCGCGGTAATAGGAGTTTCAATAATTTCGCCTGAAGGCTTTGCCATAAGACCGCGCATTCCTCCCAATTGCCGAATTTGCTGCGAACTTCCCCTGGCACCTGAATCCGCCATCATAAAAATAGGATTTAGGCCTTCTGCTGCACCACGCCCTCCTCCTTCTTTAATTTCCTTCATCATTTCAATGGCGACTTCCTCACCTACATGAGCCCAAATATCGATAACCTTGTTGTATCGCTCCCCATTAGTAATCAAGCCTTCACTGTATTGCTCATGAACTTGAGAAACATCTCCTTTTGCCCGCTCTATCAATTCCTTTTTTCGAGAAGGAATATGCATATTGTCGATACAAATAGATACGCCAGCTTTGGTTGCATAGGAGAACCCTAAATCTTTCAATTGATCAAGCATGACAACCACTTCATGTAAGCCGGCTTGACGATAAACACGATCAACCAATTTCGTCAGTTCTTTTTTCGTCATAAGCTGATTCACATGCGAAAAAGGCATACTGGCCGGCAGAACTTCAGAAAGAATGACTCGCCCAACCGTGGTATCGATCATATCTCCATCAATTCGCACTTTAACCCTCGCCTGCTCTTCCACTTCCTGCGAATCATAGGCAATCCGAACTTCTTCTGTGGACGAAAAGATCTTCCCTTCTCCACGAGCACCATCGCGATCCTTTGTCAGCCAATAGCACCCTAATACCATGTCTTGAGATGGAATGGACAAGGGTCGGCCATTGGCAGGTGAAAGGACATTATTTGCCGCCATCATTAATACCCGACATTCAATTTGGGCTTCAACTGAAAGCGGAACGTGCACAGCCATTTGATCCCCATCAAAGTCGGCATTAAAGGCCGCACAGACTAACGGATGAAGACGAATAGCCTTCCCTTCAACCAAAATAGGGTCAAAGGCCTGAATCCCCAAACGATGAAGCGTTGGAGCACGATTCAACATGACCGGATGCTCCCGAATGACCTCATCAAGGACATCCCAGACTTCGGGACGTTCCTTCTCCACCAAACGCTTGGCACTTTTGATCGTGGTCGCCGCACCACGTTCTTCCAATTTATGGAAGATGAACGGTTTAAATAATTCTAAAGCCATTTTTTTAGGCAACCCGCATTGGTTAAGCCGCAATTCCGGACCAACCACAATTACCGAGCGCCCCGAGTAATCGACCCGTTTCCCCAAGAGATTCTGCCTAAATCGACCCTGCTTGCCTTTAAGCATATCGCTCAAGGATTTCAAAGGACGTTTGTTGGCACCACGAATGACCCGACCCCGACGGCCGTTATCGAACAACGCGTCGACCGCCTCCTGCAGCATACGCATCTCATTGCGGATAATGACACCGGGGGCCTTCAATTCCACAAGTCGCTTTAGACGGTTATTGCGGTTTATTACCCGCCGGTAGAGGTCATTAAGATCCGACGTTGCGAACCGCCCTCCATCCAAGGGTACCAGTGGGCGAAGCTCCGGTGGCAACACAGGAATGGCGTCCATAATCATCCATTCCGGGTTATTTCCAGACTTATGAAACGCCTCAATGACCTTCAATCGTTTCGTAAGTTTTTTTCCTACAGCCGCAGAGGTCGTACTTTTAATCTTGACATGCCGCTCATCCCACAAAGCATTTATATCAACTTTGCGCAATAATTCACGAATAGCTTCAGCTCCAATACCCACTTTGAAAGAATTGGCCCCATACTCCTCAACGCACTCACGATATCTTTCCTCAGTCAGAAGTTCGCGCTCTTTCAAATTTGTATTGCCTGGATCCAGGACCACGTAAGCCTCAAAATATAGAATCTTCTCCAGCTGCTTTAAACTCATATCCAAAAGGATCCCAATGCGGCTTGGCACACCCTTGAGAAACCAAATATGGGCAACAGGAGCAGCCAATTCGATATGGCCCATTCTCTCACGTCGAACTTTTGATTGAATGACTTCCACTCCGCATTTATCACATACAATACCGCGGTGCTTCATCCTCTTGTATTTACCGCAATTACATTCCCAATCTTTCGTTGGTCCGAATATTTTTGCGCAGAACAACCCATCACGTTCAGGCTTAAAGGACCGATAGTTGATCGTCTCAGGCTTTTTTACCTCGCCGTAAGACCACGAGCGAATCTTCTCGGGCGAGGCGATACGAATCCGCATGGCATCAAACGAAACTGCGTCACGAGGTTTTTCAAAAAGCGAATAGATACTGTCCAAGTTCGTTCCTCCGATTATGTTGAATGATGGGATTGCAGAATCAGACTACCCGTCTAATCAGCAGATTTGATCAGCTCCACATCCAACCCCAAACTCTGTAATTCCTTTACTAACACATTAAAGGACTCCGGAAGACCCGGCTCAAGGAAGTTCTCTCCCTTCACGATCGCTTCATACATGCGTGACCGTCCAGGCACATCATCCGACTTAACCGTCAAAAATTCCTGCAAGGTGGAAGCCGCCCCATACGCCTGAAGAGCCCAGACCTCCATCTCTCCTAAGCGCTGACCACCGAATTGAGCTTTTCCTCCAAGCGGTTGCTGCGTCACCAATGAATACGGCCCTATTGAGCGAGCGTGAATCTTATCGTCCACCAAATGGTGGAGCTTCAACATATACATGTACCCCACCGTGACTGGACTTTTAAACGGTTCTCCTGTCCGGCCATCATACACAACCGATTGCCCTGATTCCGGGAGGTTTGCTTTTTTCAATAACCCTTTAATTTCCTTTTCCGATGCCCCATCAAAAACAGGGGTCTCAACCTGAATTCCTAAAGCCTTGGCCGCCCAGCCTAAATGCGTCTCCAGAATTTGCCCTACATTCATTCGAGAGGGAACACCAAGCGGATTCAGGACAATTTGAACGGGCGTTCCATCAGGGAGATACGGCATATCTTCTTCGGCCATGATTCTTGAAACGACGCCCTTATTTCCATGGCGACCGGCCATTTTATCGCCAACGGCGATTTTCCTCTTAATCGCTAAATACACCTTAACAAGCTTAATGACACCAGGCGGCAATTCATCGCCACGTCGAAGACGACCAACCTTTTCATCGTATTGGGTCTGCAAGATTTCGATTTGGTCTTTCGCTTCCCGCTCAATTTCATCAAGTTTTTTCTGTTCTTCAGCGTCAGCTAGAATCACCCGACGCGCATCATCATCAGACAATTTACGAAGAACTTCAGCCGTAATACGCCCTTTTTTCTTTAGAATCACTTCTCCACTATCAGGATCCATTAAATCCCGCCCGACAAATTGCCCAAGCAATAACTTTCGAATCTTACGATTTCGCTCTTCTTCGATAATTCGCAATTCTTCCTGATAGTCCCGCTCGACTTTGACGCGATCATCCGTCTCAATTGTCCGAGACCGTTCATCTTTATCTACACCTTTTCGCGAGAAAATCTTGACGTCCACGACAATACCTTCAATTCCTGGGGGAACCTGAAGCGATGTATCCTTCACATCTCCAGCCTTTTCCCCAAAAATCGCACGCAACAATTTTTCTTCCGGCGTCAGCTGCGTCTCTCCTTTAGGCGTGACTTTTCCAACAAGAATATCGCCAGGCTTGACTTCGGCACCAATTCGCACAATGCCACTTTCATCCAAATTTCGAAGCGCCTCTTCCCCAAGGTTAGGAATATCGCGTGTGATTTCTTCTTTTCCTAACTTCGTATCACGCGCCTCCACTTCGAACTCTTCGATATGGATAGAAGTAAACACATCCTCTTTTACCATTTTCTCACTTAAAAGAATGGCATCCTCATAGTTGTAGCCACCCCAGGGCATAAAGGCGACGAGCACATTTTTCCCCAACGCCAATTCTCCGCGATCCATCGCTGGACCATCCGCTAGCACTTGACCTTGCTTGACCGGCTGCCCGATTCGAACAATGGGGGTTTGGGTGATACAGGTATTTTGGTTCGTCCGCTGAAATTTAATCAAATCATAGGTATCCAGAATACGGGAACCTTTTTTCTTGTCATCCTTTTCTTTGAGTCCGGTTCTTACGACAATTCTTCTCGCATCTACCGACTCAACAATCCCATCTCGTTCAGCGATAGCCAAATATCCAGAATCTCTTGCTACGACAGCTTCCATTCCCGTTCCGACCAAAGGGGCCTCACTTTTAATTGTGGGGACTGCCTGGCGTTGCATATTCGAACCCATAAGCGCCCGGTTGGCGTCATCATGCTCAAGAAAGGGAATTAACGCAGTCGCCACGCTGACCACCTGCTTAGGAGATACATCAAGATAGTCCACCTTATCGGGGGTCGTGGTCACAAATTCCCCTGCTTCTCTGGCCGTAATCGTTTCCGACGTGAGCGTCCCATCCTTATCCATCACTGAATTAGCTTGAGCGATAACAACCTGATCTCCATCCAATGGCGAGAGGAATTCAACGTCGTCTGTTACCCGACCTTTTTTAACTTTCCGAAATGGAGCTTCAATAAATCCAAACTCATTGATCCGAGCGTATGTAGCTAATGACGTAATTAACCCAATATTTGGTCCTTCTGGAGTTTCAATAGGACAAATACGACTATAATGAGACGGATGAACGTCCCGCACCTCAAAACCTGCACGCTCCCTTGTCAAACCACCTGGCCCTAATGCAGACAGCCTTCGTTTATGGGTAATCTCTGCCAACGGGTTGGTTTGATCCATAAACTGCGACAACTGACTACCGGCAAAAAATTCCTTAATGGCACCGACTATAGGTTTCGCATTGATCAGGTCATGAGGTAACACGGTTTCCATATCTAACAGATTCATCCGCTCTTTAATGCTTCGTTCCATTCTAGCCAGACCAATACGGATTTGATTTTCCAATAACTCCCCTACTGAACGAACACGACGATTTCCTAAATGGTCAATATCATCAACTGCACCTTTTCCAGCCTTGAGATCCACTAAACATCGCACCACTTCGACAATGTCTTGAGCGGATAACGTCCTTTGCTCCATTGACAAATCAAGGTTAAATCGCTTGTTCATTTTCAACCGACCAACCGGAGAAAGGTCGTACCGCTTTGGATTCAGAAAGAGATTTTCAAACAACAACTTTGCCGACTCAATGGATGGCATCTCCCCAGGCCGAAGGCGTTTATAAATTTCGACCCAGGCTTCCTCCTTTGAGTTGGTCCGCTCGGCTTCCAATGTATCCAGAATGACAGGACTGGTTGTAGGGCTATCCAGGTAAATAACCTTAAATCCTTCAACTCCGCTTTCAAGAATTCGCTCCATCACCGGTGCCGTGAGTCGTTGGTTTTTTTCTAAAATTACTTCCTGAGTCCCAGGATCAACAAGTTCGGTTAAAACGGCTCGACCAACCAAATCTTCTTGCTTGATAGGAATTTCTTTGATTCCAGCTGAACGGATACGCCCCATGAGTGTTTTATTGAGCTTGGCCCCTTCTTTGACTAATAGTTCGCCAGATCCCTTCTCAAAGAGGTCGGAAGGAGATCTCAATCCTGCATGAATGTCGGGATCCAGCTTGCGGAGCAGAGCACCATTATCGACGCGCACTTCCTCTACGGGGTAATACATCTTAAGAAGATCATCCGTGCTAAAACCAAAACCTTTTAATAAAATGGTTGCCGGCATCTTCCTTCGACGATCAATTCGTACATACAAAATATCTTTGGCATCATATTCAAAATCCAGCCACGACCCTCGATAAGGGATAATCCGACCTGAAAACAAAACCTTCCCACTTGAATGCGTTCGGCCCTTATCATGGCCAAATGATGGACCAGGCGATCGATGCAACTGACTCACTGCCACCCTCTCCGTGCCATTCACCATAAAGGTGCCACGGTCGGTCATCAAAGGCAGCTCCCCGACATAGACTTCCTGCTCCCTAACATCCAACACCCTGTTTTTCACACTTTTATCTTGTTGATCGAAAACGACCAGTCGCACACGAAGCTTTAAAGGTGCGGCAAAGGTCATTCCCTGCTCAATACATTCCCTAGTGTCATACTTTGGAGTTCCCAAAGAATAGCTGGAAAATTCTAAAATGGCCGAATTGTTATAATCCATAATGGGAAACACACTTTTAAACGCTGCATGCAATCCCTTGTCCTCACGACGATCCGGCAATGTTTCGGCTTGCAAAAATTCCTCATAAGATCGGCGCTGCACTTCAACTAAATCTGGAATTTCAATATGTGAGCGAATTTTTGAAAAGCTATGTCGCTGAACACTGCCCTCAAAGGCTGGTTGTCCCATTCCTGTCTCCTTAAGGATTAACGGCCACCTCAGCTTCCTGCTGGCCCTCGAAACTTCCTAAGTCTCCACACCGAGTCCTCAAAATGAGGGAAACACTACTTTACTTCTACAGTTGCACCAACGTCCTGAAGTTTTTTCTTAATAGTTTCAGATTCCTCTTTGGACACGCCCTCCTTCACCGCCTTCGGGGCCGCTTCAACGAGGTCTTTGGCTTCCTTCAAGCCCAACCCAGTTATCTCTCTCACCACCTTGATGACTTGAATCTTTTTATCTGCTGGGGCAGCACCCAGGACTACCGTGAATTCCGTCTGCTCTTCAGCGGCAGGAGCCGCAGCGCCCACTGCAGCAGCCATGACACCAACCGGCGCCGCTGCCGTCACACCAAATCGATCCTCCAGACCCTTAACAAGATCCGACAATTCCAGGACACTCATGCCCTCTATAACCTTAATGAAATCTTCTTTTGACATCTTAGTCTCTGTTGCGCTCATCTCCCCTTCTCCTTTCTGCGTTTTGTTTTCTTGTATTGCGGCTAATACCGCAACAATACTTCTTACAATTTGCCCTAATACCCCGACAAACCCTCGAATTGGCCCTTGGAAGGCCGACAACAGCATCGACAACAATTCTGCCTTTGACGGCAAATCTGCCACAGCCGAGATACGAGCCGGATCCAGCTCGACTCCGTCCAGAATTGCCCCCTTAAGGAGCAACTTCTCTTCACATTTTTCGCTTTTAATAAAATCCCGAATAACTTTCGCGGGCAAAACCGGATCATCGTATCCAATAACCAATGCCGATTGCCCCCTAAAGAAGGGTTGCAAAGGGACAAGACCTGTTCCCCCAATAGCCCTTACGGCAAGCGTGTTCTTCACCACATGGAAGTTTGACTTCGCCTGCCGAAGTTTTTTTCGCAAATCATTAATTTGATTCACGGGCATGCCTGCGCATTCTGTTACAATGGCAATCCGCGCACGAGCAAATTGTTCATGCATGACTGCCACAGCTTCATTTTTATCAGTTTTTTTCATACCTCGAACTCACCTGCTGAGATTAAAGTTTCAACTGACCTGCTTTGCAATCGCGACTCCGTCCAGATGGATACCCGGTCCCATCGTGCTGGATAATGTCGCACTTTTCACATACTTCCCTTTACTGGAAGAGGGCTTAGCCTTCATGATGGAATCAAAAACCGACTGGGCATTTTCTCTAATTTGTTGCCCCTGAAATGACACCTTTCCAACAGGAACATGAATGTTGCCTGCCTTATCCACCTTATACTCAACTCTCCCCCTTCTGATCTCCTGAATGGCTTTCCCAACCTCAAAGGTCACCGTTCCAGTTTTGGGATTTGGCATTAACCCTCGTGGTCCCAAAACCTTCCCCATTCTTCCGACAGCACCCATCATGTCTGGGGTCGCAATCATGGAGTCAAAATCCAGCCACCCATCTTGAATTTTCTGCAAAAGGTCATCGCTTCCTACAAAATCGGCCCCAGCCTCCCGGGCCTCCTGTTCTTTTTCTCCTTTTGCAATCACTAAAATCCTGACCTTTTTCCCCGTTCCGTGAGGAAGGACCGTGGTCCCGCGAACCATCTGATCCGCACGCTTGGGATCTACCCCCAGGCAAAGTGACAGCTCTACCGTCTCATCGAATTTGGCAAAAGCAGCCTGCTTAACCAGGTCACTCGCCTCCTCCAACGAATACAGGGCCTTTGTTACCTTCGCTAAAGCCGATTCAAATTTCTTTCCCACGGCGCATACCCTCTGTTAAAAGCCTCACAATATTATTTACCCCTCAACCGTAATGCCCATACTTCTCGCAGTTCCTGCAATCACATTCATAGCAGATGGAATGTCACTGGCATTTAAATCTTCCACCTTCAACTTAGCAATGTCCTCTAGCTGTGCCTGGGTGATTGTTCCAACTTTATTTTTATGAGGAATTCCTGAACCCTTTATGATCCCTGCAGCCTTCTTCAGTAAATCTGATGCCGGAGGAGTCTTGGTCACGAAGCTAAAGCTTCTATCCTTATAGACAGAAATGACCACAGGGATAATGCTTCCCTCCTGCTTCTGGGTCCTAGCATTAAACTGTTTACAAAACTCCATAATGTTCACTCCATGTTGCCCCAAGGAGGGCCCAACAGGAGGAGCAGGATTGGCTTTTCCAGCCGGAATCTGCAATTTAATTTGACTAGTTACTTCTTTGGCCATGCCTTCACCTACCTTGCATCGACTTGCGTAATACTTAAAATAAAAAAGGAATACTCCACTTAATTCTAAACCCGCTCAACCTGGGAAAACGCCAACTCCACCGGGGTTGAGCGACCAAAAATACTAACTAACGCCTTAACCCGACCATGATCCTGATCAACCTCATCCACTAATCCATTGAAGCCCAAAAATGGCCCATCTACAATTCTGACATTGTCCCCTTTTGAAAAATTCGCTAATTCCCTCGGGGCCGTCACGCCAGACTCCAACTGCTTTAAAAGCGTGGCCACCTCCTCAGGATCAAGCGGGATTGGCCTGGCTCCACCACCAATAAAACCAGTCACCTTGGGGGTCTCCTTGATCATAGCGACGACCTCATCCCCAAGCGGGCCGTTCGCTTCAAGCAGAACATACCCGGGAAAGAATTTTCGTTTAGAGGCTCGGCGTTTTCCTTCTTTAAATTCCACTACATCCTCAGTAGGAACAAGGACCTGCGCTACAGAATCCGCCATTCCTAATTGATTCGCCCGCTCCACAATTCCGGCCCGAACCCGCCCCTCATATCCCGCATAGGTGTGAATGACATACCAATGACTCGACATGAATTCCCTTCTTTAGATGCTAAATAACCCTGCTAATTAACCAAACGAGAAATGAATCCACCACAGAGAGGTACAGGGACATGATCACGCAAAACAACAGAACCACCGTGGTCGATCCGATCGTCTCAGACTTAGTAGGATAAGAAATTTTTTTAAGTTCCCCACGCACGTCAGACATAAATTCCGTAATGGAAAACCATACCTTCTTAAACACGACCTACCCCCTCAGCCTTTTTTGAAACCCCGACAATAAATATCTCTCACATTTTATGCACATTAATTCCACGAACAATTATGGCAGGGGCACAGGGATTCGAACCCGGACTTTCGGTTTTGGAGACCGACGTGCTAGCCGTTGACACCATGCCCCTCCAACCTGCACGCAACCTAAGATGACCCATACCATCAATCACTTCACCTCTTTGTGAGGGCTATGCTTTCGACAAAAACGGCAATATTTTTTAACTTCCAGGCGATCTGGATCGTTTTTCTTGTTTTTCATTGTCGAATAATTTCGACGCTTGCAATCTCCACACGCTAGAGAAATAATGACTCTCATCGATACACCCCTATGTTCTTACGCGACGATTTCCGTGACCACCCCGGCTCCAACCGTTCGGCCCCCTTCTCGCACTGCAAATCGCACCCCTTGCTCCATGGCAATCGGGGAGATCAATTCGCCCTCAAACGACACATTATCCCCCGGCATCACCATCTCCACCCCCGGGCTCAATTGCACCACCCCCGTGACATCCGTCGTCCGGAAGTAAAACTGCGGACGATACCCATTAAAAAACGGCGTATGCCGCCCGCCCTCATCCTTCGTCAAAATATACACTTCCGCCTTGAATTTCGTATGCGGCGTAATACTCTTCGGCTTGGCCAACACCATGCCCCGCTCCACATCCTCTTTCTTCGTGCCCCGCAACAGCGCCCCAATATTGTCACCCGCCTGCCCCTCATCTAACACCTTCCGGAACATTTCCACACCCGTGACAATCGTCGTCTGCGTCGGCTTCAGCCCCACAATCTCTATTTCATCGCCCACCTTGACCACCCCGCGCTCCACCCGGCCCGTCACCACCGTTCCGCGACCACTGATCGTAAAGACATCTTCAATCGGCATGAGAAACGGCTTATCAATGGCCCGCTGCGGGGTCGGGATGTAGCTATCAACGGCCTCTAATAAGCGGATAATCGACGGGACCCCTACCTCACTCTCATCCCCCTCAATGGCCTTGATCGCTGACCCGATAACCACCGGCACATCATCGCCCGGGAAGCCATACTTCGTGAGCAACTCCCGCACTTCCAATTCCACTAACTCCAACAACTCCTTGTCCTCAACCTTGTCCGCTTTATTCAAAAAGACCACAATAAACGGCACGCCCACCTGCCGCGCCAACAAGATATGCTCCCGCGTTTGCGGCATCGGCCCATCAGCAGCACTGACCACTAAAATCGCGCCGTCCATTTGCGCCGCCCCCGTGATCATGTTCTTGACGTAGTCGGCATGCCCCGGGCAGTCAACGTGCGCATAATGCCGATTATCCGTTTCATATTCCACATGCGAAATGGCAATGGTGAGAATCTTGGTCGGATCCCGTCGGCCCTGGCTCTCACTGGCCTTGGCCACCTCATCATAGGGGACGAACTTGGCCTTACCCGCACCACTCATTACCTTGGTTAACGCCGAGGTCAATGTCGTCTTGCCGTGGTCGACATGCCCGATCGTCCCTACATTGACATGCGGCTTTTTCCGCTCAAACTTCGCCTTCGCCATGCCCTACCTCTTCCTTAATGCTATACAATAATTCAAAATGTTATCGTTGCTGGAGCCCACGACGCGGATCGAACGCGTGACCTCGTCCTTACCAAGGACGTGCTCTACCAACTGAGCTACATGGGCTCTACCACTCACTCGAGAATCTTTGCCTCGAAAAGACACACAAATCTAAGCCCACCCAAAAACAATGGAGCGGGCGACGGGATTTGAACCCGCGACAGCCAGCTTGGAAGGCTGGAACTCTACCACTGAGCTACGCCCGCAGCTTGGTTTAACCACTTTATATTGAAAAACTTTACTTTCTACAAAAATTTTCATCATAACCACTAGATCCCGTCCTTTTCAGTCAGTCATGGTGGGCAGGCAAGGGTTCGAACCTTGGAAGCCGATGGCAGCAGATTTACAGTCTGCCCCCGTTGACCGCTTGGGTACCTGCCCTTTGAATGAGTAGGACCGTCTTCTACTTAAACCGTTTTGGAATTACATCATGGAATTTATTAAGATGAAGATCTTTTTGAAGTGAAGACAAACAAGGCAGAAATTAGCCCCTGCATGTACAGATCAACAACAAAAACATTCGTGTTTTGTTCTAAAAACAGGAGCGGAACAAATTCACTCTACTTGTAAACGAATCATTATAATTTCCAAAGATGGTCTGGTCAAGACCCTTGCCCTGCCTTTTTTAAGACAGGAGAATGTCTTATTTGACAAATCCTCCATCCCCAAGCCACATTCATGAAAAATGGATTTCCTCATGAAGCGCACTCACCTACCCTTACCAAGCCAGCAGAGAAGCCGGCTGAATTTTCAATGTTTAACTTGGATGGTGATCGTGCCTTTTTGCTTAACCATGGGGCTAATCATTGGATCTCACTTAAACGCTTTTGGGGAAATACATGACCGGCAGGAAAACGGACTTGCTAACATCGCGACCTCGAAGGGAGCCATTATTTTCGCCGAGGTGGCAGACACCCTAGATAAAAGAGCTCAAGGACTAATGTATCGGACCGCCATGGATGAAAATCATGGCATGTTATTTATTTTTCCAGAACCGGGACATTGGACCTTTTGGATGAAGAACACCAGGATCCCACTTGATATCTTATGGCTGGACCAGAAGGGAACAATCATCCACATTGAAGCAAACGTCCCTATTTGCACAAGGATAGATGACCACTGCCCACGCCTTTATTCGTACAAACAGTCTTGGCAGGTCCTTGAACTCAATGCCGGAACAGCAGAAAAGCTGCAACTCCTACCAGGAGGCCGACTAACAATCGCCTTGCCTTTCCAGAACCGTAACCCCTCTTAACTGCCCCTACCAATTACCTACCATCCCCTCACCCGCTTGGCAGAAAGAATGCCGTCAACCCGCTGGATTTCCTGTAGTATAAGTTCAAGGTGTGCAGTATTTTTAACTTCGATGACAAAATCTAATACGGCCTTTCTATCCTCCCTGGTAGAAATCTCCGCCCTGGTAATATTGGCTTGACATTGAGAAATTCCAGCGGAAACCTTAGCCAAGACTCCAGTTCGATCCAGGGTTAAAACTGACACTTCAACTGAATGGGTGCCATCAAGCTCAGAATCCCACTCCACCTCCACCAATCGATTGTGATCCCATTCTAATGATTGAAAGTTCGGACAATCGATCGCATGAATAGTCAACCCCCTCCCACGGGTAATATATCCACGAATCGGCTCACCGGGAACAGGCTTACAACACTTGGAGAGTTGCATCAAGACATCTTTGGTTCCCCCGAACTTCACAGACCCCTCACGAAGAAGACCAGGCATTCTTTGCTGAGGGATGAGAGGGACACCTTTCGTGGAATGCGAAGGCTCTTGTTCAGCCTCCTCGTAAAAATGACTGACAATTTGATCCGGGGACAATCGGCCAAATCCAACCTGCCGAATCAATTCGTCCACCGTTTCACTGCCCTTTGCCTTAGCCATTGACGAGAGGCGATCAGACTTCAAAGATTGCGCGACGGGAAGATTGTGTCGCCGAAATTCTTGTTCCAACAAACGTCGGCCAAGTTCCAGTGCCCGCTTTTGCTCTTCAAC